>NC_014211.1:300000-600000 GCF_000092985.1 Nocardiopsis dassonvillei subsp. dassonvillei DSM 43111
CGGCGCGCTCGGCGCCGACTTCGGCGTGATGCTCTCCGCCAGCCACAACCCGGCCCCCGACAACGGCATCAAGTTCTTCGCGCGGGGCGGCCAGAAGCTGGAGGACGCCCTGGAGGAGGAGATCGAGGGCATGCTCGGCGTGCCCTCCACCCCCGCCGTGGGCGACCTCGTCGGCCGGGTCACCGACGCCGACGACGGCGCCGAGCGCTACGTCGAGCACGTGCTGGCCTCGGTGCCCCACAGCCTCAAGGGCCTCAAGGTCGTGGTGGACTGCGCCAACGGCGCCTCCGCCCTGGTCGCGCCCGAGGCGCTGCGCCGCGCGGGCGCGGAGGTCGTGGCGATCGGTGACCAGCCGGACGGCCACAACATCAACGACGGGTGCGGCTCCACCCACCTGGAGGTGCTCCAGGAGGCCGTCCGCCTGCACGGCGCGGACGCCGGTATCGCCAACGACGGCGACGCCGACCGCTGCCTGGCCGTGGACGCCGAGGGCCGCGTGGTGGACGGCGACCAGATCCTGGCGATCCTGGCCACCGAGGCCAAGGAGGAGGGCAGGCTCGCCCAGGACACGCTCGTGGTCACGGTCATGTCCAACCTGGGCCTGAAGCTGGCGATGGAGCGGGAGGGCATCACCGTGGTGGAGACCGCGGTGGGCGACCGCTACGTGCTGGAGGAGATGAAGCGCGGCGGGTTCGGCCTGGGCGGTGAGCAGTCCGGGCACGTGATCCTGCTGGAGCACGCCACCACCGGAGACGGCGTCCTGACCGGCCTGCACCTGCTGGCCGCGATGGCCCACCGCGAGCAGGGCCTGGCGGAGCTGGCCAAGGTGATGACCCGCCTGCCGCAGGTGCTCGTCAACGTGCCCGACGTGGACAAGGCCCGCGCCAAGGACTCCGCGGAGCTCGCGGCGGCCGTGCGCGAGGCCGAGGAGGAGCTGGGCGAGACCGGCCGGGTGCTGATCCGGCCCAGCGGGACCGAGCCCAAGGTCAGGGTCATGGTCGAGGCGCCGGAGCAGGAGCAGGCCACCGCGGTGGCCGAGCGGCTGGCCGCCGTGGTGCGCTCCGCACTCGGCTGAGGGCGGGACTCCTTCGGGGGCTCAACGCCCCGTGCTCGGGCGTCTCGGAGGGGGAACCTCCGGTGCCTGCCGTGCGGTGGCCCGTTCCTGGCGATCGCGCGTCCGACACCCCCAGGACCCCACCGGCGCCCGAGCCTCCACGCGCGTCCGGGCACGCGGACGGCCGGGCGCGCGTTCTCATGTGTGGCTGACCCGCGGAGCGCGGGTCCGGGACGCTGGAGTTGGTCACGGTGGCGGACACGCGGTACGGGCACGCCCTGACGATCGGGGTGGACATCGGCGGGACGAAGGTCGCCGCCGGTGTGGTGACGCCCGGCGGGCGCATCCTGGCCAGGCTGCGCACGGAGACCCCCGAACGCAGCAAGAGCCCGGCGGTTGTGGAGGACACGATCGTCTCGGTGGTGCGGGAGCTGCGCCGGGAGTTCCGGGTGCGCGCCGTGGGCGTGGGCGCCGCCGGTTTCGTCGACGAGCGGCGGGCCAACGTGCTGTTCGCCCCGCACCTGTCCTGGCGCCGGGAGCCGCTGCGCGAGGCCCTGGCCCTGCGGCTGGGGCTGCCCGTGGTGGTGGAGAACGACGCGAACGCCTCCGCCTGGGCCGAGGTGCGCGCCGGGGCGGGCCGGGGCGTGCACAACGTCGTGGTGGTGAACCTGGGCACGGGCATCGGCGGTGCGGTCGTGCTCGACGGGAACCTGCACCGGGGCCGGTACGGACTGGCCGGGGAGTTCGGGCACATGACGGTGGTGCCGGGCGGACACCGCTGCGAGTGCGGGAACCGGGGCTGCTGGGAGCAGTACGCCAGCGGCAACGCGCTGACGCGGGAGGCGCGGGAGCTGGTGGCCTCGCAGTCGCCGGTGGCGGACGCCCTGCACCAGGCGGTGGGCGGCGACGCCGCCCAGATCACCGGACCACTGGTCAGCGAGCTGGCGCGCAAGGGCGACCGCGCGTGCGTGGAGCTGATGCGCGAGGCCGGGCAGTGGCTGGGTTCGGGTCTGGCCAACCTGGCCGCGGCGTTCGACCCGGAGCTGTTCATCGTGGGCGGCGGCGTGTCCGAGGCGGGGGAACTGCTGCTGGAGCCCGCGAGGGAGGCGTTCGGGCGCAACCTCACGGGGCGCGGCTACCGTCCGGAGGCCCGGGTGGCGGCGGCCGAGCTGGGCAACGAGGCGGGCCTCATCGGCGCCGCGGACCTGGCCCGGGAGGCGCTGCCCCGGTGGCACCAGCGGCGCCGACAGCGCCGCCTGGGGCGTTTCGGCAGGAGTTAGGGCCGGTCGGTCCCGTCGGGGGCGGCGGCGCGCGGCCGGAGCGTGGCGCGCGCCGCGTTGCGCGGGACCTAGCGGGACAGCGCCCTCACGTCGATGTCGATCGGGAACGGCAGGTCCAGCTTGAGGCGTTCTCGAGCGACGGTGACAGGGATGTAGCGGGGTTCCTTCGTGCCGTCCAACTCGTAGACGTAGACAGCGGGTCCGTTCTCCTCGTGCTCTATCCGCCAGAAATGCGGGATACCCGCCTGCGCGTACTTGAGCGGTTTGGTGGAGCGATCCCGGTCCTGGGACTCCTTGGACACGATCTCCACAGTGAGGAGTACATCTTCGGGAGGGACGTGGGTGGCCTGGTACCAGTCGAGGTGCTCCTCGGCTCCCTCCGCGAACTCGTAGACGATGAGATCGGGCTCCGGGCGTTGGCGCTTGCCGAGCTTCATGGTCATTTCCGAGAGGACGTCGACGTTGGGAGGCGCCGCTTCCTCCAGACGGGCCGCGAGGCGGATCATGACCTTGGCGTGGAATCGGGTCTGGGGGGAAAGCAAGACAAGGGCTCCGTCGATGAGTTCCATCCGGGGCACTCCCGGGGGAAGGTTGTCCATGTCGTCGGCGGTCCAGCCGCCGGGCGGGGGCATGAACCAGTCGGGGAGCGGCTCAGCGGTCATCGAAACCTCCCGGGTCGATTCCTGAGCCCATGCTAATGCGGTCGTCATCGCCATGACAGGACGGTAGCGCTCCGTGACCACGGTGCACGGAGGTTCCGCGAAGAACTCCGGATTCCGGGTGAAAGTCCTGTTCGGAGGGGCTACCCGCAATTAACCGAACCTGGTTCTAGTGCGGAGGTCGCATCCTCTGTAGAGTTCCGCCATGGATCTCAACGCAATCTCCGCCCTCGTCTCGGGCGGCGCGAGTGGCCTGGGTGAGGCCACCGCCAGGGAGCTCGCCTCCGCGGGCGCGACCGTCGTCGTCGCCGACCTCAACGCCGAGCGCGGGGAGGCCGTCGCCAAGGAGATCGGCGGTGTCTTCGTGCGCACCGACGTCTCCCAGGAGGACCAGGTCAAGGCCGCGGTCCAGGCCGCCGTCGACACCGGCAAACCCTTCCGGGTGGCCGTGTCCTGCGCGGGCATCGGCTGGGCCACCCGCACCGTCGACCGCAGTGGAAACCCCCACGACCTGGACAGCTACCAGAAGGTCATCCAGGTCAACCTCATCGGCACCTTCAACGTGCTGCGCCTGGCCGCGGCCGAGATCGCCAAGACGGAGCCGGTCAACGAGGACGGCGAACGCGGCTCCATCGTCAACACCGCCTCCCTCGCCGGCATCGAGGGCCAGATCGGCCAGATCGCCTACTCCTCCTCCAAGGGCGGCGTCATCGGCATGACCCTCCCGGCCGCCCGCGACCTCGCGGCCGTCGGCATCACCGTCAACACCATCGCCCCCGGCATCCTGGAGACGCCCATCTACGGCGAGGGCGAGGCCGCCGAGGAGTTCAAGCGGCGCCTGGCCGCGCCGGTTCCCTTCCCCAAGCGCCTGGGCACCGCCGAGGAGTTCGGCCGGCTCGCCCGGGCCCTGCTGGAGATCAGCTACGTCAACGGCGAGGTCGTCCGCATCGACGGCGCGCTGCGCATGCCGCCGAAGTAGGGAGGGCACCGTGTCCGACGAGGTTCTCTACACCGCCGAGGACGGCGTCGCCGTCATCACCATCAACCGGCCCCAGGCCAGGAACGCGGTCAACGCCGCGGTCGCCGCACGCGTCGCCGAGGCGCTCGACGACCTCGACGCGCGCAAGGATCTGAGCGTCGGCATCATCACCGGCGCGGGCGGCACCTTCTGCGCCGGGATGGACCTCAAGGCCTTCATGCGCGGCGAGGTCCCGCTGGTGGAGGGGCGCGGGTTCGGCGGCTTCGCCGAGCGCCCGCCGCGCAAGCCGCTGATCGCCGCCGTGGAGGGGTACGCCCTCGCGGGCGGGTTCGAGGCCGTGCTGGCCTGCGACCTGGTCGTGGCCGCCGAGGACGCCAGGTTCGGCATCCCCGAGGTCAAGCGCGGCCTGGTCGCCGGTGCGGGCGGCCTGCTGCGCCTCCAGCACCGCATCCCGCGCAACATCGCGATGGAGCTCGCACTGACCGGCGACTTCGTCGAGACCCCGCGCCTGGCCGAACTCGGGCTGGTCAACCGGGTCACCGCCAGTGGCGGGGCCCTGGAGGGCGCACGCGAGCTGGCGGCCCGCATCACCGCCAACGGCCCGCTGGCGGTGCGGGTGTCCAAGGAGGTCATCACCTCCTCCGGCGACTGGTCCACCGAGCAGATGTGGGAGAAGCAGAACGAGCTGACGGGCCCGGTGTTCGTCAGCCACGACGCCATGGAGGGCGCGGCGGCCTTCGCCGAGAAGCGCGCCCCCGTGTGGAGGGGTGAGTAGGCCCCCGGACGCCGTGCGGCGGTCGTCCCCCCGCCCGGGGGCGGCCGCCGTCCGCTGTCGGGGGCGACGGGGGCCGGTGCGCGCCCGCGCCCCGGCCCCGCGGGACTCCGGGGTCTTCGGGGGTCCTGACCTGCCGAGGACCCCGGACCGCCGTGGAGTGTCGTGCGTCACGGACGGGGGTGACGGGATCCAAGGCGCGCCGCCGCCCCCGGGCGCACGGGCCGCGGACCGCCGCGGCGGGCGCCCCCGGCGCCTTCCCCGCGGGCGCCGCGGCCGGGCCCTGCCGAGGCCGACACGTCCGAGGTGGGAGCGCTTTCGCGGGCGTGTGCCCCCCTCCTCGCGCCCGCGGGCGAAGGGTTCGCCTCCCCTGACCCGACCCGGCGGCCTCCCCCGCGCCCCCTCCCGCCCGGGCGGGGAGGAAGTTCACGCAATTCCAGACGGTTTGAAGTCATGGGTTAACCTGGGTTCTACTTTGCCCACCTTGTCCTGTCCTGTCAGTCGTTCCGTCTCTGCGGGCTGACAGGAGCGGGAGCCTGATCCACCCTCCCCCCACACCCGGTAGACCGGGCGCGCGCTGGCGCGACCTCCGCTGTGCGACGGGTGTGTTCGGATCCGCGGAGCCTTGGAGTCATTTGTGGTCGCACTCAGTGTCGTCGTACCCATCTACAACGTCGAGAGGTATCTCGACGAGTGCCTGCGCTCCCTTCAGGTGCAGACGTGGGACGATCTCGAGGTCGTGATGGTGGACGACGGGTCCCCGGACGGCAGCGCGGCCATCGCGGCCCGATACGCCGAGCAGGACCCCCGCTTCCGGCTGATCCAGCAGGAGAACGGCGGCCTGGGCGCCGCCCGCAACACCGGCATCGAGCACGCGCGCGGCGACTTCCTGACCTTCGTGGACAGCGACGACGTGATCCCGTCCTACGCGTTCGGCTACCACCTGGAGAGCCTGCGCCGGAGCGGCTCGGACTTCTCCAGCGGCAACGTCCACCGCCTCAACGAGCTGGGCACGCGCCAGTCGCCGATGCACCGCAGGATCTTCCGCACCGCGAAGACCGGCACGCACATCACGCGCGAGGACACGCTCCTGGTGGACCGGCTGGCCACCAACAAGGTCTGGCGCCGCTCCTTCTGGGACAGGCACGGGATGACCTTCCCCGTCGGTGTCCTGCACGAGGACATCCCCGTGGCCATCCCCCTGCACTTCCTCGCCGAGTCGGTGGACGTGCTCTCCGCGCCCGTCTACCTCTGGCGCGAGCGCCCGAGCGACGACAAGTCCATCACCCAGGACCGGCTGCGACCCCAGGCCCTGGAGGACCGCGTCAGCGCGGTCACCAAGGTCAGCGACTTCCTCAGGGAGAACCAGCCGCCCCTCCAGAAGCGCCGGTGGGACGCGGTGGCGCTCGGCAGCGACCTGCGCCTCTTCCTCCAGGTGCTCGACCGGGCCGACGCGGACTTCACCCGGCGGCTCGTCGAGCTCGGCAACGCCTACCTGGACCAGGTGGACGACAAGGTGCTGCGCGACCTCCCCGCCATCGAGCGCCTCAAGTGGCACCTCATCCGGCAGCGCAAGGTCGAGCAGCTGCGCGAGGTCATCGTCTTCAACAAGAGCGCCGAGCACAAGAAGGCCAAGATCGTCCGGCACGGGATCCGCTACTACGCGGACTACCCGTTCAAGGACGACCCCGCCCAGGGCGTGCCGCGCTCGGTCTACCGCGTGCGCTCGGAGCTCAAGCTCCGCCAGAAGGCCGAGGAGCTCACCTGGGTCGACGGCAAGCTCGTCGTCGGGGGCCGGGTCTGCCTGAAGTACCTGCGGCCCAACAAGCGCCTCCAGCAGCAGGTCCGCGCCTGGGCGGTCAACGCCGAGGACGGCAGGCGCGTGCGGCTGAGCACGACCACGCACCAGGCCAACGAGTTCCGGCTCGCCCCGACGGTGGCCACCTCCCGCAAGGACTGGGGCGGCTACCGGATCGTCATCGACCCCGCCGAGCTGGGGGACGAGGGCGACTGGTACGTGGAGCTGGGCGTGGTCAACCGCGGCTTCCGCCGTGTGGACCGCCTCAAGAAGCCCGCCGCGGCCGACGTCCGGATGCTCGGCCCCGAGCAGGTCCGGCCGGGCGTGTGGGCCCGCCCGCACTGGGTGGACGACTTCGAGCTGCGCCTGACCGTCGAGCGACCGGCGGTCGTCCTGGACGGCTCCGCGGTCGAGGGCTCCTCCCTGGTCCTGAGCGGCCGGGCGACGGGAACCCCGACCGAGGGCCTGAGCGCCTACGTCCAGCGCTTCCCCGGCGACGTCGAGGTCCCGGCGAAGGTGGAGACCGACGGCGCGTCCGTGCGCGTGCTCGCCGACCTGGCCGCCCTCACCGACGGCTACCAGGACAGGGACGCCATCGCGGGCAGCGACCCCTACGAGGACTGGTCGGTCCACCTCCGGGACGGCTCCGGCCGCTCCCGGTGGATCCCCTTCGCCGAGGACGGCCCCGAGGGCCGCTACGCGCACTCCGGCCTGAGCGTGCGGGTGCTCCCCGACTTCGCCGGGCGTACCAGGGTCCGGGTGGAGCGGCCCCAGCCCCTGCTCACCGCCGTCTCCTGGGACGACGACGTCCTCGACCTGCGGGGCGACTTCCCCGAGACCCCCACGGGAGAGCTCTCCCTGGTGGTCAAGGCCGTCGGCCGGATGGAGGAGCACCTGTTCCCGGTGGAGGCCGCGGACGGCCGGTTCTCGGCCTCCGTCCCGCCCACCGCGATCCCCAACTTCGGCACGAAGGTGCCCCTCACGCCCGGCAACTACCGCTTCCTGCTGCGCACCGCCACCGGCGACAACCAGTGGGACGACCGCCGGATCGGCTTCTCGCGGGAGCTGCGCACCGCCAAGTTCCCCGCCCCCGAGAAGGAGGGCGGCTTCGACCTGGAGCTCAAGCCGGACGGCCGCGGGTGGCCCGTGCTGCGCCTGGGCTCGGTGCTGCGTCCGGAGGAGCAGGGGTCCTACGCGCAGCAGGTCCTGCGCGAGGAGGTCTACCCCAAGCTGCGCCGCAAGCCGGTGCTGCCCGGCATCGTCTTCGACAGCTACACCGGCAAGCAGTTCTCCGACAGCCCGCGGGACATGTACGAGGAACTGCGGCGCCGCGGCGTGGAGACGCCGATGTCGTGGATGGTGCGCAACCGCCAGATCACCCTGCCCCCGGGGCTGACCGAGGTCCGGCACACGAGCCGCGAGTACTTCGAGGCGCTGGCGCGCTCGGAGTTCATCGTCTCCAACGCCCACCTGCCCATGTGGTTCGAGAAGCAGCCCGGGCAGAAGGTCGTGCAGACCTGGCACGGGTCGATGCTCAAGCGCATCGGCTTCGACATCGAGCACGTCCAGTTCGCGGGCCGCAACTACCACGACCGGCTCCGGCACGAGACCAACCAGTGGGACTACCTGGTCTCCCCGAGCCCCTGGGCGACCCCGATCCTGCGCCGCGCCTTCGGCTTCGAGAACGAGATCCTGGAGACCGGCTACCCGCGCAACGACATCTTCCACCGCCCCGAGCGCGAGGCGGTGACGGAGGCGGTCCGCGAGCGCCTGGGCCTGCCGGAGGGCAAGAAGGTCATCCTCTACGCGCCCACCTGGCGCGACGACAAGTTCTACTCCGTCGGCAAGTACAAGCTGGACCTGCACCTGGACCTGCGGCGGCTGTACGACGCCCTCGGCGACGACCACGTGCTGCTGTTCCGCAGGCACCCCAACATCGTCGACCGGGTGCCGAACGTGGGCAAGGACTTCGTCTTCGACGTCTCGGCCTACCCCGAGATCCAGGAGCTGTTCCTGGTCACGGACATCCTCATCACCGACTACTCGTCGCTGATGTTCGACTTCGCCAACACCGGCCGCCCGATGCTGTTCTTCACCTACGACCTGGAGGAGTACCGCGACAGCCTGCGCGGGTTCTACTTCGACTTCGCCGAGACCGCCCCGGGCCCGCTGCTGCGCACCTCCGACGAGGTCATCGACTCGATCCGCGACATCGACGGGGTCCAGGAGGCCCACAGGGAGCGGTACGAGGCCTTCGTGAACCAGTTCTGCCCCCTGGACGACGGCAAGGCCGCGGCCCGGGTGGTCGAGCAGGTCTTCGGCAAGCTCCTCTGAACCGGGCGGGTTCGGGGGAAGGCAGGGGCCGCGCCGTCCGGCGCGGCCCCACGACAGGGAGGGTGAAGAGGGCCTTGAGGATTCTGCTCACCGGAGGAGCCGGGTACATCGGTTCCCACACGGCGGTCGAGCTGGTCGCGCGCGGGCACCAGGTGGTCGTCCTGGACAACCTGGTCAACAGCAGCGAGGAGGCCGTGCGCCGGGTCGAGAAGATCACCGGCGCGCGGATCCCGTTCGTGCGGGGCGACTGCACCGAGCAGGGCGTCGTCGAGCGCGTCCTGGTGGAGCACGGCATCGAGGCCGTGGTGCACTTCGCCGGGCTCAAGGCGGTGGGGGAGTCCGTCAGCCAGCCGCTGCGGTACTACCGCAACAACCTGGACGCCCTGCTCACGCTCGCCGAGACGATGGACCGCGTCGGGGTGCGCGACCTGGTGTTCAGCTCCTCGGCCACCGTCTACGGCGACCCCGACACGGTGCCGATCGCCGAGGGGAGCGCGCTGCGGGTGACCAACCCCTACGGCGCGACCAAGCTGTTCGGCGAGAGGATCCTGGAGGACCTCGCGGTGAGCGCGCCCGACTGGCGGATCACCGTGCTGCGGTACTTCAACCCGGTCGGCGCACACTCCAGCGGCCTGATCGGGGAGGACCCCAACGACATCCCCAACAACCTCTTCCCCTACATCTCCAAGGTCGCCGCGGGCAGGCTGCCCGAGCTGACGGTCTTCGGCGACGACTACGACACCGCGGACGGCACGGGGGTCCGGGACTACCTGCACGTGGTGGACCTGGCCCGGGGGCACGTCGCGGCGCTCGACCACCTGGCCTCGCAGAAGGGGCTCAGGGCCTTCAACCTGGGGACGGGGAGGGGCACCTCCGTCCTGGAGGCGATCCGCGCCTTCGAGGCGGCCTGCGGCCACACCATCCCCTTCCGGGTGGGGCCGCGCCGCGACGGCGACATCGCCACCTGCTTCGCCGACCCGGGGCTGGCCAACCGCGAACTGGGCTGGAGGGCCGAGCACACGGTGGCCGAGGCCTGCGCCGACGCCTGGCGCTGGCAGTCGGCCAACCCCGACGGCTACAGGTGACCCCGCGGAGCGCGGAGTGAGGCAGTCCTCCGCGCTCCCGGACCGCCGGTGCGCCCCGCAGCCGGGACAACCTTCTCCAAGCGCCGAGCGTCGATGAGACGATGCCGAAAAGAAGGGCAGAGCCGGGCATGGAACACGACTGGGACGAAGAGCTCGAAGAGTACGAAGAAGGCGAAGAGCACTTCTACGACGATGAGGGCGCCTTCGGCGTCGGGCTCCCGCTGACGGCCGGGTCCGCCCACGGGGAGTGGACCCGGCGGGACTGACCCCGGGGCCCGCTCAGCCGGCGGCGGCCCCCTCCGTCCTCCTCGCGGCCCGCTCCCCCGCGTCCCGGTGGGGCAGGAGCACGCCCAGGCCCCAGTGCAGCAGCAGGCCGCTGGCCAGCCCCACGAGCCACCCGTAGTCCGCCAGCGGCGCCAGGAACGGGACCAGACCCTCGGCCGGGAAGGGGCCCGACCCCTCGGGGGAGTGCGAACCGCCCACGGCCAGCACCGAGCCGACGCCGAAGGCCACCAGGGCGCGCCAGTTCCACCCGTGCCGGTACCAGTACTCCGAGCCGCGCTCGTACAGCGCGGGCAGGTTCATCCGCGTGCGGCGCAGCAGCCAGTAGTCGGCGAGCAGGACGCCCGCCACGGTGCCCAGGAGGCCGCCCACCGTGCCCAGCCAGGTGAAGATGTAGACGCTCTCGTTCTCCAGCAGCCGCCACGGCATGATCAGCACGCTGAGCACGCAGGTGGTGATCGCCCCGGCGCGGAAGCTGATCAGCCGGGGCCTGAGGTTGGACAGGTCGTAGGCCGGACCGACCAGGTTGGCCGCGATGTTGGTGGAGACCGTGGCCAGCAGCACGACGAAGACCGCGAAGAGCAGGCCGATCCCGCTGTCCATCCGCGCCACGACGTCGATCGGGTTCCACAGGGGTTCGCCGTAGACGGCCGCGGTGCCCGCCGTGACCATGACGGCCAGCAGCGAGAACAGCGTCATCGTGGTGGGCAGGCCCAGCGTCTGGCCCACCACCTGGGCGCGCTGGGAGGACGAGAAGCGGGTGAAGTCGCTGATGTTGAGGGTCAGGGTCGCCCAGTAGCCGATCACGCCCATCAGCGACGGGAAGAACAGCGCCCAGAAGGAGGGCCCCCAGTCCAGGGGCTCGCCCGAGTCCAGGGACAGCATCGGGGCCAGGCCCCCGGCCTCCACGGCCATCCAGGCCAGCAGCGCGACGCCGCCGAGGATCATCAGCGGCGCGGCCCACACCTGGGTCCGGCGCACGCCCTCCATGCCCCACAGGATGATCGCGAGCTGGGCGACCCAGAACAGGCCGAAGGACAGCCACAGCGTCCACGGCTGGCCGCCCAGCGCCGCCGACCCCGTCCACCCGTCGCCGAGCAGCCGCCCGAGCAGGATGTACACCCCCTGGCCGCCGACCCAGGTCTGGATGCCGTACCAGCCGCAGGCGACCGCGCCGCGCAGCAGCGCGGGCAGGTTGGCGCCGCGCAGGCCGAAGGAGGCGCGCGCGAACACGGGGAAGGGGATGCCGTACCTGGCGCCCGCGTGGCCGGTCAGCACCATGGGCAGCAGGACGACGAGGTTGCCCAGGACCACGGCGAGCATGGCCTGGCGCCAGTCCATGCCCGCCGCGATCAGGCCGCTGGCCAGGGTCCAGGCCGGGATGCTGACCGACATGCTCACCCACAGGGCGCCGAAGCTGCCGGTGCCCCAGGTGCGCCGGGACATCGGGACGGGTTGGAGGTCGGCGTTGACGTAGGGGCCCTCGGGCAGGGAGGTCCCCTCGGCGAGGGACACCCGGCCGTCGGGGTGGGTGACGGCGGCGGGTTCCGCCGGGGTCGGGCTGTGGGTCACGGGTCACCTGGTCTCGGTGGGCGGACGGGGAGGGCGGGGGATACGAGCGCTGCCGGACCCGGCGGGGGAACCCCGGGAAGGGCGGCGAAAAGTCCGGATTCGTTCCGGGCCGCCGAATATCCTCGCACGTCACAAGGCGCACAGGTGTCGTGGGCGGGTCGGGAGGGTTACCACGGGACCGCGCACCCCGAAGGGACGCGCCCGTGCGGTGGGGGACCGCCCCTGCACGACGGTATGCGCCTGGCCCCGGGCAAGGACGCGCCCGTCCGGACGCCCGTCCCGTCCGGGCGGTCCCCCGCCTGCGCGCCGGTCCCCGGCCGCGGCCTTCCTGGTCCCGGCCTTCTCCGGCTCTCCGCCCCGCGGCGCGGGTCAGGACACGGCCGGGACGACGTGGCGCCCGTAGGCCTCGATGACCCCGTCCACGTCGTCGTGCATCGCGTACACCGCGAACTGGTCCACACCCGCCTCCCGGAGCCGCTCCAGCTTCTCCACGTGCTCCTCCACCGGCCCGACCAGGCAGAACCGGTCGACGATGCCGTCCGGGACGAACGCGGTGTCGGGGTTGTCCGCCCGGCCGTGGTGGCTGTAGTCGTAACCCCGCCGGGCCCTGACGTAGTCGGTCAGCTCCCGTGGGACCGCGTCGGAGGAGTCGCCGTAGCGGGCGACCAGGTCGGCCACGTGGTTGCCCACCATCCCGCCGAACCAGCGGCACTGCTCCCGCGCGTGGGCGAGCCCCCGCTCGGAGCCGTCGGTGACGTAGGCGGGCGCCGCCACGCACACCGTCACCGCGTCGGGGTCGCGCCCGGCGTCGGCCGCGGCCGTGCGCACCGCCCTGACCATCCACTCGGTCAGGTAGGGGTCGGCCAGCTGGAGGATGAAGCCGTCCGCCTGACGGCCCGCCAGCTCCAGTGCCCGGGGCCCGTAGGCGCCCATCCACACGGGCAGGGCGCCGTCGCGCACCCACGGCAGGCGCAGGGCCGCGCCCTCCACGTCGGCCTCCCGGCCCTCGGCCAGGTCCTTGATCGCGCGCATCGCCCGGGACAGGCGTTCCAGGGTGGCGGGTCGGCGGCCCGCCACCCGCATGGCCGAGTCGCCCCGGCCGATCCCGCACACCGTGCGGTTGCCGAACATGTCGTTCAGGGTGGCGAACAGCGAGGCGGTCACCTCCCAGGCGCGCGTGCCCGGGTTGGTCACCATGGGCCCCACGACCAGGCCGCTGGTGCGCTCCAGGATCCGGCTGTAGACGACGAAGGGCTCCTGCCAGAGCACGACCGAGTCGAAGGTCCACCCGTGGGTGAAGCCGTACCCCTCCGCGCGGACCATCCGTTCGACCAGCAGGTCGGCGGGCGGGTCGGTCTGGAGGACGAGTCCGATGTCCATGTGCTGCCCTCTCGTTCAGACCAGGTACTGGCAGGTGGACCGGGGCACGTACCGGCCGTGCCCGGCCTCGCCCAGGTAGGCGCCGCGGTCCACCACGACCCGGCCGCGCGAGAGCACGGTGCGGGCCCGGCCGGTGACCCGTCTGCCCTCGTAGGCCGAGTAGTCCACGTTCATGTGGTGCGTCTCGGCCGACAGGACCTGCTCGGCGCGTGGGTCGTAGACCACGATGTCGGCGTCCGAGCCCGGGCAGATCGTGCCCTTGGCCGGGTACAGGCCGAACATGCGGGCCGGGGTGGCGCAGGCGATCTCGATCCACCGGCGCCTGCCGATGCGGCCCTCCACCACGGCCTGGTGCAGCAGGTCCATGCGGTGCTCGACCCCGGGCATGCCGTTGGGGATCCTGGAGAAGTCGCCCCGGCCCAGCTCCTTCTGCCCGGCGAAGCAGAACGGGCAGTGGTCGGTGGAGACCACGGACAGGTCGTTGGTGCGCAGCGCTCGCCACAGGTGCTCCTGGTGCTCCCGGGGCCGCAGAGGAGTGGAGCACACGTACTTGGCGCCCTCGAATCCAGGCTCGGCGAGGTTGTCGGCGGACAGGAACAGGTACTGGGGGCAGGTCTCGCCGAACACGTTGAGCCCCATCCCGCGCGCCCGGGCCAGCTCCTCCACCGCCTCCCGCGCCGAGACGTGCACCACGTACAGCGGCGCGCCCGCCACCCGGGCGAGCTGGACGGCGCGGTGGGTGGCCTCCGACTCCAGCAGGGCCCTGCGCACCTCGCCGTGGTACCTCGGGTCGGTCCTGCCCTCGGCCAGGGCCTGCTCGACCAGCACGTCGATGGCGATGCCGTTCTCGGCGTGCACCATGGTCAGCGCGCCGTTGGCGGCGCCGCGCTGCATGGCCCGCAGGATCCGGCCGTCGTCGCTGTAGAACACGCCCGGGTAGGCCATGAACAGCTTGAACGAGGTCACGCCCTCGCCGACGAGGGCGTCCATCTCCCCGAGCGAGGAGGCGTTGACGTCGGAGAGGATCGCGTGGAAGGCGTAGTCCACCGCGCAGTTGCCCTCGGCCTTGGCCATCCACGCGTCCACGCCCGCGCGCACCGACTCCCCGGGCCGCTGGATGGCGAAGTCGACGATCGTGGTGGTGCCGCCCCAGGCTGCGGCCCGGGTGCCCGTCTCGAAGGTGTCGGAGGAGGAGGTGCCGCCGAAGGGCATCTCCATGTGGGTGTGGCCGTCCACCCCGCCGGGGACGACGTAGTGCCCGGCGGCGTCGATGACCTCGGCGCCGCTGTCGGCCCAGGAGCGGGCGGCGTCGCTGCCGCGCAGCGCGAGCGCGGCCACCCTCTCGCCCTCCACCAGGACGTCGGCCTCGGTCTCCTCGGCCGCGGTGACGACCAGGCCGCCGCGGATGACGGTGCGTCGTGCCATGCCGCGCCCCCTCAGCCCCGGACCAGCGGGCCGTAGGCGTCGGGCCTGCGGTCGCGGTAGAAGGCCCACTGCCGGCGGACCTCGTCGACCAGGTCCAGGTCCAGGTCGCGTACGACCAGCTCGGCGGAGGTGTCGGAGGCGACGTCGCCGACGAACTGCCCGCGCGGGTCGGCGAAGTAGCTGGTGCCGTAGAAGTCGTTGTCGCCGTACTCCTCCACGCCCACGCGGTTGATCGCGGCGACGAAGTAGGCGTTGGCCACGGCCGCCGCGGTCTGCTCCAGCTTCCACAGGTGGGCGGACAGGCCGCGGCTGGTCGCGGACGGGTTGTACACCAGCTGGGCTCCGGCCAGCCCCAGGGCCCGCCAGCCCTCGGGGAAGTGGCGGTCGTAGCAGATGTAGACGCCGATGCGCCCGGCGGCGGTGTCGAAGACCGGCCAGCCGAGGTTGCCGGGGCGGAAGTAGTACTTCTCCCAGAAGCCGTGGACCTGCGGGATGTGGTGCTTGCGGTACTTGCCGAGGTAGCTGCCGTCGGCGTCGACGACCGCGGCGGTGTTGTAGTAGAAGCCGGGGGACTCCACCTCGAAGACCGGCAGGACCATGACGATGCCCAGTTCCCTGGCCAGGGCCCTGAAGCGGGTGACGGTGGGGCCGTCGGGGACGGCCTCGGCCCAGCGGTGGTGCTCGGGGTCCTGCACCTGGCAGAAGTAGGGGGCGTTGAACACCTCCTGGAAACCGATCACCCGCGCGCCCCGTGCGGCGGCGTCGCGCGCGTGCTCCTCGTGGACGGCGAGCATGGATTCGGTGTCGCCCGTCCATTCGGTCTGGACGAGTGCGGCACGGACGTTGTGCGGCATGTGTTCCTCGTTCCTGCGTGTGCGCCGCCGGGGCGGGCGAGAACGGTTGTTACGTCCGCGTATGTCCTGCTGGCACGGTGGTGCGAGCGGGTGGTGCGCGTGCCGTCGCACCTTAGGTAACGTCGAATGGCCGGTCAATGTCCGACATCCGCGTTCTCCGCGCGCGGCCGGGTGAAGGAATTGCGCGATCATGCCCTTACGGGGTGCGATGTCCTTTCTGTGGCGCGGAGAATTCGGAGGAAAGGACATGTTTTCCGGCTTTTTCCCGCTGAATTTCGGATGAGGACACACACCCCTCCCGGCCGCCGCGCGGTCAGGCGGTGGTGCGGTCCCCGGTGACGGACGCGCCGCCGTGTCCGAGGGGTCCGAGCGCGCCCTCGCTCCGCTCGGCGCGGTCGTCGAAGACGAGGACGATGAGCAGGACCAGGAGGATCCCGATGAGGAACAGGGCGCCGCAGCCCAGGCTCAGGAACAGCCAGGGGGAGTACTCCCTGGCGCCTCCTGGCTTGCCCGGGGAGGGAGGGCCCGAACGGGCGAAGCCGGGCGCGGGAGGCGGCCCCGGGGGCGGCTGCCAGCCGGTGGGCGGCATGCCTGCGGGGGGAGGGCCCATGGGCGGCTGGTCGCGGTCCGCGGACCCGTCACCGGGACCGTGCGGGGGCTGGCTCATGGCGGGGCCTGGCTTTCTGCTGCGGGCGTCGGCTGGGCGCCGGTGCCGGGTGGCGCCGTGCGGGAGGCGGCGGTGGCGCGCCGCCGCCTCCTAGTGTGGGGGACATGGCACGACTGCTCATCGTTCACCACACGGTCTCGCCCGCGACCCGGCAGTTGCTGGAGGCGGTCCTGGAGGGCGCCCGCGACGACGACATCGAGGGGGTCGAGGTGCGTGCGGAGGCGGCGCTGTCGGCCACGGCCAGCGACCTGCTCGGCGCCGACGCCGTCGTCCTGGGGACCCCGGCCAACATCGGGTACATGTCGGGCGCCCTCAAGGTCTTCTTCGACACGGTCTTCTACCCCGCCCAGGGGGCGACCGAGGGACTGCCCTACGCGCTGTACGTGCACGGGGACGACGACGCCTCCGGCGCGGTCCGGTCGGTCGAGTCGATCGCCAAGGGCATGGGGTGGCGGCGGCACCGCCCGCCGGTCACCGTGACCGGCCGCCCGGCGGCCCGGGACCGCGAGGCCTGCTGGGAGCTGGGCGCCGTCACCGCCCTCGCCGCCCTGGAGCGCGCCTGAGCGGGCCCGCCGCGGGAACCGGGGCCGGTGGGATCCGACGCGGCACACGGCCCGCGGGCGGTTCCGCGGACCCGCCGCCACGGGGGCGGGCGAGCGGTCGGGAAGCCGGAAAAGGGCGGGAAAGTCTGGGTAAGGGGTTGGCTGGGCCGGTGTCGGATGCGGCGTGGCGGTTTCTCCGACTTCGACCGGCAGGTCAGGATGGGCCCAGGTCGTCGGGGAACGCGGGGAAGCGCACCCTTGCCCCGTCCGGCGCCGCAGACCTTCCGTCCGACTCTCCACCCGCGACCGCCGTCCCCGGACGGGACCGGGCCCCCGACCAGCCCCTCCCCAGACACACCGCGTGGCCGCCCACTGGCCCAAGTCCTCAGGCCGCGCGGTGTTTTCTCGCCGAGGCGGCGCCGGTCCGCGGACCGGCGTCAGTAGCCCCGCCAGGCCCCCTGGTGGTAGCCGATGATCCTCGGGTGCATGAGGGTCGACTCCTCCACGTCCTCCTCGCGGCGGTCCTTGGGGAAGACCTGCGCGGCCTCCAGCAGGGCCGGGTCGAGGAAGCTCAGCGGCGGCGCGTCGTCGGGGACGCGCAGCTCGGGCGCGGACCCGGATGAGGTGAGGTAGAAACCCCAGTTGCCGAAGCTCGGCACGTCCACGTTGTAGGGGGTGGCCGCCAGGTCCGCCGCCTCCAGGGAGTCGCCCACGCCCCAGTAGGCCTCCGGAGCGAAGAAGGGGGAACCCGCCTGCACGACCATGCGGCCCTCCTCGGACAGGGCGTGGCGCAGGAGCGCGTAGAACTCCACCGAGTAGAGCTTGGCGGTGCCCACGGAGTCCCCGTCCGGGAGGTCGGCGATGATGACGTCGAACTCCTCGCGGTTCTCGCGCAGCCACTGGAAGGCGTCGGCGTTGACCACGTCCACGCGCGGGTCCTCGAGGGAGTCCCCGTTGAGGTCGCTGATCACCGGGTCGGTCGAGGCCAGCTCGATCACGGCCGGGTCCAGGTCCACGAGGGTGGCCGAGGCCACGTCGTCGTAGGCCAGGATCTCGCGCAGGGCCAGGCCGTCGCCGCCGCCCAGCACCAGCACGTCCTCGTGCGGTCCCGCCATCGCCGGGTGCACCAGCGACTCGTGGTAGCGGTACTCGTCCAGGCTGGAGAACTGGAGGCTCCCGTTGAGGAACAGGCGCACGTCCTGGCCGTCCAGGGACCGGGTGAGCACGATCTCCTGGTACTCCGAGCGCTCGGCGTGCACGATCGGGTCCCGGTACAGCGCCTGGCGCGCGTCCACCTCGAACTGGTCGGCGTAGGCGTAGGCCAGGCCGAGCACCGCGATGATGAACGCCAGGCCCAGGCTCAGGCCCGCGTAGGCCCGCCGGGTCAGCTCCGCGCGGAACAGCCACAGCACCACCGCCACGCCGACGACGGCGTTGAGCGCGCCCACCATCAGCGCGCCCTTGGGCAGGCCCAGCAGCGGGAGCAGCAGGAACGGGAAGGCCAGGCCGCCGATCAGGCCGCCCACGTAGTCGGCGGCGAACAGGTCGGCGACCGCGTCGGAGGCCTCCTGCCTGCGGATGCGCTGGATCAGCGTCATCAGCAGCGGGATCTCCATGCCGATGAGGAGCCCGATGGCGAACGACAGCACCACCAGGGCGGGCTGGTAGGCGGAGAACCAGGCGAACGCCCCGTACAGCAGCAGCACGGACAGTCCGCCGACCAGCGAGAGCAGGCCCTCGATCACCGCGAAGGCCGCGGCGGGGTGCGCCTGGAAGCGCTTGGACAACAGGGAGCCCACGCCCATCGCGAACACCATCACCGACAGGACCACGGAGGCCTGGGTGATGCTGTCGCCCAGCAGGTAGCTGCCGATGGCGACCAGCGCGAGCTCGTACACCAGGCCGCAGGCGGCGCAGACGAACACCGCCAACAACACGAGGAACCGGGCCGCCCTGGCGGATACCGGCAGTCGGGGCCGTGCGCGGACGGTGGTCTCAGTCAACGGAACTGCCTTCGTGTGGTGGTGCGGTGGTGCGGTTGCCCGGGGCAGGGGGCCGGTGGGGGGAGGGGCGTCAGGTCAGGGCCGCGGCGATGACGACCGCGATCGCCACGTGCGCGGAGGCGCTCACCCAGGTGGCCGGGTGCGGCTCGTCGTTGCTGATCATCTGGGCGATCTTGGCGGGGACGAGGAGGTCGATCAGCACGAACGACAGCGCCATCACGCCCAGGCCGATCAGGCCGTAGACGGCGGTCGAGAGCAGGCCCGCGCCCAGGCCGATCTCGGACTCGCTGGAGAGGATCGCCGAGGTGACGACGATGGCCGAGCCCAGCGTGTTCGCCGACACGAGCAGGACCGCGTTGCGGTTGCGGTTCTCCCAGATCAGCACGTGCAGCTTGCCGGGGGTGAGGAGGTCGGTGAGGAGGTAGCCCAGCACGAGGATGACGATGCCCACTCCGCCGTAGGCGAGGGCTCCGAGCGCGTTGAGGAGGATCTCGTTCATGGTCCTGTTCGCAGGTAGGGGATTTCGGTTGACGTGTTCGTGACGTGTGGGGAAGGAGACTACTTGCCGAAGCCGCTGCCGCCGCCGCGGTAGTTGCTGCCGCTGCCGTTGCTGCTGCTGCCGCCGCTGTAGCTGCTGCTGTTGTTGTCCCTGTAGCTGCTGCCGCCGCCGGTGCCCCCGCCGAAGAAGAAGAACCCTCCTCCGCCGGAGGACCCCGAGGACCCGTCGCAGTCGTCGTCGTCATAGCCCTCGATCTGGACCACGTCGTCGTCGGGGCAGTAGTTGTTGCTGTTGTTGGAGCAGGCGCTGAGCAGGATCAGGACCAGCAGGATGACGCCGATCACGACGAACACCGTGATGATGACGTTCCTGTTGCCGTTGTCCGCGGGCTCCTCGTATGCCTTCATGGTGCGGTTCTCCCGGAAGTGGGGGGAAGGGTCACGGTCGAGGTGGTCGTCACCAGCTCGCCGCTCTGGGGGTAGGCGTGCCAGGTGCGCCAGCCGAGTGGTCCGCCGGGGACCAGGTGCAGCGCGGTGACCGCCAGCGGATCGCCGGGGAAGGCGACGAGCAGGCCGCCGGGGGAGTCGTCCACCTCCCGGTGGATCCCCTCCACCCGGCGGGCCAGCTCGGTGCGGGACAGGGACTCCACGCGCGAGCCGAAACGGTAGCCGCCCAGGTCGGGGCGGTCGGCGCTGCCGGGCAGACCGCCGGGGAGGCCGGGCAGGCAGGCCACCGTCTCCACCAGCGGCTCCTCGGGCACCAGGGCCCCGGGCGACGGCTCCGGCGTGACGACCACCTGGTGGGAGGCGCCGAGCACCCGCAGCTCGACCCGGGCCCCCGGCACCCGGACGGTGCGGGCGGCCAGGGGGTCGACCAGCGGGTGGCGCAGGGCCCAGACCAGGTCGTCGGCGCTGGTGTCGACGAAGGGGGCGCTGATGCTCGCGCGCACGTTCCGGTCAGCTCCCCGGGTAGATGGTGAAGGTGCCCGGGGCGACCTTGGTGCCCGTGCTGGCCTCCCAGCGCCCGTGGTCGAAGCGCTCGAAGGACAGCAGCCGTCCGTCGTCGGACTCGTAGTCGGCGTAGTCCAGGCCCCCGGAGGCCTTGAGCCCGGTGGTGCCCTCGGAGCGGTAGGAGCCGGTGCCCTTCTCCTGGAGCCGGTAGACGGTGCCCTCCAGCTCGATGCTCTTGCCCTGGGGGATGATGTCCAGGTCGGGGCGGCCGGTCCACAGGGCCAGCTCCACGTCGGGGTCCTCCTCCACCGAGAGCCAGCGCTTGCCGCCCTCGACCTCCAGGAAGTGCTCGGACCAGGTGAAGCCGCCCTCGGACAGGCGCAGGGTGCCGCGGATCCAGGTCCGCTCGGTGCCCCAGTCGATCATGTCGCCCGCCTTGATGGCGCGCGGGTCGCCCGCGGTGCTGTCGCCCGTGTCGGCGAAGGGGTCCCGAGGCGGCGCGGGGGGCTCGGGGGCCGTTTTCGGTTTCTTGGCGCGCTGCGCGTAGACCAGGACGCCGATCACGACGGCGACGCCGACCAGGATGAGCAGCAGCAGGAGTTCGATGGCCAATGTTCCTCGTTTCGCGGTGGGGCATGGGGGAGCGAGGCCGTGCACGTCCCCTGCCTGCGTGTTCCCCGGGGCCGGGCAATCCTACTGACGCTCTGACGCCGCGTGCGAGGGGCCGGTTCCACATGTGACCAGATCAGGACACGAAAGACGCCCCGCCCGGGAACCTCTCACGGACGGTGGTCGTTGAGAACGGCCCCGTGTTCGGGAGCGCGCCTCGGCGCGCTCCCGGAACCGCCCCCGGGACACCGGCGCCCCGCGTCCGGCGGCTCGGGCCGAGGCGCCCACGCCCCGGTGCGCGGGGTTTTCAGGCCCGGGGGTCGCCGGTCTCCACAGGGAGGGTGTCGTCGCCTCCCCAACGGCTCCACGACCCCGGGTAGAGGCGGGCGCCGGAGTACCCGGCGTGCTCCAGGGCGAGCAGGTCGTGGCAGGCGGTGACCCCCGACCCGCAGTAGGCGGTGATGGTGTCGGCGGAGTCGGCGCCGAGGGCGGCGAAGCGTTCACGCAGGATTCCCGGGGCGGCCAGGAGCCCGTCATCGCCCAGGTTCGCGGTCCACTCGGCGCTGCGGGCGCCCGGCACGTGCCCCGGCCGGGCGTCGACGGGTGCGGGCCGCTCACCGGTGTAGCGTTCGCGGGCGCGGGCGTCGACCAGCAGGTGTGCCGGATCGCCCGCCTCGGCGCGGACGGTGTCGGTGTGCACGACGCGGTCGGCGGGCCAGGGCAGGGGGGTGCGGTGCACCGGCCGGGGGGTGACGTCGCCCTCCTCCAGTTCGCCGGCCCACGCCTGGAGGCCCCCGTCGAGGAAGGCCGCCGGGGTCCCCAGCACGCGCAGCATCCACACCAGGCGGGCGGCCACGGAACCGCCCGCGTCGTCGTAGACCACCACGGAGGAGTCGTCGCCGATGCCGAGGCGGCCGAGGGCGGCGGCGAAGTCGGCCGCGGAGGGCAGCGGGTGGCGTCCGCCCTCGGGGCTGGCCGGGGCGGCCAGGTCGGTGTCCAGGTCGGTGAAGACGGCGCCGGGCAGGTGTCCGGCGCGGTGGGCGTCGCGGCCGGAGCGCCCGTCGAGGTACCACCGGGAGTCGACGAGGACCACCCGGTCGCGGTGTTCGCGGAGCCAGTCGGCCGACACGGCCACCGGCAGGGTCAGGAGTTCGGACATGGGCACCACACTAGGCGTTCCGTCCCGGCAGGTGGGGAGGGGTGTGCCCGGTGTCCGCCGCCGTACCGGCCCGCGGGAGGGCGCCCGGACGCGGGACCCGGAAGCGGGCCCGGGGGCGCCGTTCAGGCGCCGCGGCCCCCGACGCCCCGGTCCATGCGGTGGACGCGCAGGATCCACCACAGGCCCAGCACCGGCAGCACCAGCGGGATGAACAGGTACCCGGCGCCGAAGTTCGACCACACCGTGTCGTCGGGGAAGACCCCCGGCAGGAGCAGGCTGACCGCGCCCACCGCCAGCACACCGACCAGTTCGACGCTGCACGAGACCAGCGCGACCCTGCGCGAGGTCCGCCCGGCCCGGGCCAGGCCCACCGCCGCCACCAGGTAGATCACCCCGGCGAGCAGCGAGAGCCCGTAGGCCAGCGGTGCCTCGTCGAACCTCGTGGCCAGCTGGTAGCCCCCGCGCGCGGTCGCGGCGAGCGCGAACACCCCGTACACGGCGACGAGCAGGCGGCCGGGGCCGGTGCGCAGGGTTCTGTCCCGGGTCGCGGCGGACTCAGACAACGGGGCTCCAGAGCTGTTCGAGGCGGACGAACAGGACGGGCAGGATCAGGCACGCGAAGGCGATCACCGCCGGGCCCCACCTGCTCCGCTCCATGAAGCCCCACACGGCGCACGCGGGCGGCAGCAGGGCGACCGTGGCCAGATAGGACACGAACATGGCCGTCTCGGCGGGCCGCTCGCCGCCGACCATGGTGACGACGGTGGCGGTCACCTGTCCGAGCACGAGCAGCCACAGGACAGCCATGCCTACCAGGTGCGGGACCACCATGGGCTGGTCGCGCAAGGTCGAGACGAGGCACCACCCGGCCAACGCCAGTGACACCATCTGAATCGTCATGGTCAGCCAGTCGACCACGCCGCCTCCGCTCGTCGTCCTCACGCCATGCCAGCGGGCTTCTACGACACAGCGTAGTACGTCGGGGTCACCGGATCGCACCGTCCCCCGGCGGCGACCGGGTCCAGGCCCGGCCGCCAGCGGAAACGTCCGATTCCGGACAGCTCTGACACGGGGCTTGCGAGGCGGCGGCACACCCGCGTCGGATATGGTCCTCGAAGCCGCATGTGTTCCAGCCGGTACACGGCTCAGGCCCGCGGCACATTCCCTCAGGCATCGTGTACGAAGACCGGAGCACCCCGTTGTCCTATCCCCAGTACCCTTCCGGCCCCCAGCAGCCTCCCCACGGTGACGGCACCGGCGGCTACCAGTCCTACGGCGGCCAGCCCGGCTACGGCGCTCCCGGCGGGGGCTACGGCGACCCGTCCGGCGGTCAGCCGCCCTACGGCGGTCCGGGCGGTCCGCCCCCCGGCCAGCCCCCCTACGGCGGCATGCCCCCCGGTGGTCCCGGAGACCCCTACGGCCCGCCGCCGAAGAAGGGCATGTCCACCGGCGCCAAGGTCGGCCTCGGCATCGGCGGCGGCTGCCTCGGCCTGGTGCTCATCGTGGTCATCGTCATCGTGATCATCGCCTCCATGGCGGGCGGCGGCGACAGCACGTCGACCTCCACGTCCTCGGCCCCCACCCAGCAGGAGGGCACGCAGGAGTCCGAGGGCGGCGCGGCCGAGGAGCCCGCCAACGAGCAGGGCGTCACCCTGACCGCCACCGCCGCGGGCACGGCCGGTGACACCATCGACGACACCGTCTACACGGTGCTCGACGTCGAGCTCACCAACAACGGCGACGAGCCGCTCGACATCAACCCGCTGTACTTCACGACCGTGCTCTCCGACGGGACCGAGCGCACCGACTGGGCCGACGCGATCTTCGCCGACATCCAGCACATCGAGGTCGGCACCCTCGCGCCCGGCTCCTCGGTCTCGGGGCAGATCGCCGTGGTAGGCGAGGTCGTGGTGACCGAGGTCCGCTACGACCCCAGTTTCGGCATGGAGGACCCGATCGTCACGACGGTCCAGTAGTCCACGCACGCACCGCGAAGCCCCGGCCGCGCGCCCCGCGGCCGGGGCTTCACGCTGTGTTCCCGACGTTCGCCGGTGTCCGGTCGGCTCTCCCGAGGTGCCCGGTGGGGCGTCCGGGCCCGACGACGGAGCGTTCGGGGGCGGCGGCAGAGCGGTCGGATCCGGCGGAAGCCGCTTTTTACCGCAAAGGGGATCCTTTTCGCGGCTGGCTCGGATATCGTCGCCGCACGCGCGTGCCCCGCCCGCACGCGCCCGTCCAGCGCGGTTCCCGCTCCGCCGCTCCCTGCGCATCCCCCGGAGCCCCGCCGTGTCCCTGCCCCCGCGTTCCCCCGCCACCGTGTCCACCGGCGGCAAGATCGGCCTCGGATGCCTGGGGTGCTTCGGCGCCCTGGTCCTGACCGTGATGATCGGCTCCTGCGCCAGTGCGCTGGCCGGAGGCGGCTCCGACCAGGCGGGGCCGCCGCCCCCGGCCGCCACGGTGACCGCGACCGTGTCCGAGACGGTGGAGCCGACCGCCACCGCGACCGAGGAGGTCGAGGTGGAGGTGACGGTCACCGCCACGGAGACCGTCACGGAGACGGTGACCGAGCGCCCGGACGACGGCGGCAGTGGCGGGAGCGGCAGCGGCGGGGGCGGCGGAGGCGACACCGGCGGCGCCCCGGCCTACTACGAGAACTGCGACGCGGCGCGCGCCGCGGGTGCGGCGCCCGTACGCCGCGGCGACCCGGGCTACGGCTCCCACCTGGACCGCGACGGCGACGGCGTCGCCTGCGAGTGACGGGGGGTCGGCCCGGGGCCGGTTCCGGGGGCGGCGTCGGAGCGGGTCGGAGCGCGGAGCGCCCCGACCCGTCGGTGCTCCCCCTACGCCGGGGTGGCCTCCTCCGCGGGGGCCTCCGCCTTCGCGGCGCCCCCCGCCAGCGCGCGCTTGATGACGGCGGCCTCCACCTGGTCGACGGCGTGGGCGGTCATCTTGTCGCCGTACCCGGGCAGGGCGCGGCTGCCGACGTACTTGCGGGTCAGTCGCACGGCCTCGGCGGTGGCCTCCCCGTAGTCGCCGTCGACCCCGCCCGCGCCCAGGGTGTCGCCGAAGCCCGCCCGGGTGACCTTGAGCTGGAGGAGCTTGACCGCGTCCCCCGTACTGCCGATCGCGAGTCCGAGCATGTCGTTTACCTCCGTGATCTCCCCGGGGGGCTTTTCGAACGTGCCGTCGCGGACGAGGGCGTAGGCCTTGTCGCCCGGACACGAGGTGGAGACGAAGTCGCGGTGCCCGAGCACCGTTCCGGCGATCGAGGTGTCCGGTTCCATCAGCCACTGGCGGAGCGCGCGCACGGCGTTGATCTGCTCCGGGGTGATGGCGTCCGTGGGACCGGTGGCCAGGGTCACCGAGTAGTGGGAGGTGTTGCCCCCCGGCTGCGCGGCCTGGGTCTTGTACAGCCCCCGGCCTTCAATGACATATCCGTGCGAACAGGACATAAAGGAATATCCGACGTCGGCCCAGCCGCGGGAGGGGCCGGTGTGGAAGGAGCGGGTGTCGCGCCAGTACTTGAGGCAGGCCGAGTGGTCCTTCGCGGCCAGCCCCTGGTCGGTGCTGTCGTAGTGGATGACCAGTCCGGATCGGGGATTGGCCCGGGTCGCGGGCGAGGAACCCCATCCCAGATCGGACCGAGAGACGTATTTGCTCGGTCGAGGCATGCCCCCCATTGTGTCAAGTCGACACTCCGAAGGGTAGAGGGGTGATCACTTTGTGTAGAAAATTCCTTGTTGTCGGCCACCCGGTGTGGCGGAGTCCCCGTACCCGGAGCCCTCTGCGGCACGATGGTGGCCGACCCGAACCTGGGAGGTAACCCGTGCGCTCCGCACACACCGCCGACACCGTCCGCGAGGCCGAGCGCGCGCTCATGGCGCGCCTCCCCGAGGGGGCCCTCATGCGCAGGGCGGCCACCGCACTCGCCGCCGAGTGCGCGCGGCTGCTGCCCCGTGTGTACGGGGCACGGGTCGTCCTCATGGTCGGCGGCGGCGACAACGGGGGCGACGCGCTGTACGCGGGCGCCGCGCTGGCCGCCCGGGGCGCGGCCGTGCGCGCCCTGATCGCCGGGCGGCGCGTCCACGAGGGCGGGATCGCCGCCCTGCGGTCGGCGGGAGGGCGGGTCCGCTGGTTCACCGACGCCCTCGCCGACGAGAGCGACCTGTTCGACGCCGACCTCGTCGTGGACGGGCTCGTGGGCATCGGCGGCAGCGGAGGCCTGCGCAGGCCGCACTCCACCCTGGCCCTGCTCGCCGCCAACGCGCCCGTCCCCGTGGTCGCCGTGGACCTGCCCAGCGGGGTGGACGCCGACACCGGCGAGGTGGCCGGGCACGCCGTCCGCGCCGACGTCACGGTCACCTTCGGCACCCACAAGCCCGGCCTGTTCGTCGATCCGGGCGCCGAACGCGCGGGCCGGGTCCGTCTCGTGGACATCGGGCTGACCCCGGAGCTGCCCGGGCCCGAGCTGGTCAGTCCGCGGGCTGCGGACATCGCCTCCCTCCTGCCGGTCGCCGGGGCGGAGTCGGACAAGTACCGGCGGGGCGTCCTCGCCGTCCGCGCGGGCTCCGACCGCTACCGGGGCGCCGCCGTCCTGTGCGTGGGCGGAGCGCTGCGCACCGGGGTCGGCATGGTGCGCTACGGGGGCGGCCCGGCCGTGGTCGACCAGGTGCTCGCCCGCTGGCCGGAGACCGTCGCCAGCCTCCTCGACCCGCAGAACAGCACCGACCTGTCGCCCGGGCGGGTGTCCGCCGTCGTGGTCGGCTCCGGCCGGGGCACGCACCCGGCCAACGCCGACGAGCTCCGAGCGGTCCTGGACAGCGACGTCCCGGTGCTGGTGGACGCGGACGGGCTCACCCTGCTCACCGGGCAGTGGGGCGAACCGCTGTGCGAGCTGCTGCGGGAGCGGAAGGCGCACACGCTCCTGACGCCGCACGCCGGGGAGCTGGCCCGGATGCTGGGCGCGGACCGGGGGGACGTCGAGGCGCGCCGTCTGGAGCACGCGGCCCGCGCCCGCGACCGTTTCGGGTGCACCGTCCTGCTCAAGGGGTCGACCACGGTGATCGCGCACCCGGGGGCCCCGGTGGTCGTCAACCCGACCGGAACGCCGCTGCTGGCCACCGCCGGGACCGGAGACGTGCTGTCGGGGGTGGTCGGCGCGCTCCTGGCCGCCGGGCTGCCCGCGAGGGAGGCGGCGATGTGCGGCGCCTACCTGCACGGACGCGCCGCCTCGCTGGCCCGGGACGGTGCCCCGATCAGCGCGTCCGACCTGTTGGAGGCGCTGCCGCTCGCGGTGGCCGAGGTCCGCCGGGCGGCCTGAGGCGGAACCGGGCCGGGACCGGGTCGCCCGCCCGGCCGCGGGGACGCCGTCCCCGGAACGCGCACAGCCGAGCCCCCATGGGTTCGCTCCGGTGCGGTCCGCTCGGGGCGGGACCGAAGGGTGCGGGCTCAAGCCCTGTCTGTCCGCCGTTCGCGTGCGGGGCCGGGGGAGGGGTGCCGGACCGCCGTGGGATGCTGGGGTCCCCTCCTCCGGACACGACGGGCATCCCCCATGTTCCCCGCCTCCGCACCCCCGGCCGGTGCCGTGTGATCACCGCAGCGGTCCTCCTCCCGCTGTTCCTCGTCGGAACCCTGGTCGCGCTGTACGCGGAGACGCGTCGCATCGCCGCCCACCGCGGTGGCGACTGGAGGAGCGGTCGTGCGGGGCTGTGGCGCGATGCGCTGCGGGCCGCACGGCTTCCCCGTTCGTGCGCGCGGATCTGGTGGGGGTTCTTCACCGTGGCCTGTGTCCTCTGGAGCGCGCGTGAGGGAGCGCCCCTCGTCGGAGCGGCGGGGTTCGTCTTCTGGGGCGTGATCGGTCTTCCGGGAAGCCCGTCCCACGACCTCCTGCTCCGGCTCCGGGCCGGGCGGGAGGCCGACGACCGGTCCGACCCTTCGGCTGTGCCTCCGGTCACCCTGTACCGTGGCCGGTTTCGGTTCCTGGGTGTCGCCGCGGTGCTGGTGATGGCGTCGCTCTCCGCGGTGCTCGTGTTCGGCACGGGGGAGGGCGACTGGTACGCGCTGGTGGCGGCCCCGCTCCTGCCGGTCCTCGGGCTGGTGGTCTGGCAGCGGACCGTCTATCCGGAGATTCGCCTGACCGGGACGCGCCTGCTCCTGAAGCGGTACGCCGTGTGGGTCTCCGTACCCGTCGAGTGGGTCGCGCGGGTTGACGCCGGGAACGGGGTCGCCGTCCACTTCCTCGACGGAAGGGCGTTCTGTTCGAGGGCCTGGGGGAGCACCCCGGCCCGGGACGAGGAAGCCGCCCAACGGATCACCCGGTTCGTCCAAGAGGCACGGGAGGGGGTGCCTCCGTCCGCCGACCGGCCCCTGGGGTGGGGCCGGGACCTGGTGGCGGGCCCGTTCGCCGTGTGGCTCGGGCTCGTGCTCGCCTGGATGCCCACCGACATCTGATCCGCCCCGGTGCCGGAGCGCGGCCGGCGGTGGTGAGTCCCGGGGGAGCCTGGGGCGCGGGTACGGGCGCGGGCGCGCTGTGGCTGGCCCTCGCCCTCCACGTCACCGAGGCTCTGACGCACTAACCCTGGTCCCGCGTCGTCCGAGTGCCCAGCGCGCGGGCGGCGTCGATGCCCCGCTGCACGATGTCGGTGATGAAGTAGTCGCCCGGGTCGCGGTCGTCGCGCAGCCGGTGCACCAGGGAGTCGTCCACCCACAGGAACTCGGTGTGCTTGCCCGGCTCCAGGCGGGGCGCGTCCAGGTCGCCCTCCACCCGCACCAGGTAGTCCACCTCGTGCCGGGTCAGGCCGTCCCCGGGGTCCCAGTCCAGCCGGAACAGCTCCGCCAGCACCCCGGTCAGCCGCCAGCCGGTCTCCTCCCCGACCTCGCGCGCCAACCCCTCCAGCATGGTCTCGCCCTGCTCGACGTGTCCGCCGACGATGTCCCAGCAGTGCGGGAACACCTTGCGCGTGGGGGACCGGCGCTGGGCGAAGACCCTTCCCCGGTCGTCGGCGATCACCGCGGCCGCCACGTGGGTCCGGCCGTCGGCGGTGTCGGGGAACTCGATCCCGGGGGCCACCGTGATGCCTGTGCTCATGCGTCCTCCTCGTCCGCGGGCGAGCCTACCCCCCGGTCGCGGCGCGGCAGGCGCAGCGTCAGGAGCTTGGCCCGGGGGGCCAGCCCGCGGGCCAGGTCGAACACCGCCTCGGTGCGCGAGTGGTCCTCGTCGAGCACCGAGAACAGGTTCACCCCCAGGTAGAACGTGATCGCTCCGTAGGCCACCTCGCGGGCGGGCAGCAGCTTCCCGAGGGCGGATCCGCCCAGGACGCGGTTCCACTCCTGCTCGATGAAGGCGATCCACGGCTCCGAGCGGTCCCGGATCTGCGTGCGCAGCTCCGGTTTGGTGACGGCGGCGGCCACCAGTTCGGAGAACTCGGTGATGTAGCCGCGCTCCAGGTCGGTCCGGTAGATGAGCATCGCCGCCTCCACCAGCTCCTCCAGGGTGTTCGCCCGCGCCGCGATCTCCCGGTACATGGCCATGCGCTCGGCGCTGGAGCGGTCCAGCGCCGCCAGCAGCAGCTGGTCGACCCCGCCGAAGTGGTAGAAGACCAGCGCCGAGTTGGCCTCCGCGCGCGCGGCGATGGCGCGCGCCGACGCCCCGGCGTAGCCCTCCTCGCGCACGACCTCGCTGGCCGCCGCCAGGAGCCGCTCCCTGGTCTCCTCGCTCGTGCGCCGTCCTCCGCCGCCCTTGGCCATGGCCCTCCTTGCTCTCGGGGAGGTTTTCAGCATACGGTTTAATCGAGTGATTAAACCAAGCGATTTAATCGCATGCTGAAGGAGTTCCCCCGTGCCCCGAAGCGACTCCCCCGCGCCCTCCAGGGCGCGCCTGCTGCTCGCGGCCCTGGTCCTGGCCGCCTTCGCCGCCCTGCTGGCGCTCCGGATCCACCACTGGGGCGGCCTGGACCAGACCGCGCTGTTCTACGTCGGCCTGCCCGCGACGATCGCCCTGCTCGTGGTGTTCACCGTGCGGGCCCGCAGCGCCATGGGCGTCACCATGGCCGTCACCACCCTCTGCCTGGCCCTGGCCGGACCCCTGCTCGGTGAGGGCATGGTCTGCCTGCTCATCGCCGCGCCGCTGATCTACGGGGTCGTCGCCGTGGTCACCTGGACGGCCGGGGCGCTCGTCGCCTGGCGGGACCGCTCCCGGCACGCCCTGTTCGCGGCGCCGCTGCTGTTCGTGCTCGCCCTGGAGGGCGTCGCCGGAACCTCCCTGCTGCCCCGGGAGGACCGCGGCGGGGGCCACGTCCTGGTTCCCGCCACCCCGCACGAGGTCGCCGCCGCCCTGGCCGCCCCGCCCGCCTACGCCGCCCCCGACGCGCTCTTCCTGCGGGCCGTGCCCTTCCCCGAGCCCGTCTCGGCCTCCGGCGGGGGCCTGGAGGTGGGCGACACCCGGCACGTCCGCTTCACCCCGCGCCGCACGCTGGAACCGGGCGCCGAGCCCACGCCGCGCCACATGGAGCTCCGGATCACCGGGAGCGAGGTCCGCGAGGACGGCGGGCGCGTGGTCTTCGAGGTGGTCGAGGACACCGCCTTCGCGAACTGGATGGACATGCGCCGCGCCGAGGCCGTGTGGCGCGCCGAGGGCGGCGGAACCCGCCTGGCCTGGTCCATCGACTACGAGCGCACCTACGAGCCCTCGTGGTACTTCGGGCCGATCCAGTCCTACACGACCGACCTGGCCGCCGAGTACCTCGCCGTCACCTTCGGCGCCGCCGCCCTGGAGGGCTCCCGATGATCCCGGAACTGCCCGCGGCGCTGGTCCGCGGCGTCGGCCTGTTCGCCCCGCTGCTCCTGCTGGCCGGACTGTGCCTGTGGCGCGCGCCCCGCCCGCGCGAGGTCGCGGCGATGCTGGTGGCCGGGGCGTGGGCCCTGCTCACGCTCGTCCCGCTCAACCTGTACGCGCTGCGCGCGGGCTGGTGGTCCTTCCACGCCGAGGGCGCGGTGTGGCTGGGCATGCCCGTGGACCTGCTGCTGGCCTGGGCGGTGCTGTGGGGCGCGCTGCCCGCGCTGCTGCTGCGCCTGCTGCCGGTGCCGCTGCTCAGCGGCCTGCTCGTGTGGGTGGACGTCATCGTCATGCCGCTCGCCGAACCCGTCGTGGTGCTGGGCCCGCTCTGGCTGCTCGGCGAGTTCGTCGGCTCCGCGCTGTGCCTGATCCCCGCGCTGATGCTGGCCTACTGGACGCGCACCGGCCAGCTGGTGCACGCCCGGATGTGGGCGCAGGCGCTCCTGGCGTTCGGGGCCATGGTGGTCCTGCCGCTGGCCGCGCTGGACTCCCTGCCCGGTCCGGGCACGGCCTTCGTGGCAGCCCAGGTCCTGGCCCCGGTGTGCCTGCCGGGACTGGCGGCGGCCCGCGAGTTCGCGCGGGTGGGCGGCGGCACCCCGCTGCCCTTCGACCCGCCGTCGCGGCTGGTCACCAGCGGCCCCTACGCCTACCTGCGCAACCCGATGCAGGCCACCGTCGCCGGGGTGTACCTGGTCCTGGCCCCGGTGACCGGCGACCCGTGGCTGCTGCTCGGCGCGCTCGTGGCCTTCGCCTACGGCGCGGGGTTCGCCGCCTGGCACGAGGGCGGTCAGCTGCGGGCGGCGTTCGGCGGGGACTGGGATGCCTACCGGGCGGGCGTGCGGTCCTGGCTGCCCCGGTGGCGGCCGTGGCCCGGCCGCGCGCCGGGCACGCTGTACGTGGCCGCGGACTGCGCCATGTGCCGGGGCCTGGGCGGCTGGCTCACCGCCCGCGCGCCGGTGGCGCTGGAGCCGCGACCTGCGGCGGAGCACCCCGAGGTGCTGTACCGCCTCACCTACGAGAACTCCGAGGGACTGCGCTGGAGCGGGGTGTCGGCGCTGGCCCGGGCGCTGGAGCACCTGCACCTGGGGTGGGCGCTCGCGGGCTGGGCGCTCGACCTGCCGGGGGTGCGGCACTTCGCGCAGCTGTGCGCGGACGCCTTCGGAGCCGGACCGCGGCCCTCGCGCGAACCCCTCGGCGAAGGAGGAGGGGAGGCGGGCGCTCCCCGCGGCGGTGGGGCGCCCGCGCCCGGCGCGCGGGTGTGAGTCGGCGGCCGCGGAGCGCGGCGCCCCGGGGAACGGGAGGGCCCGGGAGGCCGGACCGGTGCGTGCGGGAGACCGCGGCGGGGCTCCGCCGCGGACCCGGCGCGCCTTCGGTCCGCGCCCCCGTCGGCAGGGTCGTTCACGCTCCGCGCCGCCCCGTTTCCAGCCGAAACGCAGAGCGCCGCCCGCGTCGAGCGCGGGCGGCACCTGGTGTTCCCCGCGGCCGGGGCCCTCCTCCCCGGCGTCGGAGCCGGAGCGGGCCGCCGCGGTTCCGGCCGGCCCGGACTCCCCGCCCCGGTTCAGGTGTCGGGCTCGACCGCTGATCCCAGGCCGGTCAGCCAGGCCAGGTGGCTCTGCAGGGTCGTTCGTCCGACCGGGGTCAGGCGGAACCAGGTTTTCGGTCGGCGCCCGACCGCTCCCTTGCGGACTTCGAGCAGTCCGGCGTCCTCCAGGGTGCGGCTGTGCTTGGAGACCATCGGATCGCTGACGCCGAGCAGGTCGCGCACGGTGGCGAAGTCGACCCACTTGGCGCTCTGCAACAGCGCGCACATCGCCAGGCGCGGGCCGGTCTCCAGGATCGGTTGGCGTGCGGCGGCGCCTCCGGCGGAGGCGCCGCCGCCGGGGCGGTGCAGCGCGGTCACTACTTGACCCTGCCGTTCTCGATGCTGCGGCGCACGGCCGAGCGGACCAGCATCTGCCCGGCGAGCACGAGGGCGGCCACGGGCACCAGCGCGGCGAGCGCGAAGCCGATCATGCCCTGGTCGACCAGGAGGTTGATGCCGATGTAGCCCACGCCCGCGACGGCCAGGGCGGCGATCCACATCAGCCGGGCGCCGGGGTAGGAGGTGATGTAGCGCGGCATGTACACGCCGCTGCGTCGGCGCTGGACGACCGAGTAGGCGGTGGCGACCAGGACCACGCCGAGGACGGCCCACTGGAAGTAGGGGCCGCTGCCCGGCAGGACGGCGGACCAGATCGGCAGTCCGGCGATGAGCACGCCCGCGGCGGCGAGGAAGACCCAGTAGGCGGCGGGCAGGTCGGTGTGGGCGGCGAGCTTGCGGCGGGCGTCGGCGACCTGGTCGAGCTCGGGATTGCTGGCCATGTCCATCTCCTCTTTCGCATCTACTTTCTATATGGAAAGTAGATACCAAGGATCGGGTCCTGTCAAACACGGCCGCGGCCCGGAAGAAGGCCGCCGGGACGCAGCCACCGTGTCGACCAGCGACGACGCGAGGAACACGAATGACCGACACGCCTCGCGTCCGGCGGACCCGCCGCCGGCCTCCGCCGCCGGGGGAGGGTCCCACGGCGCACTCCCCCGGCCGGACGGCCCACCGTTATGCTCGGTCGGGCCGATCCGTCCGGAAGGCGGCGGAAACGGGCCCGTGGTCTCCGCCCCCGAGCGAGCGCCCGTCCGCCCCCGAGTGAGCCCCCAGGCACGAGGTGACCCATGGAAGAACAGGCCATGCTCGCGCGTGACCTCGTGCTGCGCGTCTGCGCCGGAGCGACCGAGTTCGACCCCCACTGGATCCGGGCCGACGGCAAGGTCACCACCCCCTTCCTGGTCCCCCGCGACCGCAACCTCATCCGCGCGGTCGTCGCCGCGGGCCGCGCCATGGGCGTGGACCGGCTCCTGGTGTGCCGGACCAGGCCCGAGTTCTCCTACGACCCCGTCACCGAGGTCCCCCTCGACACCGACACCCTCATCGACCTCATCCGCGGCTGGGGGCCCGCGCCCACCGACTTCCTGGTCTGCGTCGAGGACTTCTCCGCCGCCGTCCTGGTCACCGCGGACGAGCTCACCGTCGCGGCCGGTCCCGCCGACTTCGTCCGCGAACTCGTCGGCGCCGACATCCCCCAGGCCCGCAGCCACTTCGCCGCGCGCGCCCGACGGGAGGGCGGCCCGGTCCTCACCCGCGCCGCCCAGCTCTACCACTGCGCCGAGACCGGCGCGCGCCACGCCCGCGGTTCGCGCGGGCCCGGCCCGGACCCGGCCGAACTCCTGGCCCGCAGCGCCGAACGCGCGCGGCGGCGCTCGCCGCGCGCGGTCCGCTCCCTGCGGGCCCTGCGCGGGGCCTGGGGGTGGCTCATGGTGGCGGCGCTGCTCGTGGCGCCCCTGGCCGTCCCCGGTCTGGGCGCCGCGTTCCCCGTGCTGGCCGCCTCCTTCGTCCTGCTGTTCCAGCTGGCCCTGCTGGCCCGCTCCCGCACGGTCTCCTTCGCCTCGCTGCTGCGGATGGCCGCGTTCGGCGCGCTGCTGCTGTGGCCCCTGGCGCTCGCCGAGTCCGCCGTCACCGGGCTGCTGGGCGGCGACCCCTACGGCGTCCTCGGCTACACCTACGTCGCCGTGACCGTGGAGGAGGTCGGCAAGCTCCTCCCGCTGCTGCTCCTGGCCCTGGCGGCCCGCCGAAGGCTGCGCCGCCTGGCCGCGGTGGACTTCCTGCTGCTGGCCGCGGCCTCCGGGGCCGGGTTCCAGCTGGCCGAGCGCCTGCTCACGCAGGTGGCCCTCGGAGGGGCCGGCCCGTCCGCCGGGACCGACCTGTTCCTGCCCGGCGGCAGCACCGTCACCGACCCCGCGGGCACCGTGCTCGCGGTTTTCTCCGGTCACGCCGTCACCACCGGCCTGGTCGGCGCCGCGATCGGCCTGGCGGTCGTCGGCCGCCGCTACGGGGCCTGGCTGTGGCTGCTGCCGCCGGTCGCGCTGACCCTGGCGTTCCTGGAGCACCTGAACCTGAACGCGCGGCTGGCCAACGCCCAGCTGCACCCGGCCTCCGACCTCGTGCACGGCCTCCTCGGCGGAGGGGTGCTCACCCCGTGGCTGCTGGTGCTGCTGTTGCTCTGCGCGGTGGCCATGGACTACCGGATGATCGCGACCGCGGCCGAGTCCACGCCGCCGCTGCCCGGGCAGCCGCCGCTGGCCCGCCTGCGCCGCCGGGCGCGGGGGCGTTCGGTGGCCATGCGGGTCCGCGTGCCCGCCGACATCGCGCCGCTGTTCCGCCGGACGGCGCTGTCCTGGGTGGACCTGCCGATCACCCTGGCCACCACGGTGTCCACGATCGCCCACGAGCTGGCCGTCGCGGCCATCGCGGCGCGGCGCGGCCCCTCGGTGCTCTGCGACACCTGGCGGTTCCTGCGCTGGCGGCGGGCGAACGCCATGGGCGAGGCCCGGTCGGCGGGGCGGCCCTGGCGCCACTACCCCTCACAGGAGGAACTGACCCGGCAGGCGCGCGAACTGGCGATGCGGCTGGGGCTGGCGGCCACCGGAGGGGTCACCGGGGCGATGGCGGCGATGGGCGCGGCGGCGGTGTTCGCCGCCACCGCGCCCGGCCCGGAAGCGACCGGTACGCCCGCCTACGCGTTCGTGGCCCTCGACCGGATCCAGGGGTGGCTGGGCGGCCTGACCGGTGTGGACGTGGTCTGGGCGGCCGTGGTGCTGGTCGCGGTGCTCACGCTGCTGCTGTCCGGGAACGGGGTGCCGCACGCGCACCCGCGGATGCGCGAGTTCCTGCGCGCGCCGACCGCGAACACCGGGGCGATCCTCGGCATGCTCGCGCCCGGCCAGGTGGGGTACGCGCTCCTGGGCTGGGCGGGGCTGCTGCTGCCCAGGCGCGTGAACCGGCTCCTCGTACGGTGACGGCCCCGGCCCCCCGGCCCTGGGTCCGTTCCCCCGGCCGCGCCGCTCACGTGTGCCCGCCCCGCCGGGAGACTCCGGCGGGCCGGGGCACCGGAAGCCCGCGTGGGTACGCGGGTGGGGCGGCCCCGGGGCCACGGGAGACAGGCCAGGGCCTCCGACGTCGTGGAGCCGGGCACGCGTCGTGAAGCGCTCGGGGAGGGCCCCGCCGCGGTCAGACCGCGGTGACGCCCCTCGGCGGCTCGAAGGCGCGCACGGGCGGCACTTCTCCGGTGAACGGTTCGACGCGCACGCGCACCAGCTGACCCGTGCACCCCTGGCTCAACGAGGACGTCCCCACGTCCTCCGTCAGCGCGTTCGGGTTCCCGTGCGCGCACGTCACGTCCTCCGACGAGGGGTCGTACCAGGCCCCCGTGGACAGCTGCACGACCCCCGGCCGCAGTGCGTCGCTCACCACCACGCCCGCCAGGCACGAGCCCGTGGCGCTGGACACCCGCACCACGTCCCCGTCAGCCACACCGCACGCCTGCGCCTCCTCAGGGCGCATCCGCAACGGCGCCCTTCCGCGCACCTTCTGCGACATGCTGTGCGCGCCCATGTCCTGCTGGCTGTGCAGCCTGCCGCTCGGCTGGTTCGCGATCAGCACCAGGGGGAACTCCCCGGACCGACCACCGGAGCCGTCCACCACGGGTGCCCCGACTCCGCAACCCGCTACCACTGACCCTCGGGCCCCAGCTCCGGAGGCCGTCGCCTCCGGTTCTCCGGCTCCGGCGTGGGTACCGGAACCCGCTACCACCGACCCTCGGGCCCCAGGCACCGAGTCCGTCGCCACGGACTCCCCGGCACCGGCCCCGAGCCCGGCCTGGGCGCCGGAACCGGTCACCACCGGTCCCGCCAGCCACACCGGATGCCCCGGGCAGTCCTCGTACCCGAACGACGCGATCGTCTCCGAGAACAGCTCGATCCGCCCGCTCGGCGTACGCAGGGCGTGGCCCTCCGGGTCGGCGCGGAACTCGCCCAGCAACGCCTCGTCCTCCACCCGGCCGGGCATCTCCACCCGCCCGCGCTCCCAGAACTCCTCGAACTCCGGCACCTCCAGGCCCCGCCGCGCCACCAGCGACCGCCAGCGCCCGTACACCACGCGCATCCACTCGCCGCTCGTGCGCCCCTCGGTGAACTCCTCGCGCACCCCCAGCCTCTCGGCCAGGTCGGCGTAGGTGTCGTACTCGTCGCGCGCCTGCCCGTGCGGCGCCACCGCGCGCGGCATCGCCCGCACGCTCAGGTCGCCCTGGCTCGCGGCCATGTCGTCGCGCTCCAGCACCGTCGTGGCCGGCAGCACGATGTCGGCGTGCCGCGCCGTCGCGGTCCAGTGCGTCTCGTTCACCACCACCGTCTCCGGCCGCCCGAACGCCTCGGTCAACCGCCTCAGGTCCTGGTGGTGGTGGAAGGGGTTGCCCCCGGCCCAGTACACCAGCCGGATGTCCGGGTACCGCCTCTCCTCGCCGTCGTGGTCGTAGCGCCCGCCCGGCTCCAGCAGCATGTCGGCCACCCGCGCCACCGGGATGAACGAGTCCACCGCGTTGTTGCCCTGCGGCATCCTCGGCAGCCCCAGCGGCGTCGCGCCGCCCCCGTAGTTGCCCATGGACCCGTACCCGGACGCGAAACCGCCGCCCGGCAGCCCCACCTGCCCCAGGCAACACGCCAGCGCAAGCCCGGCCCACAACGGCTGCTCGCCGTACCGGGCCCGCTGCACCGACCACCCCACGTTGACCAGCGTGCGCCGCGCCGCCATCCGCCGCGCCAGAGACCGCAGCTCGTCGGCCGAGACCCCGCTGATCCGCTCGGCCCACTCCGGCGTCCGCGCGGTCCCGTCCGGGCCGCCCCGCTCGTCGCGCTCGCCCAGCACGTACGCGCGCAGCACGTCCGCGCCCACGGTGTAGCGGTCCAGGAAGGCGGTGTCGGCCAGGCCCTCGGTGAACAGCACGTGCATCAGCGCCAGCATCACCGCCGTGTCGGTCCCCGGGTTGAGGGAGACCCACTCGGCCTTGACGTCCTCGGGGGTGTCGTCCAGCAGCGGCGAGACCGACACGAACTCCACCCCGGCCCCGGACGCGTCGCGCATCGCCGGACCGGCGGTCTGGGCGGCGCGCCCGCCCGAGGAGGTCCACGTGTTGGACACCCGCAGCCCGCCGAAGCTCACCAGCAGCTCGGTGTGCTCGCGGATCCGCGTCCACGACGGGGCCCGGTGCAGCAGCCGGTTCGCCGCCGGGACGCCGATGATCCGCGGGAAGAGGACCTCCACCGCGCCGTGGCTGTAGGTGGTGCGCGAGCGCGTGTACCCGCCGATCACGTTGAGGAACCGGTGCAGCTGGCTCTGCGCGTGGTGGATCCGCCCCGCGCTGCCCCAGCCGTACGAACCGCCGTAGATCGCCGCGTTCCCGTACGCGCCGCGCACCCGGTCCAGCTCACCGGCGAGCAGGTCCAGCGCCGTGGACCACTCCACCTCGACGTAGGCGTCGTCCGGGTCCCCCCGGAGCGGGTCCGGGCCGGGTCCGTTCTCCAGCCAGCGCCGCCGCACCGCCGGACGCGCCACCCGCGAGGCGTGGTGCTGGGCGGCGGGGGTGTTGGCGATCACCGGGGACGGCGCCGGGTCGTCCGGGTCGGGGAGGGTTCCGACCACCCGGCCGTCCTCGACGACCACCCGGTAACTGCCCCAGTGGGCGCTGGTCGGATACGACGACGTGCCGGACATGCTCGTTTCCCCCCTGGAATTCCCCTGCGCCCCACCAGGGGCCCGGACTCACTCTATGCACCGCACGGTGCGATGATGGGCGGCGCGGTCCCGCCCGGCGGAGGCGGCCGACCCGGCCGGACGGCTGGCGCCGCGACCGCGCTCCCGCGCGGCCGACCGGTGCGGACCGCGCGCAGGCGGACGAGTGGAGCAGGGGGACGGACGGCGATGGGCGAACTCAGGTCGCGGCGGTCGGTACTCGCGGTGCCGGGGTCCAACCCCCGGTTCGTGGACAAGGCGCGGGAATTGGACGCGGACGCCTTCTTCCTCGACCTGGAGGACGCGGTCGCGCCCCTGGAGAAGGACTCCGCCCGCCACGCCGTCGTCCGGGCGCTCAACGACGGCGGATGGGGCGGCAAGGTGCGGTCCGTCCGCGTGAACGACGTCACCACCGGGTGGGCCTACCGCGACGTCGTCACCGTCGTCGAGGGAGCCGGGGCCGAACTCGACGCCCTGGTCCTGCCCAAGGTCACCTCGGCCCGCGACGTCCAGTGGCTCGACACCCTCCTCACCCAGATCGAGCGCGCCGTCGGGCTGGAGGTCGGCCGGATCGGCATCGAGGCGCAGATCGAGGACGCCCGCGGCCTGGTGGCCGTGGACGGGATCGCCGCGGCCTCGCCCCGCCTGGAGAGCCTCGTCTACGGGCCCGCCGACTTCATGGCCTCCATCAACATGAAGAGCCTGGTCGTCGGCGAGCAGCCGCCCGGCTACGACACCGGCGACGCCTACCACTACGTGCTCATGCGCATCCTCACGGCCGCCCGCGCCCACGGGCTCCAGGCCATCGACGGCCCCTACCTCCAGATCCGGGACGTGGACGCGTTCCGCCGCTCCGCCGGGCGCACGGCCGCCCTCGGCTTCGACGGCAAGTGGGTCCTGCACCCGCTCCAGGTGGAGGCCGCCAACGAGGTGTTCGCGCCCTCCCAGGAGGACTACGACCACGCCGAGCTGATCCTGGACGCCTACGCCCACGCCACCACCGTGGACCGGCGCGGCGCCGTCATGCTCGGCGAGGAGATGCTCGACGAGGCCTCCCGCAAGATGGCGCTCGTGGTCGCGGGCAAGGGGCGCGCGGCCGGGATGGCCCGGACCCGCGCGTTCGACCCCGGGGCCTGAACCCGGACCCCGGCGGAGGGCGGGCGGGCCCCGTGCGGGCCCGCCCGGTCCGCGCGGGCCCTGACCGGCGCGGAGTCTGACACGCGCCCCACCCCGCTCTTACCGCGCTCTCACCCTCATACGGAACCATGGGCGCCATGGAAGCCACCGCCACGGTTCTGGTCGCCGACGACGACCGCGCGATCAGGGACTCACTGGAACGCGCGCTCCAACTGGAGGGCTACAGGGTCAGGACGGTACCGGACGGGGTCCAGGCACTCGCCGCCGTGCACGCCGACCCCGTCGACCTGCTCGTCCTCGACGTGATGATGCCGGGAGTGGACGGGCTCGGGGTGGCCCGCGTGCTGCGCGCCGAGCGCGACCGCACGCCCATCCTCATGCTCACCGCGCGCGTGGAGACGCCGGACCGTGTGGCGGGGCTCGACGCGGGGGCCGACGACTACCTCGCCAAGCCCTTCGAGCTGGAGGAACTCCTCGCCCGGCTGCGCGCACTGCTGCGCCGGGCCGCGCCCTTTCCCGAGGATGCATCGGAACAGGGACCGCTGCGCGTCGGCGAGCTGTCCCTGGACCCGGCCTCCCGCCGGGTCTGGCGCGGCGACCGCGAGGTCGAGCTGTCCAAGACCGAGTTCGACCTGCTCGAACTCCTGGTGCGCAACGCCGGGATCGTCCTGGACCACTCCACCATCTACGACCGCATCTGGGGCTACGACTTCGGCCCCGAGTCCAAGAACCTCGCCGTCTACATCAGCTACCTGCGCCGCAAGCTGGAGGACGGCGGTCCGCCGCTGATCCAGACCGTGCGCGGGGTCGGCTACACGCTCCGGCCGCAGGGTTGAGCCCCGTGCGACCCGACGACGGCACCCCGCGGGAACCCGGACACGGCGTTCCGCACGGCCCTGGAGCCTCGCCCGCATCCGACGCCCCGCACGGCCCCGGTACCCCGCACGGCTCTGGCGCCGCGTCCGGTCTCAGGGCCCTCGTGTCCGCCGCGCGCACCGCCGTCCCGAGGTGGCGCCGGACACTGCTCCAACCGGGCGACTGGCGGCTGGGCACCCGCTTCGCGGTGATCTTCGCGCTGGTCGCCACCGTCGTCATCGCCCTGGTCGGCACCCTCGCCTACACCACCGCCGCCGCGCTCATCCGCTCCGACGCCCGCACCGAGTTCGAGAGCACCGTCACCGCCCTGTCCGACCAGCTCGTCGACTACCACCAGCAGGGGCGGGGCGGCTCCGCCGGTCCCGGACCGTTCCTGCCCAGCGACAAGTTCCAGCTCCAGCTCCTCGAACCCGACGGCAGCAGGACGGTCAACATCGCCGACCCGTCCGAGATCATCCTGTTCGCACCGTCGCAGAGGGACCTGGAGGTCGCCGAGGAGGCCCGGCCCGGCATCGTCGACATGCGCGAGCAGGCCATCGGCGGGCAGGAGTACCGGCTGGCCACGGTCTCCCTCGGCGACGGCGCCGGGGCCCTCCAGCTCCTCCAGCGCCTGTCCCCGACCGAGCTGATGATCGACCGGCTGGCCACGCAGATCCTGTGGGTGGGCCTGTTCGTCGCCCTGTGCGCGGCCGCCGCGGGCTGGCTGGTGGGCCACCGCACCACCGGCCGCCTGGTGCGCCTCACCGAGGCGGCCGAGTACGTCAGCTCCACCGGGCGGCTCGACCCCGTGGACCCCGGCCGGAGCGGCGAGAGCCGCGAGGAGGACGTCGGCCGCGACGAGGTCGGCCGCCTCACCAGCGCGTTCAACGCCATGCTCGCCCGGCTGGCCCGTTCCAAGGACGAGCAGCGCCGCCTCGTCCAGGACGCCGCGCACGAACTCCGCACCCCGCTGACCAGCCTGTACACCAACGTGCAGGTGCTCGACAGGGTGGACCGGCTCAGCCCGGAGGCGCGCGCCGGCCTCATCGAGGACCTGCGCGGCGAGACCCGCGAACTCACCGCCCTGGTCAACGAACTGGTCGGCCTGGCCACCGGCGACCACGAGGACGAGCAGATGAGCGCCGTCCCCCTCGCCGGGATCGCCGAGAAGGTCGCCAAGCGCACCCGTCGCCGCACCGGCCGCGACATCGTCGTGGACGCCGACGACAGCGTCGTGTGGGGACGCCCCGGCTCCCTGGAGCGCGCCGTCTCCAACCCGGTCGAGAACTCCGCCAAGTTCGACCCCGAGGGCACCGCGCCCATCGAGATCCGCGTGCGCGCTGGGACGGTGGAGGTCCTGGACCGGGGGCCCGGCATCGACCCGGCCGAACTCGACCACGTCTTCGAGCGCTTCTACAGGGCCGCCGTCGCCCGCGGCCTGCCCGGTTCGGGGCTCGGCCTGTCCATGGTCAGGGAGATCGCGCAGGCGCACGGGGGCAGGGTGTTCGCCCGCAACAGGGAGGGCGGCGGCGCCGCCATCGGCTTCCACCTGCCGCTGTTCACACCGCCGCGGGACGGGGAGCAGAAGGCGCGCGGGTGAGGATCCAGCGCTCACGCGGACGCCGCGTCGGAACCGCCGGTCACCGCCCGCTGCGCGTCGCACCGGCTCCGGCGCCGGCCCCCGCACCGGCGGACGCCTCGCGGTAGATCCGCTCGAACCGCTCCAGCGAGTCCTCCAGCCGGTGCAGCTCCGCCATGTCGCGGCTGCGCGCGCCCATCCCGAGCCGTCGGCCCTCGTCGGCGACCACCGACTCCACGCGTGCGGCCAGCGCCCCCGGGCTGCCGGGCGGGTACAGGTACCCGTTGCCGCCCTCCTCCACCAGGTGCGGCAGCGCCATGGCGTCCGCCGCCACCACCGGCAGGCCGCTCGCCATCGCCTCCAGGGTGGCGATGCTCTGGAGTTCGGCGGTCCCGGCGATGGCCCACACGTCAGCGCACCGGTACACGTCGGGCAGGTCGGCGTGCGGCACGAAGCCCAGGAACACCACCCGGTCGGCCGCGCCGACCTCCGCCGCCAGCTCCTCCAGCCGCGCCCGGTGCGCGCCGTGCCCGGCCAGCACGAGCTGCACCCCGTCGGTCAGGGCCACCGCGCGCACGAGTTCGTCCACGCGCTTCTCCTCGTCCAGCCGCCCCACGAACAGCACCGTCCTGTGGTCCGGCACGCCCAGCCGGGCGCGCAGCCGCCGCCGGGTGGCCGCGCCGCCGTCCAGCGGGCTGAACCGGTCCAGGTCGATCCCGCACGAGACCGGTTCGACCGGCCGGGTGAACCCCTGGTCGACCAGCAGCCGCGCCGCCGCCGGGGTGGGCGTGGTCACGTGCTCGGCCCGGGACAGCACCGCGCCCAGGTCCCACCAGGCCAGCCGGGCCGCGTGCGGGCGCAGCGGCGCGGGCACGTGCACGTAGTCGAAGAGGTTCTCCGGCATGAAGTGGTTGGTGGCGACCACGGGCACGCCTCGGGCGTGCGCGGCGGCGGCCAGCATCCGGCCGACGAGGAAGTGGTTCTGGATGTGGACGGCGTCCGGCCGCACCCGGTCCAGGAGCCGGTCCAGGTGGCCGCGCACGCCCAGCGGGACCGCGAGCCGCACGCTGTCGTGGACCAGGGAGGACACCGAGCGCAGCCGGTGCTCGACCACCCCGCCGCGTTCCGCCGTGTACGGGGCGCCCTCGGGGGAGGGGCACACCACGTGCACCCGCGCTCCGCGCGCGGCCAGACCGCGGGCGAGGCGGGCGGTGAAGTACGCGGCGCCGTTCACGTCGGGGGGATAGGTGTCGGTACCGATCAGGACCCGGGTGCGGCGAGTCGCGCCGACGGCGGGCCGGGGCGGTGCCGCCACCGCGGGGGAGGCGAAGGACGTGGACATGACCTGATCTCCTTTGTCGGGTCGCCGCGTACGCCCGAGTGTGGGTCACCCGCGTTGACCCCCGCCGACCTCTCGGTGGCCGCCGGGCGACCGCTCGGTGGCACGCGGCGCGGGGGAGGGAACCCCCGCGCCCCTTCCGCCTACCCACAAGTCCGGCCGCGCCGACAGACAACGGACCGCGGCTCGCGTGCCCCGGACCCGCTCCGCCGCGCACACGCCGCGCGGCCCCGATCCGCCGCGCCTTCGGTCCGTGACCGTCCCGCCCGCCGCCGGGCACACGACGGGCGGCCCCGGACCCGAGGGTCCGAGGCCGCCCGTGTGCGGGGGAACCGGGGTCTCGCCCGTCAGTTCCCGCCCTCCTCGTTCTGGGCCGCCTCCACGCTCTGCTCCCCGAGCGTCACCGTGACCTCCTCCTCGGAGCCGCTGCCGCCGTCGGGGACGACCCCCAGGGTCACCTCCTCGCCGGGCTGGCGGATCCGGATCTGCGCGATCAGCTCGTCCGGCGTGGACACCTGCTCGCCGTCCACGGACACCACCACGTCACCGGCCTGGAGCCCGGCCTCGGCGGCCGCGCCGCCCTCGGTGACCTCCACGATCTCCGCGCCGCCGACGCGGGAGTTGGTGATGGTCGCCTCGATCGCCGGGTAGCTCGCGCTGCCGTCCTCGACCAGCTGCTCCGCGATGGGGCGGACCTGGTTGATCGGGATGGCGAAGCCCAGCCCCACCGAGCCGCTGTCCTGCGAGACGCCCGCGATCGCGGTGTTGATCCCGATGACCTCGCCGTTCATGTTCACCAGCGGGCCGCCCGAGTTGCCGGGGTTGATCGCCGCGTCCGTCTGGATCGCGTTGATCACCGTGGACGTCTGCCCGGACTGCCCGGTGTTCACCGGACGGTTCAGCGCGCTGACCACACCCGTGGTCACCGTGCCCGACAGCCCCAGCGGGGAACCGATCGCGACCACCTCGGCGCCCACGCCGACCTGCTCGGAGTCGCCGAGGGCGGCCGGGGTGAGGTCGTTGCGCCCCTCCGCCTGGATCACCGCGATGTCGGAGACCGGGTCCGATCCCAGGACCTCGGCGCGCGCGGAGCTGCCGTCATTGAACAGCACCTCGATCGGACCGCCCTCGGCGGCGGCCACGACGTGCGCGTTGGTGAGGATCTGGCCGTCGGAGGAGATGACCACACCGCTGCCGCCGCCGTTGGCGGTGCGGATGGACACCACGCTCGGCAGGACCGTGTCGGCGACCTCGCCCACCTCGCCCTCGGTCTGCGTGCTCTCCTGCTCCTGGTTGAGCGAGCTGATCGGCCCGCTCAGGCCGTTGGGGAACAGGTAGGCGGTGCCCAGGGCCGTCATCGGGCCCACGATGAGGCTCGTGACCAGGGCGGTGATCGCGGCGACGGTCACGATCCTGCCGGAGCCGCGTTTCCCGCCGCTTCCCTGCGGGGGCACCGACCCGGGGAAGGCGCCGCCGAACGGGGGCTGCCCGCCGTGGCCGCCGTGGTCCCCGGGACCGCCGGGGCCGCCTGCCCCGAACGCGCCGCCGTCACCGTACGGCGGCTGCCCGTGCCCGACCGGCCCGTGGGGGCCGTTCTGCCCGCCGTGCGGGGGAGCGGGGTGGTGGGCGGAGAACTGCTCGTGCTGGCCGCCTGCGGCGGCGCCGTAGCCGCCCCCGGGCGGCGGGAAGGTGTAGGAGGCGTGCTCCGGGTCGTTGGGCCCGGTGGCCCACCTCGGCGGCTGTCCGGGCGGGGAGAAGGTCGGCCCCGTCCCCGCGGGGCCGGTCTCCGGCCACCCGTGCCGCTCGGCCCCCGGGTGTCCGCCCTGCTGGGACGGGAATCCCTCCCCCGTCTGTCCGGCCGCAGCGTACCCGCCGCTCCGCTCGGCGCCGGGGTGCCCGCCGGGCTGCTCGCCGCTCTGCCACACGCCGGTGTACCCGCCGGGCTCGTGCTGCGCGGGCCGCTCCACGCGCTCGCCCGGCTCCCCGGCCCCGGACTCCCCGCCGGCCCCCTGCGACTCGGAACCCCCGAAGGACCGCTGGGGCCCGGCGTGCTCGGCCCCGTGGGTCAGGTCGTCCTGTCCGGCGGGGACACCCCCGTGCTCCCCGCCGGACGCGCCGCGGACATCGGTCCCGTCACCTGTGGAGGAGCCCCCCTCGTGCGGGCCGGAGGGCCCCGCCTGGTCGGCGGGCTCGGCGGGACGGTGCTCGGGAAGCCCGCTCCCGGCCGCCGCACCGGGCTCGGTACCTGCACTCGGTTCGTTGGGGTTCAACTCATCCTCCGGCTGACGGGACGATGTTCAGTGACGTGTTCCATCATGCGGCGCATGGGTTAGAACAGGGTGAGAGCGCGATATGCCGGGGTTTCGAGTCCTTCCGCCCCTGCCGTGCCCCCGCTCGGTCCGCGTCGGCGGTCCCGTGGCCCAGCGCCGTCGGACCGGGCCGTCGGTGACCGGCCCCGAGGTCCGTGAGAGCATCCGAACCCCGATACTGCGACCCGACACGTCGCCCGTTACCCCGGCGCGCTTCCCGTAGGCGCCGTATGCACCACAATGCCCGAAACGATATCGTGCCGAAGCCCAAGCGAGACACCGGAGAAGAGCCGACCTTGATCAAGATCGTGCTGGCCGATGACGAACACCTCGTGCGGGGGGCCATCGCCGCCCTCCTCGGACTGGAGGACGACCTGGAGGTCGTCGCCGAGGTCGGCCGGGGCGACGAGGTGGTCGACGCCGTCCTCCGGCACGGCGCCGAGATCGCCGTCCTGGACATCGAGATGCCCGGCGCCACCGGGCTGGAGGTGGCCGCGCGGCTGCGGACGGACGCCCCCGACTGCGGCGTCGTCATCCTCACCAGCTTCGGCCGCCCCGGCTACCTGCGCCGCGCCCTGTCCTCCGGCGCGCGCGGCTTCCTGGCCAAGGACGCCCCCGTCGACCAGCTCGCGGGCGCCATCCGCCGTGTGCACGAGGGCGGGCGCTACATCGACACCGACCTCGCCGCCGCCGCGATGGTCGGCGGCGAGAGCCCGCTCACCGACCGCGAGACCGAGGTGCTGCGCGCCGCCTCCGACGGCGCCACCGTCGCCAGGATCGCCGCCGCCCTCCACCTGACCGAGGGCACCGTGCGCAACTACCTCTCCAACGCCATCGGCAAGACCGGCGCCGACAACCGCATGTCCGCCATCCGCACCGCCCAGGACATGGGCTGGCTGTAGGCCCCGCCGGGCCCCGGCAGACCGGGGCGCCGGCCGGAGCGGTCGCCGGTGCGGCGTGCGGGGTCCCCCCGCCCCCGGCCGGGCCGCCCCGGGGAGGCTCGGCCTAGAGGAAGCGCAGCACCAGCATCGCGGTGTCGTCGCTGCGCCCGCCCGGGGCGTACTCCTCCAGCTCCCGGTCGATGCGGCTGATCACCGCCTGGGCGGTCAGCCCCGCGCAGCCGGAGAAGATCTCCATCAGCCCCTCGTCGCCGAGCATGTCCGTGTTGCTGCGCCGCTCGGTCACGCCGTCGGTCACCGCCAGCACCACCTCGCCGGGGCGGATGTCCACGTTCTCGGTCGTGAACCCCACGTCCTCGAACGCGCCCAGCAGCGGCTGCGAGGCGCCGAACGGCAGTACCTCGCCCTTCTGGTTCAGCCGCAGCGGCAGCGGGTGCCCGGCCGAGACCATCCGCAGCCGCATCCCGCCCCCGCCGTCCGTGGCCGGGGTCATCTCCCCGTACAGCATCGTCAGGAACCGGGTCGAGGTGTTCTCGTCCAGGATCGCCATGTTCAGCCGCTGCATGATGTGCGAGGGCGTGAACCCCTCCTTGGCCAGCGCCCGCAGCGTGTGCCGCGCCAGACCGGTCACGGCCGCCGCCTCCGGGCCCGTCCCGCACACGTCGCCGATGGCGAAGCACCACCGGCCGCTCGCCGCGAACACGTCGTAGAAGTCCCCGCCCACCACGTTGCGCTCGTCGGCCGGACGGTAGAACACCGCGTGGTCCACGTTCGGGATCACCGGCTCCTTCTCCTTGGCCGGCAGCAGGCTGCGCTGGAGGGCGTCGCTCATCGCGGCCTGCTTCTCGTGCAGCCGCGCGTTCTCCATCGCCGACGCCACCCGGCTGCTCAGGTCGTCGGCGACGTCCACCTCCTCGCGGGTGAAGTCGTCCGACTCGTTCTTGCCGATCGTCATCCGCCCCAGCGCGCGCCCGTGCGCCACCAGCGGGACGCAGATCGCCGGACCGCTCGCCAGCTCCCGGACGAGCTGTTCGTCCAGCCCCTCCTTGGCCAGCTCGGCCGGGGACCACAGCGGCTGCGGCTCCCTCTGCTCGTGCGGCGGCAGCCCGGTCAGCAGCGCGCGCAGGATGTCGTTGTAGTTCTCGTCGCTGTGCACCACGTGCGTCAGCTGCGAGACGCCCATCTCGTTGATCGTCTCGATGGCGCACCACCGGCCCAGCCGCGAGGTGATCAGCTGCGCCGCCAGCGCGCCCGTCATCCGCTCGTCCAGCGTGCCCGCGAGCAGGTCGCTGGCCTCGGCCAGGAAGCTCAGCGAGGCCCGCCTGCTCAGCTCCACCTCGGCCAGCCGGGCCCTCTCCACCGGCAGCGCGATCAGGTTCGCGCCCTCCTGGAGCCGCTTGGCCGCCGACGCCCCGAAGTGCCGGGCCCGCCGGGAGGCCACCCCCAGCAGGCCGACCACCCGCCCGTCCACGATGAGCGGCGCCGTGACCAGCGAACGCATCCCCGCCCGCGACAGGCGCCCCCGGCTGGCGCGGGCGATCATCAGGTCGTCGTTGATCACCGCGCCCGGCTCCGGCGCCGACGACGGGAAGATCTCCTCCGTGCGCACGCGCAGCGGCCGCCACGGGGCGCCGCCCGGGGTCAGCCCGACCGCGGCGCGCACCTCCCACATGGTCTCGTCGGACGTGGCCAGCGTGATGTAGGCCGCGTCCGCGCCCAGCGCCGTGGCCGAGTGCTCCACGGTGCGCTCCAGCAGCTGCGGCAGGGACAGCCGCGAGCCCAGGGCGGAGTCCAGCGCCGACCACGGGGCGGGGCGCCCGGTACGGGAGGGGCTCCTGCGCACCGGCGGGGACTCCAGGGAGGCGCGCTCCCCCGAGTCGTCCTCGATCCGGAACCACACGGCCTTGTCGTTGCGCCCGTAGCTCACGCCCCAGCTCGACGCGATCGCCGACGCCAGGGCCAGCCCCAGACCGCCGGTGCGCCCGTTCTCCCGGGACGGGGAGGTGTCCACCGACAGGGGACCGGCCTGCGGGACCGCGCGTTCGGGCACGGAGTCGGTGACCATCACCTCGGTCGCGCCCTCCGACCGGCGCACGGTCACGTCCAGGGACGAGCGCGCGTGGATGACGGCGTTGGTGACCAGCTCGCTCACCAGCAGGATCACGTCGTCGGAGGGGTCGGTCACACCCCAGGACAGGAGGGTGTCGTGAACGAACTCGCGGGCCGCCGCCGCGGTCTCCGGGGCGGGAGGGAACTCTCGTCGAGCGACCTTCGACGCGTCGTGTGCTGGCAAGCCGTCGGTGTCCTTCGTCACTGGATGCGTGCGCGGGGGGTGGTGGTCACTGCCACGATACGCGTGCCGGGGTGACCGGTGCCGCGCGAACCGTCACTTCCGCCCGGCGGTCCGTGCTCCCGGGGGCCGCCCGGCGGTCGTACTCACGGGGGCCGCGCTCCCGGGGACCGCGCCGAACCTGCCCGCCTCCGGACGCGGCGGCGGGCGGACAACATCGCCAAGCCACCTGTGCGGGGCGGTCCGGGCGGTTAGTGTAAGTCGACACATGCGCTTCTTTCGGGTGGTACCTCTCACCGGTAGCGTGACGGGGGTGCCACCAGGGGGCCGGCGCGGCGGACGCCGCGTGGCCCCCTGTCCCGTGCGCGCTCCGCGGGGCCGATCCGCCCGCGGGCGCCCGGCCCACGGGGGCCGGGACGGGAGGCCGAGGTGGCGGAGCAGGCTGAGGAGGGGGTTCGATGCCCGAGGCGGTCAAGGAACTGGCGGCCGACGACCAGCTCGACGAGATTCTGCGGGCCCTGTACCGCATGCGCGACGGCGACTTCAGCGTCCGTCTGCGCAAGCGCGGCGGCGGCACCATGCGGGAGATCGCGTCCGTCTTCAACGAGGTGGTCGACCACAGCGAACAGCTCAGCGACGAACTCCAGCGCGTCGGCGACGTCGTCCGCAACGAGGGCAGGCTCAACGAGCGCGTCAACGTCAACCCCGCCCGGGGCGCCTGGGGCGAGAGCGCCCAGGCGCTCAACCTCCTGCTCGACGAGGTCGCCGAACCCGTGACCGACGTCGCCGGGGTCCTGGACTCGGTCGCGGAGGGCCAGCTCAGCCGCCGCGCCTCCACCGAGGGCCGCCGCGGCGAGCTCAAGGGCGACCTGCTGCGCCTGGCCACCACGGTCAACCGCATGGCCGACCAGATGAGCGGCTTCGCCGGGGAGGTCACCCGTGTGGCCCGCGAGGTGGGCACCGAGGGCAAGCTCGGCGGCACCGCGCAGGTCGAGGGGGTCTCCGGAGCCTGGCGCGAGGTGACCGAGTCGGTCAACCAGATGTCCTCGCGCCTGACCGACCAGATGCGCGACATCTCCGAGGTGACCACCGCCGTCGCCCGCGGCGACCTCAGCCGCAAGATCACGGTGGACGTACAGGGCGAGATGCTCGACCTCAAGGACACCGTCAACACCATGGTGGACCAGCTGTCCACCTTCGCCGACGAGGTCACCCGTGTGGCCCGCGAGGTGGGCACCGAGGGCAAGCTCGGCGGCCGCGCCAACGTGCGCGGCGTGCGGGGCATCTGGAAGGACCTCACCGAGAACGTCAACTCGATGGCGGACAACCTCACCAACCAGGTGCGCGACATCTCCCAGGTGACGACCTCCGTGGCCCGCGGCGACCTCACCCAGAAGGTCCAGGTCGACGTGCAGGGCGAGATGCTCGCCCTGAAGAACACCGTGAACACCATGGTCGACCAGCTCGACTCCTTCGCCGACGAGGTCACGCGCGTGGCGCGCGAGGTCGGTACGGAGGGCAAGCTGGGCGGCCGGGCCAACGTCAAGGGCGTGTCGGGCATCTGGAAGGACCTGACCGACAACGTCAACTCCATGGCCAACAGCCTCACCTACCAGGTCCGCAACATCTCCCAGGTGACGACGGCGGTCGCCACCGGTGACCTCACCAAGAAGATCACCGTGGACGCCCAGGGGGAGATGCTCGACCTCAAGGACACCATCAACAAGATGGTCGACCAGCTGGACTCCTTCGCCGGCGAGGTGACCAGGGTCGCCCGTGAGGTGGGCACGGAGGGCAAGCTGGCCGGACAGGCCCACGTCCGCGACGTGTCCGGGGTCTGGAAGGACCTGACCGACAACGTCAACTCCATGGCCAACAACCTGACCTACCAGGTGCGCCAGATCTCCATGGTCACGCGCGCGGTGGCCGCGGGCGACCTGACCAAGAAGGTCACGGTCAACGCCAAGGGCGAGATCCTGGAGCTGAAGGACACCATCAACGTCATGGTGGACCAGCTCTCCGCGTTCGCCGACGAGGTCACCCGGGTGGCCCGCGAGGTCGGCACCGAGGGCAAACTGGGCGGCCGAGCCGACGTCAAGGGCGTCTCCGGCATCTGGAACGACCTCACCGAGAACGTCAACTCGATGTCGCACAACCTCACCACGCAGGTGCGCAACATCTCCGAGGTGACCACGGCCGTGGCGGCGGGCGACCTCAACAAGAAGATCGACGTCAACGCCCAGGGGGAGATCCTGGAGCTCAAGACGACGGTCAACACCATGGTCGACCAGCTGTCGGCGTTCGCCACCGAGGTCACCCGCGTGGCCCACGAGGTGGGCAGCCAGGGCCAGCTGGGCGGCCAGGCCAAGGTCGAGGGCGTGACCGGCACCTGGAAGCAGCTCACCGACAGCGTGAACGGCCTGGCGGGCAACCTGACCACGCAGGTGCGGGCGATCGCCGAGGTCGCCAACGCCGTCGCCAAGGGCGACCTGACCCGCAACATCCAGGTCGACGCCCGCGGTGAGATGGAGCAGCTCAAGCACAACATCAACCTGATGGTGTCCAACCTGCGCGAGACCACCGCCACCCAGCGCGACGCCGACTGGCTCAAGTCCAACGTGGCCCGTATCTCCGGCCACATCCAGGGCCACCGCGACCTCAAGGAGCTGGCCCGCCTCATCATGACCGAGGTGACGCCGCTCATCGGCGCCCAGCACGGCGCCTGCTACCTGCCCGAGGACCAGGACGACCAGGAGAACTTCCTGTTCTACGCGGGCTTCGGCTTCGACCCCGACGAGGACCGCCGCCGCGTCCGCGCGGGCATCGGCCTGGTCGGCGAGGCCCTCGCCCAGCAGGTGGAACAGCAGATCTCCAACATCCCGCCGGACTACGTCAAGGTCCGGTCGGGCCTGGGCGAGGCCTCCCCGCGCAACCTGTACATCCTGCCGATCGTCTCCGAGGGGCGCTCGCTGGGCGCCATCGAGTTCGCCTCCTACGACGACTTCCGCGAGAGCCACAAGAACTTCCTGCGCCAGCTGGTGAGCCTGCTCGGCACCACCATCAACACCATCCTGGCCAACAACCGCACCGAGGACCTGCTCGAACAGTCCCAGCAGCTCACCAGCCAGCTCAGGGAACGCTCCAACGAGCTCCAGCGCCAACAGGAGGAGCTGCGCGGCAAGAACGCCGAGCTCCGCCAGAAGGCCACCCAGCTCGCCAACCAGAACCGGGCGATCGAGCTCCAGAACCAGCAGATCCAGCGCTCCCGCAACGCCCTGGAGGAGCGCGCCCACCAGCTCCAGGTCTCCTCCAAGTACAAGTCCGAGTTCCTGGCGAACATGTCCCACGAGCTGCGCACGCCGCTCAACAGCCTGCTGATCCTGGCCCGCCTGCTCGCCGACAACGCCGAGCAGAACCTGTCCGCCAAGCAGGTCGAGTTCGCCCAGACCATCCACAAGGCGGGCAGCGACCTGCTGCTGCTCATCGACGAGATCCTCGACCTGTCCAAGGTGGAGGCCGGGCGCGCCGAGGTGCAGCCCAGCGAGGTCTCCATCGCCCAGCTGGTCGACTACGTCGAGGCCACCTTCCGCCCGGTCACCGGGGACCAGGGGCTCGCCTTCGCCGTGGACGTGTCGCCGGACATCCCCGGCACGCTGTGGACCGACGAGCAGCGGCTCCAGCAGATACTGCGCAACCTGCTCTCCAACGCCGTCAAGTTCACCCCGCAGGGGGAGGTGCGGCTGCTCATCGAGCCCGCGTGGGCGCTGGAGGACGCCGACCTGGAGATGTTCGTCGAGAACGAGGAGGTCATCGCGTTCACCGTGGCCGACACCGGCATCGGGATCGCCGAGGACAAGCTCCAGGTCATCTTCGAGGCCTTCCACCAGGGCGACGGCGGCACCTCGCGGCGCTTCGGCGGAACCGGCCTCGGCCTGTCCATCAGCCGCAACTTCGCCCGGCTGCTGGGCGGCGAGATCCGCGTGCAGAGCGTGCCCAACCAGGGCTCCACCTTCACGCTGCTGCTCCCGGTGCGCCTGCCCGACGACGCGGGGGAGCGGGCCGAGGAGGCCGGGTCCCCGATCCGCGGCCTGAGCGGCATGGACTCGGCGCCGATGCTCGATTCGGGCCGGGGCGCGGACACCGGCGGCTTCGGCTCCTCCCCGCTGGACGACGGCTTCTCCATGCCGGACGAGGACTTCGACGCGGCACTGGCAGCCCTCACCGACATCAGCGACGAGCCGCTGCCCACGGTCCCGGTGCTCAAGGCGCCCGAGACCCACGCGGCGGCCGCCGAGGGCGAGGCGCCCGAGCAGCCGGCCGAGTCCGAGCCGCGCACCGACCCCGAGCGGCGGGCCGTGCTGAGCGGCCAGCGGGTCCTCATCGTCGACGACGACGTCCGCAACGTCTTCGCGCTCACCAGCGCTCTGGAGGCGCAGGGCCTGGAGGTCCTCTACGCTGACAACGGACACGCCGGAATCGCCAAGCTGGAGGCCAACGAGGACATCGCGCTCGTCCTGATGGACGTGATGATGCCCGAGCTGGACGGCAACCAGACCACCCAGCGGATCCGGGAGATGCCGCAGTTCGCCGGTCTGCCGATCATCTCGCTCACCGCCAAGGCGATGCAGGGGGACCGCGAGCGCAGCCTCGCGGCGGGAGCCACGGACTACGTGACCAAGCCGGTCGACCTGGACCACCTGCTGGACGTCATGCGGCGCTGGCTCACCGCGGGACGCGAGGAGACCATCGCCGGAGCGGCGGCCGACGGCGGGGGCGGCGCGGTCCCGGACGGGCACAGCCGCGCGACGTCCGGGCCGGAGGAGGCCGGCGCCGGGCATGACAATGATCCGAACGGGGAGACTGGCACCAGCACCCCGAGCGAAGACCTGGAGTAACCCGACGTGACCCAGAAGGCCAACATCCTTCTCGTCGACGACCGCGACGAGAACCTGATCGCGCTGGAGGCCGCACTCACCTCACTCGACCAGAACCTGGTCAGGGCCAACTCCGGTGAGGAGGCGCTCAAGCACCTTCTGGGCACCGACTTCGCGGTCATCCTGCTCGACGTGGTCATGCCGGGGATGGACGGCTTCGAGACCGCCGCGCACATCAAGCAGCGCGAGAAGACCAAGGACGTGCCGATCATCTTCCTGACCGCCCAGGAGGTCGACCGGCACCAGGTCTTCCGCGGCTACGCCTCGCGCGCGGTGGACTTCCTGCTCAAGCCGTTCGACCCCTGGGTGCTGCGCTCCAAGGTCGAGGTGTTCGTGGAGCTGCACCAGCTCAAGGCGCAGATGCGCGAACAGGCCCGCGCCCTCCAGCGCGGCCTGGGCCAGGAGACCGGCGAGCCCGGAAAGGTCCTGGCCGAGCAGCTGGCGCAGCGCTCCCGCCAGGTCCAGACCGACCTCGCCCAGCTGCGCGAGCACATCGTGACCAACTACCAGGACGTGGACCAGAGCCTCGTGGACGGCGTGCGCCGGGTGGACAGCGCGGTCTCGCGCCTGTCCACCCTGGTGGACACACTCCACGGCCCCGAATGACGAGGGCCCTCATCCTGGGAGGATTCCCCTTCGGGGGCTGGCCCGGGCGCCCGCGTGGCTCTGGAGGTGGCGGAGGCGGGTTTCCGCGGGAGGGCTGCGCCGCAGGCCTCGCTTGAGGGTGGTGGCGGGCGACGGGTGGGAGGAGCGGAGCCCCCAAGAAACGCCCCTCAGGCGGAGGGCCGGGGCGGCAGGGCCAGGCCGATGTGCTCGCCGATCTCCTCGATCAGGCCCAGGTCGGCCAGGCGGAAGCTGCCCCGGTTGCTGCGGCGGATCAGGGTGAGCGCGCCGCGCACGCCCCGGCTGCCCCGCAGGGGGACCGACAACAGCGACCCCGCGCCCAGCATCGACAGCAGCGGCGCTCCGGACGGGGCGTGGCCCAGCACGGCCTCGTCCTCGATCAGCGGGAACAGCAGGGACTGGCCCCGCTCCAGCACCTCGCCCGGGATGGCGGAGTCGCCGGGCGCCGCCGAGGCCACCGCCTCCCTCTGCGCCGGGAGCGCGTCGGCCGGCCCCGCGACCACGGCGCGGCGGGGCGCCACGGAGGAGGTGGGCAGGTCGCACACGTCCACGACCACCCAGTCGGCGTAGGAGTCGGCCAGCAGGTCGGCCGCGTCCGCGAGCGCGAGCGGTTCGCCCGCACCGCCCGGGCCGGCCGAGCGCAGCAGCAGCCGCGTCATCCGGGTCAGCACGTCCAGCCTGCGCGCGGCCAGCACCACCACCTGGTCCTCCACCTCCGTCTCCAGCGGGGCGGGGCCCTCCTCCTCGGCGCCGTTCATCGGCGGCGACATCGCCACCAGCACCAGCGGGTTGGGCTCGGTGGGCAGCTCCAGGCGCGTCAGGGTCAGGTGCACGTCCTCGGCCCAGCCGCGCTGGGCCAGCCGGGACTCCAGCGCGGCGTCGCCGTCGCCGCGCAGCACCGCGGCCAGCCAGGACTGCATGGCCGCGCGCTTGCGCAGGTCGACGAAGTGGGCGAAGGGCTTGCCGGTGAGGTAGCCCGGCGCGCTGCCCAGCCGCGCGGCCCCGGAGTTGTTGATGCGCCGGATGTAGCCCTCGTGGTCCAGCAGCACGGTGGGGACGCTCAGCTCCTGGAACATCGCGCGGAGCAGGGCCCGGTCGCCGTCGTCGCCCTGGCGGCGCGGCTCGGGCTGGGCGTGGGCCCGGGCCAGTTCGGCCCCCGCGTCGCCCAGCAGGCGTTCGGCGTACTCCAGTTCGGCCAGGGCCGCCTCGGCGGTGCCCTGGGCGTCGTCGGGATACATGGTGTGCGTGTTGCGCAGGGCCGCGATGCGTTCACCCAGTGCGGTGATCTCACGCTGCAACCCGGCGAGGTTCTCCGACACGCTCAGGTCTCCCGTCGTGGATGGCGTCTTCCCGAAGCGGGCGGATGTCCGCTGCCGCGGTCTTCCAAGGTTACGGTTAGTCCGAGCCCGGAAACGGCAAGGAGGCCCCGACTGTGTGGATCGAACGCCTGGCCCGGGATATCGGCGCGCTGGGACAGGCGGATGGCACCACCCTGGAACGGGCCCTGGACCAGATGAGCAGGGCCGCGGCCCTGGGCGTCCCCGGCTGCTCGGCCGCGCTCGTCGTGGTCTGGCGCGAGGTCGAGGGGGCCGACGGCTCCGTGCGGCACGTGGTCACCGACTACGGAGCCTCCCACGCGGACCTGTCCGCGGCCTTCGAGCACCAGTACACCACCGACCAGGGGCCCACCGTCGAGGCCGTCCGCGAGATGGGCCGGGTGCGGGTGGGCGACATCCTGCGCGAACCCCACCGCTGGCCCCGCTACACCAGCATGGCGGTCCAGTGCGGGGACCGCTCCTCCATCACCCTGCCCAGTCTGCTGCCCGGCGAGGGCGACGACCGGGTGATCACCTTCGGCGTGCACTCCGGCCGGGCCGACGCCTTCGACGAGGAGGTCGTCGCCCCGCTGACCGCCCTGCTCGCCGAGCACGCCGCCGTGTCGCTGTACAGTGCCGGACGCCAGGCCGACGTGGCCAGGGAGACCGCCCACATGCGCCGGGCCATGTCCGCGCGTACGGTGATCGACCAGGCCAAGGGCATCATCATGCACGCCCGCGGCTGCGACGCCGACACCGCCTTCGCCGCGCTGCGCGAGGTCGCCCAGCGCAACCGCAAACGGGTGGTGGACGTGGCCCGCGACCTCGTGGCGGAGAACACCGGTCCCCAGCCCCGGATGCGCCCCGACCGAAGGTGAACGGGCGGGCAACACCGGGCGATGAGTCCCGAGCGTGATCGAAAAGCGCCATGATGAGGGCTCGGGGCCCTCCCGGAACAAGAAGGAGAAGTGACCGTGACGTCAGACATCTCGATCCGTCGCGAGGATGACGTCGTCGTCGTCACCCCCGCGGGGGAGATGGACGCGGTGACCTCTCCCGCGCTGGCCGACGTCCTCGACGGCCTCCTGGCCGCCGAGCCTCCCCGGGGGGTGGTGGTCGACCTCGCCAAGGTGTCCTTCTGCGACTCGCGCTGCATCGGCGTGCTCGTCGCCGCCTACCGGCAGGCGCGCGACCTGGGCGTGGGCCTGATGGTCGCCGAGCCCCAGCCGCAGGTCAACCGCCTGTTCGTGATAGCCGGGATCGACCAGGTCATCCCGATCGCGGGCAGCACCGGAGCCGCGGCGGACTCCCTCAGGGGCTGAGCGGGGCCCGCGTCCCTGGTTCCCGGACGGTCCCGGACTCCCCGGCCCCGTCCACGAAGTGCAGCCGTACCAGGGAGCCCTCGCCGCTGCCGCTGATCTCCAGGAAGTCGCAGGTCTGCCGGGTGATCCACAGCCCGTACCCGCGCGGGCGCATGCTGTCGGCCGGGCGGTAGCCGGTGAGCGGGTCGAAGAGCCCGCCGCGCTCGTCGAACACGTCGCACACCCACCGCCCGGGGGCGCGCCAGACCTGCACGGTGCCCTTGCCCGCCCCGTGCTCCAGCACGTTGGCGGCCAGCTCGTTGACCGCCACCACCAGGCTGTCGATCCGCTCGGGCGGGAACCCCATGGACTCGCCGAGCGCCGCCAGGTCGGCGCGCAGCCGCGGCAGGGACAGCCCGATCTCCAGCCGGTGCGCGGGTCCGCTGACCGGCAGCGGCTCCGGGGCGACCGGCCGGGTGCCGAACGCGGCCGTGCCCAGGTAGGCGGGGTTGGGGCGGGGCCCGTCGGACTCCACCAGCACCGGGTGGGTGGCCACGACCGCGGACCGCGTCCGCGTGGTCAGGTCGCGGTCGTCGTGGACGCACAGCAGGCTCAGCCGCTGCGGGGCCAGCGCCGTGGACAGCACCGACTCCAGCCGGTGCCACTCGCGCAGCTCCATCCCCGAGACCGGCAGCGGCGGCTCGGCCACCACGACCACCGGCACGGGGGCGTGGACCAGCGCCAGGCGGTGCAGGGCGGCCAGGGTGCGCCCCGGGGCGTCGTAGAACCGGTTCCGCTCCAGGACGTGCACGCGCTCGCGCTCGGAGGCCGACAGCGCCCCGGTGAGCGCTGCCGCGCGTTCGCCGGAGACCGCGAGCACCGTGTGGGCGTTTTCGCGTACGGCTGAGCGCAACCGCTGCCGGGCCACCTCGTGGAACCGCTGCTCGCGGCGGAAGAGCAGTCCCTGGTGTTCGAAGGTCATCGGTACGTGGTGTCCGCGCCCGGGGCCGACCGTCCGGCCGCCGGGCGCCACTGTCTGTGTACCCGCTGCGGCCCCTCGGAGGAAACCCCGGGGGGCCGGTGGGCCGGGCACGCTGTGAGGGCGGGCACGGCTCAGTGCGCGGTCCCGGACAGTAGCAGACCGTCCGTCTCGTCCTCGTCGGCGCGGTCCTGTTCCGTCTGCTGCGGGCGGGAGCGCTCGTAGGCGAGCTCCGTCTCGACGGCGATCCGCTGCCAGGTGAACCGGGAGCGGGCCCGGTCCACGGCGGCGATGCCGTACGCGGTGCTCATGGTCGGGGTGTTGAGGACCGCGCGCACGGAGCGCACGACCTCGTCGGGGCGGCCGAAGCGCATCAGCACGCCGCTGGTGCGGTGCAGGACGGCCCCCGGGGTGGCGCCGGTGGCGGTGGCCACCACGGGCAGGCCGCACGCCATGGCCTCCAGCACGGCCCCGCCGTAGGGGTCGTAGGAGGCGGCGGACACGTACACGTCCGCGGAGCGCAGCAGGCGCGGCAGCTCCTTGCGCTCCACGGGCCCGGCCAGGTGGACGCGGTCGTTCACCCCGGCCTCCTTGGCCAGGAGCTCGATCCGGCGGGCGTTCTCGTCCAGGGCCACGTCCAGGTCCTCGGCGGTGGAGACGAGCAGCAGCTCCGCCTCGGGGAGGCGGGTCATGGCCTCCACGAGCCGGTCGGCGCCGCCGGCCTCGGTCAGGGAGGTGACCGAGACCAGGCGGGCGCGCTCCTCGCGCCGGGAGTGCCAGTGCTCGGCGGAGGCGCTGCCCTCCACGCTGAAGTGGTCGGGGTCCACACCGAAGGGCACGACGTTGACGTGGTGGCGGGGGACGCCCAGGCGGGCCAGCTCGACCTGCTGGTCGGTGGAGTTGACCAGCACGCGGTCGGCGCGCGAGGCGAGGATGGTCTCCATGCGGGCGCGCTCGGGGTGGTGGCCGAGGCCGGAGCGCTGCTCGCTGGCGTTGAGGGAGTGGAAGGTCTGCACGAGGGGCGTGCCGGTCTGGTCGCTCTCGCTGTGCGCCTGCGCGTGCAGGGCGGCCAGGCCGCTGGTCCAGCCGATCGCGTGCAGGACGTCGGGGCTGTCCTCGTCCAGGACGGAGGCCAGGGCGCTGCCGAAGGCGCCGGTGTGCTCGGCGTGCTCCTCGGGGGACAGCGGCCGGGCCGGGCCGGCGTCCAGGTAGGCGACGGAGACGCCGCGCGCCATGCGGGTGCGGCCGTCGGGCTGGTCGGGGTCACTGCGGCGGGCGTAGACCGTCACCCGGTGGCCCCGCTTGGCCAGCTGCCGGGACAGGGCGCACACGTGCAGGCTGGCGGGGCAGGCGGGCTCGCCCCTGTGGGCGGGGAGGGGGTTGGCGTGTTCGGCGACCATCGCGATCTTCACTGGGCTGAACTCCTTGGACACGGTCTCATCCGGTGTCCGTCGTAGGTGTGCCCGAGGCGACTCCGGAGCGGGGATCGGAGTCCTCACGGGCGGGGCTGGGGCCGTGGCGCCGGTTCCCGGGCCGTGGGGCCGGGAACCGGCGGGAAGGTGGCTGCGGGGGGAGGCGGGGCGCGGTCAGGGGAGGGCGGCACACGGTGCCGGACGGCGCGCCGGTGGAGGCCTCCCGGCAGCACGAGGAGCCGTAGGCGCGTGGCGCGTACGGCTGCGGCTGAACGGAGGGGGGAGAGGAAGAAAGAAGGGAAGACGCACGGAGATCACACCAAACGACCGGTCGGGGAAGACTGGGGCCACCGTGCGTGACAGGATGATGCCGCACGGGGCTGGTCGTGTGTGTCTGCGTCTTAGACACCCAACGGGGTTCATTCTGCCAGACGGTTCGCGTCTCGACAACGTGACGCGAATCCGACACCAAGAACCGCGGGGGTTCGGTGCTGTCCGTAACCCCGGAGTTCTCCCGGTTGGTCTGCGGTTTCGCGGTACCCGTGGGTGGCCCCTGTCGGGTCGGCCGCACCGCCGCTACTGTCAGACCGGAACACCGGGAGTGCCCGGCGCGCACCGCGGATCGCCCGGCACGGCACGTCCGGCGGCGGGAACCGGGGCGGGAACTGCGTATCCGGGTGTTTTCCGCCATGATGTACGCGGATTTTGACCCACTCCGGCGGTGGCTCGGTACGGTGACAGAATCCAGACGTTGAACGGGACTCGACCAAGGCCCGGCGCGGGGCGCCGGGCAACCGGCCACGGCCGATGAAACGGGAGGAAGGGCGTATGGGTGTCGCTGGTGGGGAAGTCATTGTCACGGCCCTCACGCACCGGGGCGCTATCCGCCCCGCCAACGAGGACGCCGTCGTCATGGGTGCCCTGACCGTCGCCAGTGCGAACATGACCTCGCCGGTGCGTTGCGTCCTCCCGGTCGGGGAGCCCGTCATCCTGGCGGTCGCCGACGGGATCGGCGGTCAGGCCGCGGGGGAGATCGCCTCCGAGCACGCCGTGCACCGCATGGCCGAGATGGGTCCGCGGCTCAGCGGCCCCGAGGAGATAGCCCAGCTGCTGAGCAACATCGACGAGGAGATCAAGGACCACGCCACCCAGCACACCGAGTTCTCCGGCATGGGGACCACGGTCGCGGGCGTCCTGCTCAACAACGACGGCAACTTCTGGTTCAACGTCGGCGACTCCCGCACCTACCGCCTGGAGGGGCGCCGCCTGCGCCAGCTCTCGGAGGACGACTCGCCCGCGCTGCCCCCGTCCGAGGACGGCCGTCCGGTCACCACGAACTTCATCACCCAGTCCCTGGGCGGCAGTTCGGGCGGCACGATGGTCCCGCACGTGGGCCGGGACGACGCGGCCGACCCCAGCGCCTGGCTCATGTGCAGCGACGGCCTGTCCGACCTGGTCCTGCCCGAGGAGATGGAGCGGATGATCGCCGAGGCGGGCAGCGACGAGGCCGCCGTGTACGCCCTGTGGCAGGCCGCCATGGAGGCGGGCGGCAAGGACAACATCAGCATCCTGCTGGCACGCCGCGTCTGACCCGTCCCGCCCGACCCGGCCCCGACGGTCGGCCGGCGTTCCCGACCGAGCCGGTTCCGCCCACCGGCCCCGCCCCCTCCACCCACCAGCCTCCCCCGACGCACGGCCCCCGCGCGAGCGGACGCCGCCGACGCCCCCGTGTCCGCCCTCCCCGTCGCGGGGCGGGCGGACCGGGCACCGAACACGACGAGGGGCCCGCACGCCCTCCCCGCGGGGAGGCGCGTACGGGCCCCTCGGCCTTCCGGTACTACTTCTGCCCGGCGTCCCCGCCCGGGCGCCTGCGCATGCGCACGGCCACGAGCACGACCGCGGCGATGCCGGCGACCGCGACGACGGCCACGACCGCCAGCGCCACCGGTGACACGCCGCCCGACTCCTCCTCGGCCGCGGCCTCGTCCGCGTTCGCCTCGCCGGAGGGCCCCTGCGCCTGCTCCTGCGCCGTCTCCCCGGCGGGCTCCTGCGCGGTCTCGCTCTCCTCGGGCTCCGGCGCCGCCGCGGCGACGGCCTCCTCGGTCACCGAGAACGTCAGGGTGTCCTGGATCGGGTGGCCGTCGGAGGAGACCACGCGGAACCCGATGGTGTACTCACCGGCCTGGTCCAGCGGGGCCAGACCCACCGACACGTCCGTGCCGTCGAAGGTCAGGTCCCCCTCCTCGTAGGTGGTCTCCTCGTCCGGCCCCGTGACGACGACGGCGCTGCCGCTGCCGCCCTCCATCGGCGAGTTGTTGAAGCTCAGCACGACCTCCTCGGGCACGGTGTCCAGGGTGGCCCCGTCCTCCGGGTTGGACCCGGTCAGGACGTCGTGCGCCAGCGCGGGCGAGGGGGCCAGGGCCAGGGCGGCCGCGGCGAGGGGGGCGAGTACGGCGGCGGCCGCGCGCGCAAGCGCGCGTGCGGGGGCCGCGGTGTCGGGGGTGCGGGTGGTGGTCATGTCTTCCCTCAGTTCTCGGTACGTTCCGGCGTGCGCGCGGGGGCGTCGTGGAAGGACGCCCGGGAGGAGGGGAGGTCCGCGCGGGCCGTGCGCCGAGAGCGCGACGGGCGGGGGAGCGGTACGGGAGGCGGCGCACGCGACCGGTACGCGGGCGCCGAACGCGATGCCGGGCACGCGCAGCGGCGGCAGGGCCCGGGTGAGCAGGGCGGTCAGGAACCACAGGGCCGCCTCGCCGTGGGCGAGCAGCGCCGACGCCAGCAGGGCCGCCCACAGGTGCGCGAACAGCATGCCGGGCGCGAGGCCGAGGGTGTGGGTGAGCAGGCCGTGCCCGGTGTGGTCGGCGCCGGTGTCGAGGACCCCGGGGACGGGTTCGCCCGAACCCTGGAACACCAGGTGCAGGAGGATCTGCACGCAGGCCATGACGGCGAAGATGTCGCCGAACCCGCGCATCGTGCGGGTGAAGTACCACAGCAGGGGGAACAGGACCGCGGTCGCCGCGGCCAGCCCTCCGGGGGAGGCGGGCGCCGCGGCCCACAGGTTGTGCCCGCCCCAGGCAAGCCCCGTGCACGCAGCGGCCAGAAGGGCCGTGCGCAGGAGGCGGAGTGTGCCGTGAGCGGGTCGCACGAGAAAGAACCTAGGCCGTGCCCCGGAGGGTCGCAAGATCCCCTGGGGACGGCGGACGCGCGGCCCGGGCGGACCGGGCGGACCGGCGCGGGACGCGGACGAGGCGGGGCCGGACCGGGGGAGGGAGCGAGGGGCTGGACCGCCGGGCGGGCCGACGCCCTCCGGCGGTCCCCGTCGCCCTCGTCAGTGACGACCGGCGGGGACGAGTTCGCGGCGCATGTAGCGGCGCTCCTCGGGGGTGGTCCCACCCCAGACTCCGTGGGCCTCTCCCGCCCGCAGGGCCCACCGCAGGCACTCTTGGCGAACAGTACAGCTGCGGCAGACGGCGATGGCCTGCTCGGTGTCGGCGCGCCCGATCCCGGTGCTGCTCACCGGAAAGAAGATCTCCGGGTCCTGCGAGCGGCAGTTGCCCTGCAGGACCCAGTCCTCGCTCTCGTGGTACAGGCGGTTCACGGGCGCCTCCGATCCGTGGCTGGTGGTCCCTGGCCCCGTGCCGCGTCACCACGGCCGGGTCAGGGGGTTTCTCCGCCCCACCGCCCTCGGGTGATCGACCCGGGAACTGCGGCGCGGCGATGCGACCAATTGTAGTACGACTCAACGTAGTACTACACGGAGTCTGCGCGAAAAGACCGGAAATCTCAAGGGCGCCTCCGGGGGGCGGGCCGCCCCCGCCCGCGGGCGCGCCCCGGGGTGGGGGCTGGGGCCCGACCCTCCCCCTGCCCCCACGCGGCCGCGCCAAAGGCCGCGTCCTTGCGCGTGTCGGCGTTTCGGGTGTGCCGGCAGCTCCTTCCGGCGTACCGTGTGGCGCGGGCGCGGAGCCCCCAAGTGGCGTTATGTCGCGAGCTTTCCACCGAATTGATGTGACTTAACGCACGCTTAATATTGCTCCGCGAGGATCTATGTTTGACCCTGACGGTTGTCGGTCCACCGAACGCCGGCGACCGCCCTCCCCGGCGGAGCCCCGAGCCCGCCCCACACGGCCGCGGCGCCGAACCCCCTGTTGGGCGGGGCGTGAGCGTGTGTCCCGTCCGCTCCCGGACGTCCCCCGAAAGTCCAGGTCAGAGCTTTGGGGCGCCGCTAAATAAACAGGCCATACCCGTGGGCGGTCTGCCCAAACATCCGCGAGCGGCCTCCACGAAATGTCATTGACATTCGTTCGCTAAATTCGATCGACGTGCCACATCTACGAACGAACCTCCAAGCACGCGACCGGACTGACACCGGGGCCACGGCCTCGGAAAATCCAGGTGCCGCGGGCCGTGGAGGCGTGCGCCTGTCGCACCCGTCCCCGGAGGACGGACCGCACATGTGGCGGCTGGCGCGGGAGAACGGCATGGACGCCAACTCCCCGTACGCCTACGCGCTCTGGTGCCGGGACTTCGCCACGACCAGCGTCGTCGCCCGCGACGACGAGGGCCGTGTCGCGGCCTACGTCACCGGTTACGTGCGGCCCGACGACCCCGACACCTACTTCCTCTGGCAGGTCGCCGTCGACTCCGCGTACCGCGGACAGGGGCTGGCCCGCCGGATGCTCGACTTCGTCGGCGACCGGATCACCGACCGCGGCCTGCGCTACCTCGAAGCGACCGTCACCGCCGACAACACCGCCTCCCGCGCCCTGTTCGCCTCGTTCGCCCGGGACCGGGGCGCCGAGGCGGTGTGGAGTCCGCTCTTCACCGGGGAACACTTCCCCCAGGAGGACACCCCCCACGACCCCGAGGACCTCGTACGCATCGGACCTCTCGGAGCCGGGCCCGGAGCATGACCGACCGTCCGCACCGGACCCGTTCGACCCACCCCGTCGCCCAAGCCATGAGCCCACGAACCTGGGATAAAGGAACCGAGGAACACACGATGGAGACCTTCCAGCGCCTGGAGTCCGAAGTCCGCGGATACTGCCGGAACTGGCCGGTCGTGTTCGACCGGGCCGTCGGTAGCCACGTCTACTCCGAGGACGGCAAGCCCTACCTCGACTTCTTCGCGGGTGCGGGGTCGCTCAACTACGGGCACAACAACCCCGAGCTGAAGACCTCGCTCATCGAGTACCTGACCGACGACAAGATCGTGCACAGCCTCGACGCCTACAGCGTGGCCAAACGCGAGTTCCTGAAGACCTTCGAGGAGATCATCCTCAAACCCCGGGGCCTCGACTACAAGGTCCAGTTCCCCGGACCCGCGGGCAACAACGCGGTCGAGGCCGCGCTCAAGCTGGCCCGCAAGTACACCGGTCGCGAGACCATCGTCAACTTCACCAACGGCTTCCACGGCATGACCCTGGGCGCCCTGGCCGTCACCGGCAACTCGATGAAGCGCGGCGGCGCGGGCGTGCCGCTGGGCCACGTCGCCACGATGCCGTTCGACAACTACCTGGACGGCAAGACGCCGGACTTCCTGTGGCTGCGCAGCCTGCTGGACGACAGCGGCAGCGGCCTGGACAAGCCCGCGGCCGTCATCGTCGAGACGGTCCAGGGCGAGGGCGGCATCAACGCCGCCAGCGCCCAGTGGCTGCGCGAGCTCTCGGACCTGTGCCGCGAGTACGGCATCCTCATGATCGTCGACGACATCCAGATGGGCTGCGGCCGCACCGGCGACTTCTTCAGCTTCGAGGAGGCCGGGATCACCCCGGACATCGTCACGCTGTCCAAGTCCATCAGCGGCTACGGCCTGCCCATGGCCCTCACCCTGTTCAAGCGCGAGCTGGACGTGTGGGAGCCGGGTGAGCACAACGGCACCTTCCGCGGGTTCAACCCGGCCATGGTGACCGCCGTCGGGGCCCTGCGCCGCTACTGGAGCGACTCGGCCTTCTCCGACTCCGTCAAGGCCAAGGGCGACATGGTCGCCGCCCGCCTGGCCGAGATGGCCGCCGAGCACGCCGAGTTCGGCGCGCACGTGCGCGGCCGCGGCCTGGCCCGGGGCCTGGCCTTCGAGCAGACCGACATCGCCAAGAAGGTCGCCGCCGAGTCCTTCGAGCGGGGCCTGCTCCTGGAGACCTCCGGCCCCGAGGACGAGGTGGCCAAACTCCTGCCGCCGCTCACGGCGAGCGAGGAGGAACTCACGGCCGGTCTTGACATCATGGCTGACGCGGCCCGCGCCGCGGTCAAGGCGGCCCAGCCCGCCTAGGGACTCCCACAGGGGGATTTCCACACCACACGGTGCGGGGCCGGGCGGCGACCCTCGGGACGTCGTCCGGCCCCTCCCCGTGTGCCGTACCACCACAGGAGCGCCGAGAGCGCGTAGAGGGGGAGCACAGTGATCGTTCGCAGCATGGACGAGGTCAACGACACCGACGCCGACATCAAGACGGAGAACTGGCGCAGCCGCCGGATCGTCCTGGCCAAGGACAAGGTCGGCTTCTCCTTCCACGAGACCGTCCTGTACGCGGGCACCGAGTCGACCTTCTGGTACGCCAACCACGTCGAGCTCGTGCACTGCATCGAGGGCGAGGCCGAGCTGACCAACGAGGAGACCGGGGAGAAGCACATCATCACCCCGGGCACCCTCTACCTGCTCGACGGCCACGAGAGGCACACCGTCCGCCCCAAGACGGACTTCCGCGTGCTGTGCGTGTTCAACCCGCCCGTCACCGGTCGTGAGGTGCACGACGAGAACGGCGTCTACCCCCTCGTCGTCGAGGAAGACGCCTGAGGCCTGATCCCAGGACTGTCGGACCACGCGGGCGGGGCCGGTCGGCCCCGCCCGTTCGCGTTCGCGGAAGGCGGCGTCCGGGCGTCCTCGGAGTGTCGCGCGGGTGGCGCCCCAGGGTGACGGAGAATCGGACCCAAAGTTACGAGCACCAGGTGACCCGCCCTGAGCAGGCCAAAGGCCGGGTCACCCCGAGACTGCACGTGAATAACCAGTGCATAACGGACTAATCGGGTCCTGTTACTGCCGGTCCTGCCCGGGGAGGGAGTCCCCCGTACTTGTGCCGCCGCGCCCTGTCCCCGGGCGGCGGCCGCAGCCGCGGCCCGGCGCCGCGGGCCGCCCGCGCCAGTACCTATCCGAATGCGCGGCGCTGTCGTCCAGCCAGGCGAGGGCGCCGCTCCCGCGAGTCTTTCGAGGAGCAGTCGTGAAGAAGCCGGTACCCGCAGTACGCAGAGGAACCTGGGGCCGCCGTGACGCGCTCCGCCTGGGAGGAGTGGGGCTGGCCACCCTCGGACTGGCCGCCTGCACCCGCGTCGACGGCGGAGGAGGAGAGGGGGAGGAGGGCGCCTCGACCCTGGACCGGCTGCGCGAACAGGGCTTCGTGGCCGTCGGCCTCGCCAACGAGATCCCCTTCGGCTTCGTCGACGACTCCGGCAACCCGGCCGGGCAGTCCCCAGCCGTGGCGAAGGCGGTCTTCGAGGAGCTGGGCGTCCCCGAGATCCAGGCCTCCTCGGTGAACTGGGACGGGCTGATCCCCGGCCTGAACGCGAACCGCTTCGACGTCATCGCCGCGGGCATGTTCATCACCCCCGAGCGCTGCGGACAGGTCGCCTTCAGCGAGCCCACCGCGACCTCCCCCGAGGCCTTCATGGTCGCGGAGGGCAACCCGGAGAACATCCAGCACTTCACGGACTTCGTGGACAACCCCGACCTCATGCTCGCGGTCCTCAACGGTTCGGTCGAGCAGACCTACGCCGAGTACTTCGAGGTCCCCGAGAACCAGATGGAGCTCATCCCCAACCAGACCGCGGGCTACGAGCTGCTGGAGGCCGGGCGCGTGGACGCGATGTCCATGCTCAGCGTGTCCCACACCTACCTCCTCCAGGACCGGGGCGGCCCCTTCGAGGTCACCGAACCCTTCTTCCCCGAGATCGACGGCCGGGAGGAGAAGGGCTGGGGCGGGCTGTGCCTGCGCCAGCAGGACACCCAGCTCCTGGAGGAGGTCAACCGGGTGATCGCCGAGTTCAAGGAGAGCGGACGCCTCCTGGAACTGGGCGAGGAGTGGGGCTTCACCGAGGCCGACCTGCCCGACGACACGACCACCGCCGAACTCTGCGAGGGATGAACCCGCAGTGGACTTCCTGATCCAGCGGCTACCGCTCTACGCCGAGGGCGCGTGGGTCACCATCCAGCTCACCCTCGGAGGCATCGCGCTGGCCTTCGTCCTCGCCATGGTCTTCGGGATCATGGGGACGATCCGCCACTGGCTCCCCCGGGCCGTCGCCACGGTCTACGTGGAGGTGTTCCGGGGCATCGCCGCCCTGGTGCTGATGTTCTGGATGGCGTTCGCCCTGCCCCAGCTGACCGGTTACCAGCTGGCCGACAACTTCGCCGCGATCCTCGCCGTGGGGCTCAACCTGGGCGCCTACGGGGCCGAGGTCGTGCGCTCCTCCATCAACGCCGTGCCCAGGCCGCAGGTCGAGGCCACCGTCGCGCTGAACCTCTCCTGGTTCCAGCGGACGCGCCTGGTCGTGCTGCCCCAGGCCTGGGCCCAGATGCTGCCCACGTTCGGCAACCTCAACATCGAGCTGATGAAGGCCACCGCGGTGTCCTACCTCATCGGTGTGGCCGACCTGACGGCCGTGGCGCAGAACATGCGCCAGGCCACGGGTGAGACGGTGATCGCCTTCATCGGCGCCTTCGTCCTCTACTACCTGATCGCGCAGGTGCTCATCCTCGGCATGCGACTGCTCGAACGCCGCGCCAACCGCAAGCTGGGCCGCGCCGCACCGGGCGGCGGAGGCCTGGCGTCCCTCCTGCGGCCCCCGGCCGTCGACGCGAAGGCGGGGGTGGCCAAGTGATGTTCTGGGACTTCGAGTGGACCTTCGAGGTCATGCCGGACCTGCTGGGCGGCCTGTGGGTGACCGTCCAGATCACCGTGCTCGGTTACCTGATCGCGCTGGTCCTGGGCCTGGCGATCGCCATCGCTCGCCGGACGCCGTTCTTCGGTCCCGTCCTGCACGCGGTCATGGAGTTCATCCGGACGACCCCGCTGATCATCCAGCTGGTGTTCGTCTTCCTCCTGACCCCGGCCGACATCTCCGCGATGACCGTGGGCGTCGTCGTGATCGGCGTGCACTACGCGGCCTACACCGCCGAGGTCTACCGCTCGGGCATCGAGGGCGTGGCCAAGGGGCAGTGGGAGGCGGCCCGGGCGCTGAGCCTGCCCGCCAGCCGCACCTGGGGCGCGATCGTGCTGCCGCAGGCGATCCGCAGGACCATCCCGGCGCTGGGCAACTACCTCATCGCCATGTTCAAGGACACGCCGCTGCTGCTGGCGATCAGCGTGCCCGAGCTGCTCACCGAGGCCCAGCAGGTCGGCAGCGCGGACTTCCGCATCGTGGAGGCCTACACCCTGGTCGGGATCCTGTTCCTGCTCGTGAGCATCCCGTCCGCCATCCTCATCCGACGACTGGAGCGACGCTATGCCGCCGTCTGACACCCCCGTGAACGAAGAACCCCAGGGTGTCGGCAGCGGCCCCCGGGACCAGTCCCTGATCGTCTTCGACGACGTGGTGAAGCGCTTCGGCGACCTCACGGTGCTCGACCACCTGAACTTCTCCGTCGCCCCCGGCGAGCGGGTCACGCTCATCGGCCCCAGCGGTTCGGGCAAGACCACCATCCTGCGCCTGCTGATGACCCTGGAGAAGGTCACCGAGGGCGTCATCTGGGTGGGCGGCGAGCCCTTCAGCCACATGCGCAAGGGGCAGGGCCTGACCCGGGCGAACGAGTCCTACCTGCGCGCGCGCCGCAAGCGCGTCGGCATGGTGTTCCAGCAGTTCAACCTGTTCCCGAACATGACCGTCCGGCAGAACATCACCGAGGCGCCCGTGCACGTGCTGGGCACCCCCAAGGGCGAGGCCAACGCCAAGGCCGAGGAACTGCTGGAGCTGGTCGGGCTCGGCGACAAGATCGACGCCCACCCGACCCAGCTCTCGGGCGGCCAGCAGCAGCGCGTGGCGATCGCCCGCGCGCTGGCCATGCAGCCGGAGATCCTGCTCCTGGACGAGGTCACCTCGGCCCTGGACCCGGAGCTGGTGGCCGGGGTCCTGGACGTGCTGCGCGAGGTCGCCGAGACCACGGACATCACGATGCTGTGCGTGACGCACGAGATGGGCTTCGCGCGCGACGTGTCGCACCGGGTGCTCATGTTCGACCGGGGCCAGATCGCCGAGGAGGGCACGCCGGAGCAGATCTTCGGCGACCCCAAGGAGGAGCGCACCAAGTCCTTCCTCCGCTCGGTGCTCGACAACGGTTTCTGAAGGGGCTCCCGCACCCGCGTACAGCCGGGGCCGCTCCTTGGGGGGCGGCCCCTCGGCGTGACGGGACATGTCGAGGCGAGTGGCGACATACCGTAGTCATTAAGTAGCTTTTAGTTTCCCCTTGGGCAGAATGAGAGTTCTGAGACAGGGGGGACTCTTGTGACCATGGTGCGAAGATGGGGGCTCGTCTGGGGGGTGCTGGCCGCCCTGGTGTTCGTCGCGGTGCCGATGCTCGCCCACCCCGTACTGCGCTCCGACATCCTCGACGACTCCCTGGTCCTCTTCCTGATCTCCTGGTCCCCGATGCTGATCGGCGGCATCCTGGCCTGGGCCATGGTCAGGGGCTTCGGCGCCCGCGACCAGCTGGACCGCCGCGTCGTCCAGGCGATGGACGGCCACCCCATCGGCCGGGAACTGGGCTGGCTGGGACTGTTCCTCGCCGGCTTCGTGGTGTCCATGGCACTGCTGTCGATGGTCTTCGCCACCTACGAGGCCGTGTTCGGGGCCGACCTGGCCATGTCCGAGGCCCTGGTCTCGCGCCTGCTGTTCCTGTTCACCCTGCCGTTGCTGGTCATGGACCGCTCCGGCATCACCCTGGACGGCAAGGGCACCGCCATGCCCGCGGTCGCGCTGAAGGTGTCCGAGCCCTGGCGCTGGCTCGGGATGGTCCCGATCGCCATCGCGCTGGTCCTGATCGGCTACCTGCTCATCCCGCGCCTGGGGCTGCCGGGGCCCTCCCTCCAACTGCTGGGCTACGTGCTCGCGTTCACCGTCATGGCGGTGTGCGAGGAGATCTTCTTCCGGGGGATGGTGCAGACCCGCCTGGAGATCCTCATGGGCCGCTGGGGCGGCATCGTCACCACCTCGGTGGTCTTCGCCCTCACCTACGCCCTCATCCAGCCCTACGACGCGGTGTCCCAGCTGCCGGGGGCCGACCTGGTGTACAACACCGGCCTGGCCCTGCTCACCTACGCCACGGCCAGCCTCCTCTACGGCTACCTGTGGACGTGCTTCCGCAACACGTGGATCCAGGTGGTGATGCGTGTCGGCATGTTCCTGATGCTCATGCCCCCCGATCTCCAGACCGGCGTCATGTGACCGGATCCGACCACCGGACGAACGGTAAAACCCGCGGTCGGAAGGGGAAAACAGCGGCAGGAAAGGGCATAGGGCTACAGAGGGACCACACCAGTCGCGTCGCGGTCATTTTCCCCTCACGGGGTTGTCACCTCGCGGTCATGGAAAAGGGGGAGTCTGCCCACTGTGAGCACGGAAACAGCGCCAACACCCGATGGGCCCGCCGCCGGTACGCCCGAGCTTCCCGCCGACAGGTTCATGGACAGGGAGGAGGGGTGGCTGCGCTTCAACCAGCGCGTGCTCGAACTCGCCGAGGACGAGGACATCCCCCTCCTGGAACGCGCGCGGTTCCTGGCGATCTTCTCCAGCAACCTGGACGAGTTCTTCATGGTGCGCGTGGCCGGGCTCAAACGCCGCCTGGCCACCGGCCTGTCCGTCGCCTCCTCCAGCGGACACCACCCCCGCGCGCTGCTCGGGCGCATCTCCCGGTTCACCCGCGAACTCATGCTCCGCCAGGCCGCCTGCTTCCATGACAGCGTCGCGCCCGCCCTGCGCGAGGTCGGCATCCGCGTCGTGCGCTGGAACGAGCTGGAGACCGTCGAGCGCGAGAACCTGCGCGGCTACTTCCAGCGCTCGGTCTACCCGCTGCTGACACCCTTCGCGGTCGACTCCGCGCACCCCTTCCCCTACATCTCCGGCCGCTCGCTCAACCTCGCGGTCGCCGTCCGCGACCCCCACGACGGGCGCCGCATGTTCGCCCGGGTCAAGATCCCCAGCTCCCTGCCCCGCTTCATCGAGCTGGGCGACCGCGAGGGCGGCCGGTTCGTCCCCGTCGAGGACATCGTCGCCGCCCACCTGCCCCAGCTCTTCGAGGGCATGCAGATCCTGGAGCACAACGCCTTCCGGGTCACGCGCAACGCCGACCTGGAGGTCGACGAGGACGAGACCGACGACCTCGTCACCTCCCTGGAGAACGAGCTGCTGCGCCGCCGCTTCGGCCCGCTCGTGCGCCTGGAGGTCGAACACGACATCAGCGACGAGGCCCTGGCCATACTCACCGAGGAGCTGGGCGCCGAGGAGGAGGAGATCTACCGGGTCCCCGGTCCGCTCAACCTCGCCGGACTGTCCCAGATCGCCGACACCGACCGGCCCGAGCTGCGCTACCCGCCCATGGTCCCCGTCGAACCGCGCGCCCTGACCTCCGGCGACCTCTTCGCCGCCGTCCGCGAGAACGAGGTCCTCGTCCACCACCCCTACGAGTCCTTCGCCACCACCACCGAGCGCTTCCTGGCCCTGGCCGCCACCGACCCCGAGGTCATGGCGATCAAGCAGACCCTGTACCGCACCAGCGGCGACTCGCCCATCGTGGAGTCCCTCATCGAGGCCGCCCGCGAGGGCAAGGAGGTCGTGGTCCTGGTCGAGATCAAGGCCCGCTTCGACGAGCAGAACAACATCCAGTGGGCCCGCAAGCTCGAACAGGCGGGCTGCCACGTCGTCTACGGCGTCGTCGGCCTCAAGACCCACTGCAAGCTGTCGATGGTCGTGCGCCGCGACGACGACGGGCTGCTGCGCCGCTACTGCCACGTGGGCACCGGCAACTACAACCCGAGCACCGCCCGCATGTACGAGGACCTCGGCCTGTTCAGCGCCGACCCCGAGGTGGGCGAGGACGTCAGCGACCTGTTCAACAGCCTCACCGGCTTCTCCCGCAAGAAGCACTACCAGCGCCTGCTCGTGGCGCCCGGCGCCCTGCGCGAGAGCCTGCTCGAACAGATCGCCGTCGAGATCGACAACAGCCTCAGGGGCGAGCCCGCCCGCATCCGGATCAAGGTCAACTCCCTGGTCGACCTGGAGATCATCGACGCCCTGTACCGGGCCTCCCAGGCCGGGGTGAGCGTCGACCTGTGGGTGCGCGGCAGCTGCGTCCTGCGCGCCGGGGTGCCCGGACTGTCCGACAACATCCGGGTGCGCAGCATCCTGGGCCGCTTCCTGGAGCACTCCCGCATCTTCGTCTTCGCCAACGGCTGGCGGCCCCAGGTGTGGATCGGCAGCGCCGACCTGATGCCCCGCAACCTCGACCGCCGGGTCGAGGCCCTGGTACGCGTGGCCGACACCGAGCAGTGCCGCAGGCTGGTGCGCCTCATGGACCTGGCGATGGACGACGGCACCTCGTCCTGGCGGCTCGAACCCGACGGGACGTGGACCCGGTTCACCCGCGACGACGACGGGCGACCGCTCACCGACCTCCAGGACAGCCTGCGCGGCGACCGCCACCTGCGCGTGGTGGAGGGCGGGTGAGCACCGTACAGAACGGGGGAGACGTGGAGGGATCGGTCGAGGGAGCCCACGGGGCCGGGCCCCTGCGCGAGACGGCGGTCGGCGGCTACCTCGAACCGATCCGCGCGGCGGGCGCCCTGCTGTGGCGCGAGGGCCCGGGCGGCACCGAGATCGTCCTGGTCCGCAGGCCCGACCGGGCCGACTGGTCCCTGCCCAAGGGCAAGCTCAAGAGCCGCGAGCACCCCGTGACCGGCGCGGTCCGCGAGGTGGTCGAGGAGACCGGCCTGATCCCCGTGCTGGGCCGCAGGCTCCCCCCGCAGCGCTACCTCAAGGACGGCTGGCCCAAGCAGGTGGAGTGGTGGGCGGCCACCACCGCCGACCCGGCCGCGGGGATCGACTACCCGCCCAACGAGGAGGTGGACCTGGTCGAGTGGGTGCCGGTGGAGGAGGCCCGCGACCGCCTCACCTACGACCACGACGTGCGGGTGGTCGACAACTTCCTGGCCGGGCCCGCGACCACCTTCCCCGTCATCCTGCTGCGGCACCTGTCGGCGGGGGACAAGGGCGCCTGGACCGACGACGACCTCCTGCGGCCCCTGGACGGGACCGGGCGCGCCGACGCCCTGGCCCTGCCCCGGGTGCTGGGCGCCTACGGGCGGCCCCGCGTGGTGACGTCGGCGGCGGCGCGGTGCACCGAGTCGCTGCTGCCCTACACGGTGGAGTACGACGTGCCCACGCGCACCGAGCGGGCGTTCACGATCCGCTCGTCCTCCAACGGCTCCCCGTACGGCGTGGAGGAGGCCCGCGAGGCGTTCGCGCGCGTCCTGGCCGAGGGGAGGCCGACCGTCGTGTGCACGCACGGAGAACTCGTCCCGCAGCTCATGGCCGAGGCGCTCACACGGCTGGGCGCGCCCTTCTCCCAGCAGCTGGGGCTGCGCAAGGGCTCCTTCTGGGTGGTGCACGTCACTGCGGAGGGCGGAGGGCTCGCGGCGGTGGAGCGGCACGCCGTCCGGGCCTGAACCCTGATCCGGCGGGGTGGCCGGGGCCGGTCCGCGCGGCGCTGCCATGATGCGGTCATGGCCAAACACAGGGTTGCGCGGAGCGTCGTGGTCGACGCTCCCGCCAAGCGGATCTTCGACATCATCGCGGCGCCGGAACGGCACGCCGAGTTCGACGGCTCCGACACCGTCCTCTCCAGCCTCTTCGGGCCGGAGCGGCTGGAGAGGGGCAGCGAGTTCGGCATGGACATGAGGATGTTCGGCGTCGGCTACCGGATCACCAACCGGGTGGTGGAGTACGAGGAGGACCGCCTCATCGCCTGGCGGCACTTCGGTCCGCACCGCTGGCGCTACGAGCTGGAGGAACTGGCGGAGGGGGGCACCCGCGTCACGGAGACCTTCGACTACTCCAGGGGCCTGCCGGCCTTCTACGTCCTCATGGGGATGCCCGCGAGGAACGCGCGGAGCATCGAGCAGACGCTGGTGCGCCTCAAGGCCGCGGCGGAGTCGCGGGAGGACTGAGCGGCTGTCCGGCCGGACGCCGACACGACAGACGCCGCCCGCGGATCGGGGGCCGCGGGCGGCGCTGCGATGAGGAGAGCGGGTCCGCCGCGTCGGCGCCGCGCGCCCCCTCCTGCGCGGGCGCGCCGTGCTCAGCCGGACGCGCGGACCCGGCGACTAGCGCCGGTCGCGGTCCTTGTCCTCGTCCTCGTCGTCCTCGTGGTAGCCGTCCTTGTGGTCCTTGCCCTTGTGGTCCTCGTCGCCGTGGTCGCCCTTCTTGCGGTCGTGGCCCTCGCGGTCCTCGTGGTCGCCCTTGCGCCGGTCGTCGCCGTCGCGGCCGTCGCGGCCCTCGCGGTCGCCCTTCCCGCGCTTGTCCTTCTTGCCCTCGTCCTCGTGGTCGCCCTTCTTGCGGTCGTGGCCCTCGCGGTCCTCGTGGTCGCCCTTGCGCCGGTCGTCGCCGTCGCGGCCGTCGCGGCCGTCGCGGCCGTCGCGGTCGCCCTTCCCGCGCTTGTCCTTCTTGCCCTCGTCGTCGTCCTCGCCCTTGTGGTCCCTGCCCTTGTCACCGTGGTCGTGCCCGTTGTCACCGTGATCGTGGTGCCAGCCGTTGTCGTGGTGACCGTGGTAGCCGTTGTGCTCCTCGTCCGCGACGGCGGGGGAAGCAGCGCCGATGACGGCACCGGCGGTCAGGGCCATAAGGGCGAGTCCAGCGATACGCTTCACAATAATCCTTGCTTTGAGTAGCCAGAAAATCACTGACAGTGATGAATGTAAGCTGGCGACCCTCGTTTGGCCAGTTCATCGGCGCAAGGAAGTCACATTGTTCTCGGGGAGCGTTCGCATTCCGCGACAGAACACGGAACTTCCCCACATGCCCTAAAGTTCGGCAAGGGCCCCTGTTCCACGCGTCTCCCGGCAACCGCGGCGCGCACCGGTGGGCCCGTGCACGATCGGGTCGAACCAGAGTCGGGGGCACACGTGGGAACAACCTTGGGCGACGTCTGGCGGGAAGTGCTGTCGGTCCAGCCCGAACCGGAGCGGTGGATCATCGTCACCGCGGCGGTGCTGGCCCTGGCGGCCGTGCTGCTCGGACCGCCCTGGCGGATCGGGCGCAACGTCGTCACCATCGCCCACGAGGGCGGGCACGCCCTGGTCGCCCTGCTCAGCGGCCGCCAGCTCACCGGGATCCGCCTGCACTCGGACACCTCCGGGGTCACCGTGTCCCGGGGCAAACCGACCGGCGTCGGCATGGTCCTGACCGTCTTCGCGGGCTACGTCGCCTCGTCGGTCATCGGCCTGCTCGGCATCCTCATGCTCATGTCGGACCGCGTCACCGCCCTGCTGTGGCTGAGCATCGTGGTGCTCGCCGCCATGCTCCTGATGATCCGCAACGTCTACGGCGTGGTGTCGATCGTGGTGACCGGCGCGGTGGTGTTCGGGATCAGCTGGTTCACCCCGCCGGAGGTGCAGGCGGCCTTCGCCTACCTGTTCATCTGGTTCCTGCTCTTCGCGGGCGTGCGGCCGGTGATCGAACTCCAGGCCCAGCGCAGGCGCAACCCCTCACCGCACTCCGACGCCGACCAGCTGGCCCGTCTCACCGGCGTGCCGGGAACCCTGTGGGTCGTGGTCTTCTTCCTGGTCAACGCGGCCGTGACCGGCCTCGGTGTCTGGCTGCTGCTCTTCTAGGCCGGTCCGCGCGGGCAAGCGGTCCGCCGACCGCAGGCGCGGCGGCCCCGGACACGACGGAGGGGCGCGACCGCTGTGGTCGCGCCCCTCGCGTGCGTGCTGTGGCCGTGTCCGCTGGCGACGTGTGTCCGGGAGGCTGCCCCGGGGGTGAGCGGCACGGGCGCTAGGCGCGCGGCGCCGTGAGCGCCTCCGAAACCGTCGTGAAGACGGGGATGCGCGTGTCGAGCGAGGTCACCCGCAGGGTCTGGAGCACCCGGTGGATGGGTGAGGCGATGGCCAGGACCGCCTTCTGCTCCTTGGCCGCCTTGTGCGCGCGGATCAGGACGCGCAGACCGCTGGAGTCGATGAACCGCAGGTCGGCGCAGTCCAGGACCACACGGCCGAAGGGCTGCGTGGTCAGAGCCTCGGTCACCGCCTCCTGGAAGCGGTGCTCGGTGGCCATGTCGATCTCCCCGTCCAACGCCAGGACCCGTCCGGCGTCGTGCAGGGTGGAGGAGATGTTCAGGTCGGGCATGGCGACTCCGGCGTATTCGGGCCTCGCCTGACGGATCGGCGCGGTGGGCCGCACGCGGCTCCACGAGCGCGTGCCGACCGGGACGTTGGTCGTGTTACCGCGGTGGCCAAGCTGATGGTTCATCAAGTTCCTTGCGTGATGCCCCCGGTGCGGGGGTGAAACGCCCTTCTCGCCTGGGTCTGCTGGACGGGTCCGCGTGAAACGCAGTCACCGGGCAAACGTACGGACCAGGGCCGGAAGTTCCTGCGTGCCCGTGCCCTTGCGATGGAGGCGGCGAGGACGGACGGTGCGCCGGTGGGCGCCGAGCCGCTGCCTCGGGCCACTCCCGCCCTCGGCAACTGTGCAAACCAGCCCGCGGGGGCGGGCATTCCCCGCCGGTGCGGCGGGGGTGGCCGTCGGACGGCGGTGCCTGGCCTCTTCCGAACGGTCGGTCGGACCGGCTCTGCGCCCGGCGAAGCGCCGGGTGTCTCCCATGAGAGGCCGTCCAGCCACGGACTTTACCACAGCGCCGTGGCCGATTCGTGACGTGAGCGACGCAAGGCCGTGCTCGCGTCCTTTGCTCCCCGTGTGCTTTATGAGGTATGCATCACATGCACTGGGCGTTCTCGACGGGTTCGGGGTCCGGTGTCCGGTCCTCGTCCCTCTGCTGGAGGGCCCACACGCACGCCGACAGTGTGAGCGGCACCACCACCGTCAGCGCGATAGCCGGGATCGCCACCCCCGAGTCGTTGACCGCGAAGCCCACCAGCGCGGTCACCAGGGAGCCGGTCAGTCCGGCCCGCAGCGTCGGCGCGTACTCGTAGGCCACCTGGAGCGCGCCGATCCGCCAGTGGGTCGGCCGGTGCAGCATCACGAACAGGAACACCAGCGCGCACGCCGCCAGCAGGGTCAGCTGCCAGTTGCCCAGGGTCCCCAGCATCGCGCTCAGCTTGCGGGCCACCACCGCACCCGCCTCCCCGCTGACCACCTGGGCCGCGAACGCCCCGAGGTGACTGCGGTCCCCCGGCGGGCGCAGGTAGTCCAGCCACGAGATCAGCGAGATCGCCGCCACCGTCACCAGGGCCACCACGGCCAGACGCACCGCCGTCACGCGCACCCCGGCGATCATCATCGTCGTCACCGCCAGGCCGGGGATCAGCGCGATCACCCCGCCGAAGTCGGTGCCCAGGCCCGGCCAGCCCACGATCAGCACGGTCGCCGCCCCGACGACCAGGGTCACCGCCACGGCGGAGCGCCGCCAGCCCCGCGAGACCAGTTCGTGGGAGATCCCCGCCACCGTCATCAGCATGCCGGTCGCGAACGTCGCGAACGCGATGTTGCCGACCCCGTAGAACCGGCCCGCCACGATCGGCGAGTACCCCGTGGGCGAGTTCATCTGGAGGTAGGCGCCGAAGCACAGGTCCAGGAAGAGCACCGCGGTGGTCGCGCCCGCGACCACCGTCATCGGGCCCAGGGCGGTGCGCCGCCACGGTCCCGCCATGGCCAGCGCCACCACCAGGGCGTCCGCGGCCAGGACGCACACCAGCAGCGACAACAGCGGAGAGGACGAGGCCCACCACGGGATGAGGTTGGCCAGGTAGCTGGCCACGGGGAAGGCCGCCCCGGCCAGCGCCACCGCCCGCGTCAGCGTCAGCACGCGCGCGCGTTTGCCGCGCTGCCGGTTGGAGTAGCGGTGCAGCGCGTAGGCCGCCGCCGCGTAGACGAGCAGCTGGAAGGCGACCAGGCCGCTGAAGAAGCCCGGGATGGCGGCGCCCACCACCACCGCGGCGGTGTTGAACTCCACCAGCCGCCCGACGGCCTCGTCCGTCGCCGGCGGCCGGTCGGCCAGGTGCCAGGCCCGGCCGCTGGTCGGCTCGGTGGCCCGCATCCCCAGGGCGGTCAGGATGGTCGGCGTGGTGTCGGTGAGCACCACCAGCCCGGCCCGGCGGGTCGAGTCCGAGGCCAGGAAGGCCCCCTCCCCGGTGAACCCGGCCTCCGCGACCTCCCCGGACACGGCCACCGTGAGCTGGGAGGGCCCGGTGTCCATGGAGACGCCGACCACCATCAGCGACGAGCCGGTCGGCAGCACGCGCTCCAGCGTCCGCAGCCGCTCGTCCATGTCGGCCAGCGCCTTGTCGCGCTCCCATTCGGGGACGTCCTCGGGGTCGGGCTCGGGCGGGCCCTCGGCCTCCCCGTCCGCATCCTCGTCCTCGTCGGCGGCCTCGCCCACCGGCTCCTGCGCGGCCTCCCGGGCCTCCTCGTCGGTGATCGGCGGGTCCGGGTAGTCGGGGTAGAGGCGGGTGAGCCCGGCCAGTTCGACCGCCGCGAGGGAGACCCCCTCCAGACGGTCGGTGGTCAGTTCGCGCACGTCGTCGACGTAGTGGTCCACCCGTCCGGAGGCGTCGGCCACGCCCAGGGCGGCGCCGGGGCCCACGGCGAGCGTGGTCCCGCCCTCCTCGCGCACGGTCTGCCCGAGCAGGCCCACGGGGGCCTGGAAGGCGGTCCGCGCGTTCTGGCTGACGTAGGCGTCGAAACCCGGGACGACCGCGCCCGAGCCGGTGCGCTCGGGCTCCGGGGCGGCCTCGCACACCGTGAAGCGCTCCCGGATGGACAGGGCGCGCTGTCCGGCCGACACCGACAGCCAGCCGTCGGTCGGGCAGGTGCGCGAGGTGGCCGTGCGGATCGACACGTTGCCGATCGAACCCTCCTCGGCCATCCCCCACAGGGTCGGCGTGGTCTCGGGGTTCACGTCCTGCCACAGCAGCCCCGGCACCCCCACGAGCACCACGGGCCCCTCACGCTGCCCGGCCGACCCCTCGGGCCCGGACAGGGCGTCGGTCTCGGCGGGAGCCGAGGCGGACGCGGCGGGCGCTGCGCACAGCAGTACCGCCGCGGACAGCAGCAGGGCACCCAGACGCGTTCCCCAGTGCGCCCCCGATGTGACGAGCCGTCGTGGCATGGCGGACCCCCCGTCGCGCGCTCAGCCGGAACTGGTCGCTCACCCTAGCCATTCTTCGCGCCGCGTAGGGGGATTCACGCGGCCCGGCGCGTGGGGCGGCACGGGCGACGGCGTGCGCGAGAGGGGTTTCGGCCGGGAACCGGGCCGCGCGCGGACGGGGTTTCGGTCAGGGGGTGAGGCCCCACTCCCGGAGGGTCCGCGCGGTGTCGGGCTGCTCGGCGCCCCGGGTGACCCCGCCCGGGGTGCGGTCGAAGCGCGGGGCCGGGCCCGACAGGATCCGGTCGCCGTCGCGCACGAGTGAGCCGCGGGCGCGCACGTGCGGGTGGTCGGGGGCCTCCTCCAGGGACAGGACGGGCATCACGCAGGCGTCGGCGCCCTCGAACACCTCGCCCCACGCGTCGCGGGTACGGGTGCGCAGGACCTCGGCGAACCGCTCCCGCAGCCGGGGCCAGCCCGACCGGTCCCACTGGTCGGGCAGGTCCTCCCCGGCCAGGCCGGTGCCCTCCAGGAACGCGGCGTAGAACTGGGGCTCGATGCAGCCGACCGACACGTACCGGCCGTCGGCGCACTCGTAGACGTCGTACCAGGGGGCGCCGGTGTCCAGGTAGTTGGTGCCGCGCTCGTCGCTCCAGGAACCGCGCGCGCGGTCCTCGTGCAGCATCGACATCAGCAGCGCGCTGCCGTCCACCATCGCGGCGTCCACGACCTGGCCGCGACCGGAGGACTGGCGCTCGACCAGCGCGCCGAGGACGCCGGTGACCGCGAACATGGTGCCCCCGGCGAAGTCGCCCAGGAGGTTGACCGGGGGGACCGGCGGGCCCCCCGCGCGCCCGATGGCGTGCAGGGCGCCGTTCACGGAGATGTAGTTCATGTCGTGCCCGGCGGCGCGGGCGAGCGGCCCGTCCTGGCCCCAGCCGGTGACCCGCGCGTAGACCAGGCGCGGGTTGGCCTCCAGGCAGACCTCGGGGCCCAGGCCCAGGCGCTCCATGACCCCGGGGCGGAAGCCCTCCAGGAGCACGTCGGCGCGGGAGGCCAGGTCGCGGGCGAGCGCGAGGCCCTCCTCGGACTTGAGGTCGGCGGGCAGGACGGTGCGCCCCTCGCTCAGGTGGGGTCCGCCCGCTCCGGAGTTCATCGCGTCGGCGGCCGCGGGGCGGTCGAGGCGGATGACGCTGGCGCCCAGGTCGGCGAGGAGCATCCCGGCCATCGGAGCCGGGCCGATCCCGGTGAACTCGACGACGCGGATTCCGTTCAGGGGTCCCATGGGGAGGTCTCCAAGGCGGTAGAGGGGAGCGCGCGCGACCAGAACGGCGCTCGGTTCATTGTGCAGGCTCCGGTCCCGCCGTGCCACGGCGGCACCCCCGGGGCTGCTCGGGGGGAGAGGGGATCGGAGGGAGGAAAAAGGCGGGCGAAAAGGGAATCCTGTTTCGAAGACCCGCGATCCACTCCCCTTTTCGGTCAGTTACAAAAGCGCTCGCGCAAGCGGTGTTAATGTGTCGATACTCGCTGGCGGAAGAGCCCTTCACGGCTCCGGAAAAAAATTCCGTCACCCCGTCTCCGGTGACAGCGCACCGGAGCGCGCCCGTGCCGGACAGGGCACGGGAAAACCGCACCGACCTTTCCGAAAAGGACGGAAAAGCCATATCCAGCACCCCGGGGACCGTCACCTCGGGGAAGGACGCCCGCCGCCCTCGCCGGGATCCTCACCGCCACCGCCGGAGGACGAGCGCCGCGTCGTGGTCGAGCCCGCGGACGGACTCGGGGAGGACACCACCGCCACCGTCCTGCGCGACGGGAGGGAGGCCGGGCACACACTCCGGGAGGAGGTCGTGACCGAGCCGGTCGAGGGGCTCGTGCGGGTCGGCACCGGAGCCGACGGGGACGACGCGCCCCCGTCGGGAGCGGCGGGCCTGGACTGGCAGGCCCCGGCCCGGTGCGAGTCCGGCGGCGACCCCGGCGCGGGACGGCGACCGGAGGACCGGACGGACCACCGCCCGGAACCGCCGCAAACGGGACGACGCGCGGGAGCTGGCAAGATGTGGGGGTGACACAGACACCCGCACCCGACGACCGCTCCCGCCTGCTCACCCCCGCCGACGTGCGCACACTCGCGGAGCGGTTCGGTATCCGGCCCACCAAGACCCTGGGCCAGAACTTCGTCATCGACCACGGCACCGTCCGCCGCATCGTGCGGGTCGCGGGGGTCACCGAGGAGGACGCCGTCGTCGAGGTCGGCCCGGGCCTGGGTTCGCTCACCCTGGCGCTCCTCCCGCACGTGCGCCACGTGACCGCCGTGGAGATCGACCCGGCGCTGGCCGAGGCACTGCCGGGCACCGTCGCCGACCACGCGCCCGACCTCGCCGACCGGCTCACCGTCGTCCACGGCGACGCCATGCGCGTGACCGGGCTGCCCGGCCCCGAACCCACGGCGCTGGTGGCCAACCTGCCCTACAACGTGTCCGTGCCGGTCCTGCTGCACCTGCTGGAGCTGCTGCCCAGCCTGCGGCGGGTGCTGGTCATGGTGCAGGCCGAGGTCGCCGACCGCGTCACCGCCTCCCCGGGCGGCCGCGTCTACGGGGTGCCCTCGGCCAAGGTCGCCTGGTACGCCGGGGCCCGCCGCGCGGGAGCGGTCGGCCGCAACGTGTTCTGGCCCGCCCCCAACGTCGACTCCGGGCTGGTCGAACTCATCCGCCGCCCGCCGCCCGCCACCACGGCGAGCCGCGAGGAGGTCTTCCAAGTGATCGACGCCGCCTTCGCGCAGCGCCGCAAGACCCTGCGCGCCGCCCTGGCCGGATGGGCCGGTTCGCCGCCCGCCGCCGAGACCGCCCTGCGCGCGGCGGGCGTGGACCCCTCCGCCCGGGGCGAGTCGCTGGACGTGACCGCGTTCGCGGCCATCGCCGAGCAGCGCCCGCGGCCCTGAGACACGGCGGACCGGGCCCGACCCGGGCGGCCGGGGACTGGCCGGGAGCATCCGACCCGCCCGCCTGCGGTGGGTTCCCCGGACGTCCGAACAGGGGCCGCGCCCGCCGCCCGCCTCCGGAGGACAAGCCGCGGGGCGCCTCCCCGTCCCGGTCGGCGCCCCGCGTTTCCCGCGTCCCCAGCGGGTCCCTGTGTTTTCCGTTGTGGCTCTCGCGGCCCCGCCTCACGGGGGCGTGTCCGTCACTCCAAGGTGTCGGAGCGGCTCTTCCCGGCAGGCCGCTCGCGCCGGTGCCGGGCGAGCGCTCGGGCCGCCCCGGCCGCGCCCAGGCCCGCCAACAGCACCGGCAGCACCCACAGGACGTTGAACTCCCAGTCGCCCGTGCCGCGCATGACGAACCCGACCGCCAGGCCGAGGAACAGCAGACCCGCGACCAGCGAGCCCCAGTCAGTCCTACGCTCCGCCACGCTTCACCTCCACGACCCCGACCAGTGAGTCGGTGCGCACGTTGATCCGCGGGGCCCCGGCCCCGTCGCCGCCCCGCGCCTGCCCGTCCCGGGCCCCGGCGTCCGCCGAGGCCCCGTGGACCTCCTCGTGGTCCAGGGAGACCCCGAACATGTCGTCCCGCCCGTCCTCGGCGAAGTCCACGCCCCCCAGACCGATCTTCGAGTGCACCGCGACCTCCGCGTCCTCGGGCAGGACCAGCTCCACGCGGCCCGCCCCCATCCACAGCGACACGTCGACGGCCTCGCCGGGCTCCAGGTCCTCCAGCCCGGTCAGGTCCAGGGTCCCCGAGCCCACGGTGAGCCGGTGGTCGCCGGACTCGGCCGCGGCCACCGTGGTCGGCCGCCACGTCTCGTCGCCGATCCGCACCCGGGTCAGGTCGGTCACCGACGCCAGCACCAGCAGCAGAACGGCCGCCGCGCCCATCGGCAGCAGCCCCCGCGGGTTGCCCGCCCAGACGCCGACCAGCGCGTACACGCCGACCACCGCCAGGGCCCCGGCCAGGAAGAACACCCCGGTCTCCGGCCCGAACAGCAGGTCGGCCGTCCGCCCGCTCCACAGCGAGGACGACCAGCCGAACTCCAGCACCGACACCACGACCGCCCCGGCCACGACCGTCCACAGGGCCATGGAGGCCAGCGGCAGGCACCTGCCCCCAGGGGCGCGGCCCTCGTCCTCCGCCCCCCGCGCGCCGGGCTCGCCCGACCCGCCGGAACGCCCCTCCTCCTCGTCCTCGTCCCCTCCGGCGTCCCGCGCGGCGCTGCGCTCCGACACCACCGCCAGGTCCACCGGCCCGTGCGGCGCGGACGCCCACGGCTGGGCCGGGTTGTAGTAGGTCGCGGTCGGCTCCGGGGACGGCGTCGCGGGCGGCGGATCCGTGGCCCGCAGGTCCTCGCGCAGCTCGGTGAACGCCGTCCGAAGGTCCACGCCCCGGTTGCGCGCGGCCAGGAGACCCAACACCAGGGGCACCGCCAGCACCAGCGTCGACCACCCCAACCCGCCGACCAGGCTGAACGTCGTCGCGACCGCCAACCCCACCGCGAGCAGCTTGGGCACCGTCCGCGGCGGGATGCTGCGGTTGAGCATCTGCTCGAACGTCGCCGGAACACCCTGGGCGTCGCGCATGAGCATCCACGCGGCGATGTAGAGCAGCAGGCCCGTCGCCCCGGCGAACGAGGTCAGCACGAAGGCCGCACGCCACACCACCGGATCCACCCCGGTGTACCGGCCAAGGCCCGCGCACACACCGGCCAGGACCCGCTCCTCGTCCCCCTTGCGCAGCTCACGCGGGGAGGCCCCGGCGCCCGCCTCCGCCGTACCGGAAGCGGACGCGGCCGGGGCGCCCTCCGGTACCGGGTCGTCAGTCATGGTCACTCACCGCGCTCTCCTCACCCACCCATGGTCACCCGTCGCCGCCCACCAGCACATCCGGGACGACCCTGAACCCACCCTGACGGGGGCCCGGCCAGGACCAGGGGCGCGCCCCCGATGCCCGGTCCGCACCGAAGGGGGCATCCTGGACAGCACAGGACCCACGAACGCGGCGGGCGCGTACATCCTCCCCGCCGCACGGACGAAAGCGGTGATCGGGCGGTGGCAGCAACGGCCGCGGACACCCCGCGGCTCACCCGCGCGGTCAGGGGCAGGCTCCTCGGCGGCGTCGCCGCCGGGCTCGCACGCCACCTGGGCCTGGACCCGGTGGTGGTCCGCCTCGCCTTCATGGCGCTGTCCGTGGGCGGCATCGGCATCGCCGTCTACGCCGCCCTGTACTTCTTCGTGCCCAGCGACTCCTCGGAGGAGGAGGCCGCCGAGCCCGAGAGCCGACGCAAGGGCCGCGACCTCTCCCAGCTCATCGCCTACGTCGGACTCGCCGCCGGACTCGGCCTGCTCTTCCTGCTCTTCGGCGGCGTCTTCGACCCGCTGCTGTGGTTCGTGGTCTTCGGCACCCTCGGCGGCATCATCCTCTGGCAGCAGGCCAACCCGTCCCAGCGCGACCAGTGGATGACCAGCACCGTCAGCCGCTCCTCACCCAAGGGCATCATGCGCGCGGGCGCGGGCGTGCTGCTCGTCGTCGTCGGCGCCATCGGCTTCCTCGTCTTCCAGGAACAGCTCCAGAACGCCCGCGCCGGCCTGACCTTCGCCTTCACCGTGCTCGCGGGCATCGCGCTCATCGTGGCCCCCTGGATCATCGGGCTGATCCGCGAACGCGACCAGGAGCGCCGCGAGCGCATCCGCAACGCCGAGCGCGCCGAACTCGCCGCCCACATCCACGACTCCGTCCTGCACACCCTGACCCTCATCCAGCGCCGGGCCGAGGACCCCCGCGAGGTGCAGCGCCTCGCCCGCGTCCAGGAGCGCGCCCTGCGCAGCTGGCTCTACCAGCGGCCCGCCGACGCCGACACCACCGTCTCGCCCGCGCTCGAACGCGTCGCCGCCGAGGTCGAGGAGGAGCACGGGGTCCCCATCGAAGTGGTGTGCGTGGGCGACTGCCCCATGGACGACGCGCTGGCCGCCATGCTCCGCGCCGCCCGCGAGGCCATGGTCAACGCCTCCAAGTACGCCGGGACGGACAGCATCTCGGTGTTCGGCGAGGTCGACCAGGAGGAGGTGCTGGTGTTCGTCCGCGACCGCGGCGCCGGATTCGACATGGACGCCGTCCCCGAGGACCGCATGGGCGTGCGCGGCTCCATCCTGGGCCGGATGGACCGCCACGGCGGCTCCGCGCGCATCCGCACCGGCCCCGGCGAGGGCACCGAGGTGCAGCTGCGCATGCCGCGCGTCCCCGACCTGTTGTGACCCCCGGACCGGGAGCCCGGCGCGGGTGGTCCCGATCGCCGGCCCCGCCGCCGGAGGGACCGCCGAGACGACCGCCGCCGGGATCGGAGGGCGGCCGGAAGCGGACAGCCCCCGACGCCGGTGTCCCCGTCCGCCCCGACGTGGGTAGAGTCCACGGTGTGGCAGACGAGAACACGACCTTCAGTAGCGGAGACGCGGTCCCCCGCGTCGTGATCGTGGACGACCACCGGCTGTTCCGCAGCGGTGTGCGCGGTGAGCTCGGCGACGCCGTGAACGTGGTCGGCGAGGCCGGCGACGTCGACAGCGCCGTCCACGTCATCGGGGAGAAGCAGCCCGACCTCGTCCTGCTGGACGTCCACCTGCCCGGGGGCGGCGGCGTGGAGGTGCTGCGCCGCGTGCTGGCCCAGCACCCCCAGATCCGCTTCCTGGCCCTGTCGGTCTCCGACGCCGCCGAGGACGTCATCGGCGTGGTGCGCGGCGGCGCCCGCGGCTACGTCACCAAGACCATCTCCGGCAGGGAGTTGGCCGACGCCATCGTGCGCGTGGCCGACGGCGACGCGGTCTTCTCCCCGCGCCTGGCCGGGTTCGTGCTGGACGCCTTCTCCGCGACCGACGCCCCGCCGGTGGACCCCGAGCTGGACCGGCTCACCCAGCGCGAGCGCGAGGTCCTGCGCCACATCGCGCGCGGCTACGCCTACAAGGAGGTGGCCAAGGAGCTGTTCATCTCCGTCAAGACCGTGGAGACGCACGTGTCGTCGGTGCTGCGCAAGCTCCAGCTGTCCAACCGCCACGAGCTGAGCCGCTGGGCCACCGCCCGCAGGCTGGTCTGAGCCCGGCGCGGGACGCCGCGTCCCCCCCGGGCGCGGCCCGTCCGGGGCGGGTAGCCGGGGACCGGCGGGCGCGGACCGCGGGGCACGGCGAAGCAGGGGCCCCGGGGACCCCCCTTATCCATGGGACCACCGTCCGGGGGCGCGCCGCCACCCCCTCCCGCGACCTGTGGACAACCCCGGCCGCTCAGCGCAGCGAGTCGAGCATCCGCCCCAGGAACTCGGCCTCGGCCACGCCCGTGACCACCCGCGCGGGGCGGCGCTCGTCGTCCCGCGGGCGCGGGCGCAGGTCCGCCACGGTCATCCCCCGCGTCAGCGTTCCCGTCAGCTCCACCTGCACCGGGGCCTCGAAGGACTCCGTCACCAGGTGCGGGTCCACCAGCACCGCCGCGGCCAGCGGGTCGTGCATCGCGCACTGGCGGACCCCGAAGATCCCCGAGTAGAAGTCGGCGTAGAAGTCCAGGAACGCCGACGTGCGCTCGGCGCGCTCGCCCGCGACCGTCGCCAGCTCCGCCAGCCACTCGGTGGTGGCCACCGTCTTCATGGTGATGTCCAGCGCCACCAGGTCCAGGTCGAACCCGGCCGCGAACACCGCCTCCGCCGCCTCGGGGTCGTTGCTGATGTTGGCCTCGGCGTGTGAGGACACGTTGCCCGCCACGCGCACCGCACCGCCCATCACCACCAGGCGCCGCACCAGCCTCGGCAGCTCCGGCTCCAGGGCCAGCGCGATCGCCAGGTTCGTCAGCGGCCCCACGGCCAGCACGTCGATCCCGCCCGGGTTCTCCCGGACCAGGCGCACCAGCAGCCCGGCCGCCGTCTCTGACACCGGCCGACCCGCGGGCTCGGGCAGCTCCACGTCCCCCAGTCCGTTGCCTCCGTGCACGTGCGCGGCCAGCTTCGGCGGCTGCACCAGCGGACGCGCGGCGCCCACCGCCACCGGGACGTCCGGGCGGCCGTACAGCTCCAGCAGCCGCAGCGCGTTGTCGGCCGTGACGTCCACGCTGTTGTTGCCGAAGACCGCCCCGACGCCGACGATCTCCACCTCGGGCCGAGCGGCCAGGTAGGCGAGCGCGACGGCGTCGTCGATCCCCGGGTCGCAGTCGACGAACACACGCATGCTCAAGGAAACTCCCTCTCAGAACACGAGGGCCCCCGACCGGAGGCCCCTACCGAAACAGGGTAAGACGCCGGTCAGGGAGCTTTTGCCCGACAAAACGGGCCTGTGGGGGGCTGTCCCTGCGCACGGGGGCGGCAGCGTCACCGGACGGCCGTAACCTGGATGCCGTGTCCTCCCAAGAACAGCTTCTCGAAGGTCTGAACGGTCCCCAGCGCGACGCCGTCACCCACAGCGGCTCCCCGCTCCTGATCGTGGCGGGTGCCGGGTCCGGCAAGACCCGGGTCCTCACCCACCGCATCGCCCACCTCATGGCCGCGCGCGGTGTCCGCCCGGGTGAGATCCTCGCCATCACCTTCACCAACAAGGCCGCCGCCGAGATGCGCGAGCGCATCCAGGCGCTGCTGGGCGTGCGCGCCGCCAACAGCATGTGGACCATGACCTTCCACTCCGCGTGCGTGCGCATCCTGCGCAGGGAGGCAGCCAGGCTCGGCTACCCGAGCAGCTTCACCATCTACGACTCCGCCGACTCCGCGCGCCTGATGCAGCTGGTGTGCAAGGAGATGGACCTGGACCCCAAGCGGTTCCCGCCCAAGTCCTTCTCCGCCCAGGTCTCCAACCTCAAGAACGAGCTGGTCGACTACGACACGTTCGCCGGACAGGCCCAGACCGAGCAGGAGAAGAAGCTCGCCGAGGCCTACCAGCTCTACCAGCGCCGCCTGCACGAGGCGGGCGCGATGGACTTCGACGACCTGATCATGGTCACCGTCAACCTGTTCCAGATGTTCCCGGACGTCGCCGAGTACTACCGGCGCCGCTTCCGGCACGTCATGGTCGACGAGTACCAGGACACCAACCACGCCCAGTACGTGTTCATCCGCGAACTGGTCGGCGTGGCCGAGGGCTCCGACACCAGCGTGGTGCCGCCCGCTGAGCTGTGCGTGGTCGGCGACGCCGACCAGTCCATCTACGCGTTCCGCGGCGCCACCATCCGCAACATCCTGGAGTTCGAGCGCGACTTCCCCGACGCGCGCACCATCCTCCTGGAGCAGAACTACCGCTCCACCCAGACCATCCTGTCCGCGGCCAACGCGGTCATCGACCGCAACGAGGGCCGCCCGGCCAAGAACCTGTGGTCGGAGCAGGGCGACGGACCGGCCATCGTCGGCTACGTCGCCGACAACGAGCACGACGAGGCCGCCTTCGTGGTCGGCGAGATCGACAAGCTCACCGACGACGGAACCCTCACCCCGAGCCAGGTCGCGGTGTTCTACCGGACCAACGCCCAGTCCCGCGTGTTCGAGGACGTGTTCATCCGCACCGGGCTGCCCTACAAGATCGTCGGCGGCGTGCGCTTCTACGAGCGCAAGGAGATCCGCGACGTCCTCGCCTACCTGCGGGTCCTGGCCAATCCCGAGGACACCGTCAGCCTGCGGCGCATCCTCAACGTGCCCAAGCGGGGGATCGGCGCCCGCGCGGAGGAGTCGATCGAGCTGTTCGCCGCCCGCGAGCGCATCTCCTTCTCCCGGGCGCTGCGCCGGGTGGAGGAGATCCCCGGGATGGCCGCCCGCTCGGTCAAGGCGGTGCTCAACTTCACCGCCCTGCTGGAGGAGCTGGAGCAGACCGTGCCCGAGGGCACGCCCGCGGAGATCGTCGAGGCGGTGCTGAGCAAGACCGGGTACCTGTCCGAACTGGCCGAGTCCAAGGACCTCCAGGACGAGAGCCGGGTGGAGAACCTGGAGGAGTTCGTCGACGTCGCCCGCGAGTTCGAGCACACCTTCGCCGCCCTCCTGGAGGAGGAGCCCACGGAGGACGGGGAGGAGGCCGCCGGGGCCGTCGATCCGGGGGCGCCGACCCTGGTCGACTTCCTGGAGCGGATCTCCCTGGTCGCCGACACCGACCAGATCCCCGACGAGGACGACGAGGGCGGCGTGGTCACGCTGATGACCCTGCACGCGGCCAAGGGGCTGGAGTTCCCCGCGGTCTTCCTCACCGGGATGGAGGACGGGGTGTTCCCGCACACCCGCACGCTCGGCGACAAGACGCAGCTGGAGGAGGAGCGCCGTCTGGCCTACGTGGGCCTGACCCGCGCGCAGCGCCTGCTGTACGTCAGCCGCGCCGCCGTGCGCAGCGCCTGGGGGACCCCCTCCTACAACCCCGCCTCCCGCTTCCTGGACGAGATCCCCTCGTCCCTGGTCGACTGGCGCCGCGCCGAGTCCACCCTGGCCGCCCCGCCCAGCCGCAGCATCGGCGGCCGGGGCTCCGGGGGCTTCGGCGGCGGGGGCGGTTTCAGCGGCACCTTCGGCGGCGGCTCACGGTCGCGCGGGGGAGCGAAGGCGGCCAAGGAGGCGCCCGCGCTCAGTGTGGGGGACCTGGTCAACCACGACTCCTTCGGCATGGGCCGGGTGCAGCTGGTGGAGGGGACCGGGGACAGGACCAAGGCCCGCATCGACTTCGGCGCGGACATCGGCGAGAAGGACTTCCTGGTCAAGTACGCGCCGATCGAGAAGCTCTGAGGCCGGGATTCGGCGAACGTGTCCCGAGCACTCCGGGCCGGGGGTAGAGTTGGGGAAGACCGAGCGAGACGGACGCGGTTCCCGCGGCCGGGCCGGTCGACCCCTTCCTCCGAATCACCGTTCCGAGCACTGCTTCGGTGCGGGTAGGCTCGGAGGGCGCTTCCAGGGAAACACGGAAGCGAAACAGGAAACGGGCTTTACCCCGATCAGAAACACCCCGAACCGCCGATTTGGCGGGGCGCGGAACACCTGATAAAGTAAAGACACAACAAAGCGGAAACGCACAACGCCTTCGGCGGAAAAGCTCACAGCAGCTTGTAAGCGAAGAGCGGTTGTTTCTTGAGAACTCAACAGCGCGTGTTTGATTTTCTTTAAGCCATGTTTGTTTTGGCCCCGTCACACAGAACCACTCGGTTCGTGTGCGGAGGTTCCTTTGATTAGCCGGGGTGACCCGGTTGGTCAGGATTACTTCTAGGTTTACCCGCCCAGACGGCTCCTTCGGGGGACGCGGGTCGGGTTGAGTGACCTTTATGGAGAGTTTGATCCTGGCTCAGGACGAACGCTGGCGGCGTGCTTAACACATGCAAGTCGAGCGGTAAGGCCCTTCGGGGTACACGAGCGGCGAACGGGTGAGTAACACGTGAGCAACCTGCCCCTGACTCTGGGATAAGCGGTGGAAACGCCGTCTAATACCGGATACGACCCGCCACCTCATGGTGGAGGGTGGAAAGTTTTTCGGTCAGGGATGGGCTCGCGGCCTATCAGCTTGTTGGTGGGGTAACGGCCTACCAAGGCGATTACGGGTAGCCGGCCTGAGAGGGCGACCGGCCACACTGGGACTGAGACACGGCCCAGACTCCTGCGGGAGGCAGCAGTGGGGAATATTGCGCAATGGGCGAAAGCCTGACGCAGCGACGCCGCGTGGGGGATGACGGCCTTCGGGTTGTAAACCTCTTTTACCACCAACGCAGGCTTCCAGTTCTCTGGAGGTTGACGGTAGGTGGGGAATAAGGACCGGCTAACTACGTGCCAGCAGCCGCGGTAATACGTAGGGTCCGAGCGTTGTCCGGAATTATTGGGCGTAAAGAGCTCGTAGGCGGCGTGTCGCGTCTGCTGTGAAAGACCGGGGCTTAACTCCGGTTCTGCAGTGGATACGGGCATGCTAGAGGTAGGTAGGGGAGACTGGAATTCCTGGTGTAGCGGTGAAATGCGCAGATATCAGGAGGAACACCGGTGGCGAAGGCGGGTCTCTGGGCCTTACCTGACGCTGAGGAGCGAAAGCATGGGGAGCGAACAGGATTAGATACCCTGGTAGTCCATGCCGTAAACGTTGGGCGCTAGGTGTGGGGACTTTCCACGGTTTCCGCGCCGTAGCTAACGCATTAAGCGCCCCGCCTGGGGAGTACGGCCGCAAGGCTAAAACTCAAAGGAATTGACGGGGGCCCGCACAAGCGGCGGAGCATGTTGCTTAATTCGACGCAACGCGAAGAACCTTACCAAGGTTTGACATCACCCGTGGACTCGCAGAGATGTGAGGTCATTTAGTTGGCGGGTGACAGGTGGTGCATGGCTGTCGTCAGCTCGTGTCGTGAGATGTTGGGTTAAGTCCCGCAACGAGCGCAACCCTTGTTCCATGTTGCCAGCACGTAATGGTGGGGACTCATGGGAGACTGCCGGGGTCAACTCGGAGGAAGGTGGGGATGACGTCAAGTCATCATGCCCCTTATGTCTTGGGCTGCAAACATGCTACAATGGCCGGTACAATGGGCGTGCGATACCGTAAGGTGGAGCGAATCCCTAAAAGCCGGTCTCAGTTCGGATTGGGGTCTGCAACTCGACCCCATGAAGGTGGAGTCGCTAGTAATCGCGGATCAGCAACGCCGCGGTGAATACGTTCCCGGGCCTTGTACACACCGCCCGTCACGTCATGAAAGTCGGCAACACCCGAAACTTGCGGCCTAACCCCTTGTGGGAGGGAGTGAGTGAAGGTGGGGCTGGCGATTGGGACGAAGTCGTAACAAGGTAGCCGTACCGGAAGGTGCGGCTGGATCACCTCCTTTCTAAGGAGTCTTTACAGGTCGGCATTACTTCTACAGCCGGCCGGACTCGAAAGTGGACCCGGCATCCTTCGGGGTGTTTGGGAGTGGCTGAAGATAGATCGAACTTGACCTCGGGCGACTAGAAGCGTCCGGGGGCGCGCTGTTGGGTGTCTGAGGAAGCAACCTCCGGCCTGGGTCCTTTGGGGTCTGGTCGGGTGTTGGTTCCCGCGGACCGCCTCCGAGAACTCTCGGGTCCTTGCCGTTGTGGTTGGGGATGTGAGTGGTGTTGGGGTATGCGGTTGGTGTTTTGATTTGTGAATAGTGTGCGCGAGCATCTTATTATCTGTAGTGGCCAAGTGATAGTGGCACACGGTGGATGCCTTGGCACCAGGCGCCGATGAAGGACGTGGGAGGCCGCGATAGGCCACGGGGAGCTGTCAACCGAGCTGTGATCCGTGGGTGTCCGAATGGGGAAACCTAGCCCGAGTTGTGTCGGGTTGCCGCCATCTGAATGTATAGGGTGGTTGGTGGTGACGCGGGGAAGTGAAACATCTCAGTACCCGCAGGAAGAGTAAACAACAGTGATTCTCCTAGTAGTGGTGAGCGAACGGGGAAGAGGCTAAACCGTAGGCGTGTGATAGACGGCAGTCGTTGCGTTTGCGGGGTTGTGGGACATATCTGTTCAGGTCTGCCGGCCTGGAGCGTTGATGTCGGTGTTAGTTGAAACCGTTGGGAAGCGGTACCGGAGTGGGTGAGAGTCCCGTAGATGAAGGTACCGGCTAGACGTTGATGTGTTCCCGAGTAGCGCGGAGCCCGTGAAAGTCCGTGTGAATCTGGCAGGACCACCTGCTAAGCCAAAATACGTCCTGGTGACCGATAGTGCACTAGTACCGTGAGGGAAAGGTGAAAAGTGCCCCGGTGAGGGGTCGTGAAATAGTACCTGAAACCGTGTGCTGTCAAGCCGTCAGAGCTGAAGCTTGTCTTTGGTGATGGCGTGCCTTTTGAAGAATGAGCCTGCGAGTCATGGTGTGTGGCGAGGTTAACCCGGGTGGGGTAGCCGTAGGGAAACCGAGTCTGAATAGGGCGATTTGAGTCGCATGCTGTGGACCCGAAGCGGAGTGATCTACCCATGTCCAGGGTGAAGCGGGGGTAAGACCTCGTGGAGGCCCGAACCCACCAGGGTTGAAAACCTGGGGGATGAGGTGTGGGTAGGGGTGAAAGGCCAATCAAACTCCGTGATAGCTGGTTCTCCCCGAAATGCATTTAGGTGCAGCGTCGCGTGTTTCTTGCTGGAGGTAGAGCTACTGTTTGGCTGATGGGCCCGACAAGGTTACTGACGTCAGACAAACTCCGAATGCCGGTTAAGTGAAGCGTGGCAGTGAGACTGCGGGGGATAAGCTTCGTAGTCGAGAGGGAAACAGCCCAGATCATCAGCTAAGGCCCCTAAGCGTGTGCTAAGTGGGAAAGGTTGTGGAGTTGCTGAGACAACCAGGAGGTTGGCTTAGAAGCAGCCATCCTTTAAAGAGTGCGTAATAGCTCACTGGTCAAGTGGTTCTGCGCCGATAATGTAGCGGGGCTAAAGCACACCGCCGAAGCTGTGAAGCTCAAGACTAGTTTCTTGGGTTGGTAGGGGAGCGTCGTGCGTCCGGTGAAGCTGCCGAGTGATCGTGTGGTGGAGGGCGTGCGAGTGAGAATGCAGGCATGAGTAGCGATAGCAACGTGAGAAACGTTGCCGCCGATTGACTAAGGGTTCCTGGGGCAGGTTAATCCGCCCAGGGTGAGTCTGGACCTAAGGCGAGGCCGACAGGCGTAGTCGATGGATAACGGGTTGATATTCCCGTACCCGTGCACGAGCGTCCAGTACTGAATCAGGTGATGCTAACCACGCTGGTGGTCTTGGGTCCCTTCGGGGAGCTTTGACTTACTGGTCTGGGAACCGAGCTTGTAGTAGGTAAGTGATGGGGTGACGCAGGAGGGTAGCTCTACCCGGCGGTGGTTGTCCGGGGGTAAGCGTGTAGGCTGAGAGGTTGGCAAATCCGCCTCTTATATGAGCTGAGACGTGATGCCGAGCCGTTTTTGGTGAAGTGAGTGATCCCATGCTGTCGAGAAAAGCCTCTAGCGAGTTCGTGTGTGGCCAGTACCCTAAACCGACGCAGGTGGTCAGGTAGAGAATACCGAGGCGTTCGGGTGAACCATGGTTAAGGAACTCGGCAAATTGTCCCCGTAACTTTGGGAGAAGGGGAGCCCTGTCTGGTGACGGATCTTGCATCCTGAGCTGGGTGGGGTCGCAGATAGCGGGGGGAAGCGACTGTTTATTAAAAACACAGGTCCGTGCGAAGTCGTAAGACGCTGTATACGGACTGACGCCTGCCCGGTGCTGGAACGTTAAGAGGACTGGTTAGTGGGGGTTCGCCCCTGCGAAGCTGGGAATCTAAGCGCCAGTAAACGGCGGTGGTAACTATAACCATCCTAAGGTAGCGAAATTCCTTGTCGGGTAAGTTCCGACCTGCACGAATGGCGTAACGACTTCCCCACTGTCTCAACCATGGGCCCGGTGAAATTGCACTACGAGTAAAGATGCTCGTTTCGCGCAGCAGGACGGAAAGACCCCGGGACCTTCACTATAGCTTGACATTGGTGTTTGGGATGGTTTGTGTAGGATAGGTGGGAGCCGGTGAAGCTGTCACGCTAGTGGCGGTGGAGGCGTTGGTGAAATACCACTCTGACTGTTTCGGGCATCTAACTTTGGACCGTGATCCGGTTCGGGGACAGTGTCTGGTGGGTAGTTTAACTGGGGCGGTTGCCTCCCAAAGAGTAACGGAGGCGCCCAAAGGTTCCCTCAGCCTGGTTGGTAATCAGGTGTTGAGTGTAAGTGCACAAGGGAGCTTGACTGTGAGACGGACGTGTCGAGCAGGAGCGAAAGCTGGGACTAGTGATCCGGCACCGGCGTGTGGAAGCGGTGTCGCTCAACGGCTAAAAGGTACCCCGGGGATAACAGGCTGATCTTCCCCAAGAGTCCATATCGACGGGATGGTTTGGCACCTCGATGTCGGCTCGTCGCATCCTGGGGCTGGAGTTGGTCCCAAGGGTTGGGCTGTTCGCCCATTAAAGCGGCACGCGAGCTGGGTTTAGAACGTCGTGAGACAGTTCGGTCCCTATCCGCTGTGCGCGTTGGAGACTTGAGAAGGGCTGTCCCTAGTACGAGAGGACCGGGACGGACGAACCTCTGGTGTGCCAGTTGTCCTGCCAAGGGCATGGCTGGTTGGCTACGTTCGGGAGGGATAACCGCTGAAAGCATCTAAGCGGGAAGCTTGCTTCGAGATGAGGTCTCCTGCCTCCTTGAGGGGGTAAGGCTCCCTATAGACGATGGGGTTGATAGGCCGGGTGTGGAAGCCTTGTGAGGGGTGGAGCTGACCGGTACTAATAGGCCGAGGGCTTGTCCGCTGCAGATAATTGGATGTTCGCGCACACTTTTCACGGAGCTTGCTGCTCACTGTGATTCCCTGTCCTTTGGGGTGGGTGGAGTTGGGTGGGTGGTGTGTGGTTTCCGTGGTGGTTATTGCTGGAGGGTCACACCCGGTCTCTTTCCGAACCCGGTCGTTAAGTCTCTTTGCGCTGATGGTACTGCCCTGTGGTGGGGTGGGAGAGTAGGTCGCTGCCACGGTTTTTCGTTGAGGGGGGTCGCCTGTGGGCGGCCCCCCTTTGTTTTTGTGTGGGGGTGGGGTGCCTGTAAGGCGGCCTGTCCCTCTTTTTTGTGGTGGTGTTTGTGCGTTTGTGAACGCGGGGGTGGGCGTGTGGGGGTGCGGGTTCCTGGGTGGGCCCCCTGTTTCCAGTCAACCGGGTGCGGGGGTGGCGGTGCCAGAGCGTCCCGCGTCCTGTGGACAACCCACACCAGTAGTCCCCCCCGCTGGGAGACGCACGGACTGACACTGCGCCCCAGGAGGCGGGGCATGGCACGTTTCCGCTACCGGGACCACGGGTCAGGACGGGGAGCGGACTCTCGTCACGGCGCAGACGGCCGCAGGGCGTGCTCGTCCTCCGCGCCGGCCCCGACAACAGGCACGACAGGGAGCGCAAGCCGGAGGCGCGAGTCACGGAGGCCCCTTCTCGGCGCACGCTGAACACCGCGGTCACGGCCTCGTCGTGCGCCTGGGGGTGAGAGGGGCGGGGGACCCGCGTCGGGGACAGCCTCTGGTCAGTCCTCGTCGGCTTCCGGAATGTCGATGAGCTGCCGCAGCAGCGCAAAGAAGTCTTCTTCGCTCATCGCCGACCAGTCCACGTACTCGTTCATGGTCTGCGATTTTCCCCAACCCGGGGCTGATAAGCCTGTGTTCGCCGTATTGGTTCGGGAAGTCTCGGTTAACGAGGCGTTAGCGCAGGTGGACGGCTTGGTCCCCGAAGGCTTGGGATTCCCGCCGGATCGCCCGAAGGACCTACCGGATCACACTCACGACCTCAGCCGAAAGAAACCGAAACTGTCCCCGACCGCTCCCACCGCGGGGCGGACAGGACGTACGGGACGCCGGGACGCGACGCGGGAACGGCGCGACGCGGGAACGGTCGGCCGTCCGGCAGCACGTTCGACACCACGTCAGCCGGGCGTTCGCCCCGGCTCCGCTCTCCACTTCCGGCGGTGCCTCGGAACACCCCCGACAGGGCCTCAGACGCGCTGCTGGAGCGCTCCCCGGCAATCGGGGCACCGGCACCGCTTGTTGTACCCGGTGACGGTCCCGTGCGGCAGGGAGGGGTCGCGCTGCTCGGTGAGCGTGAAGTCGAGCTGGTCGCCGAAGGCCGTGAGGATGCGGCCGGTCGAGAAGACCTGGGCCGGGCTGACGTCGAGTTCGGCCGCGGCCTCGTCGATGTGCTTCCCCATCCGGAGTTTCGCGATGAGACGGGAGCGCGTGCTCGGCGGCATCTCCGCCTCCGCGTTCGCGATCAGCTGCTCGGCGTCGTCAATGGGGTAGCTCATGGGTTTCCTCTATGTGTATGGTTACGCCCGCCGAAGCAGGCACCTCAAGCATCGTACGCGGTTTCTCCACGCTGGCATCAAGGTGAGACATACAGGACAGGAGTAAGCAGGCGGCTCTCCCGTCCCTGAAGTCACTGCTCCCTGGAGTCACCGCGGCCGCGGCTCTCAGGCCACCGCTCCGCTGAGGACACCGGGTCCGCCGGATCGCGGCCCTGGGCCAGGCGGACAGATCCGGGCGCCAGCGGTCACGGCCTGCCCCGAATTTTCGGCCGTGTTCTGGGAACCCGAATCTCGCGAAGGTCCCGGGAACCGGCGGCTGGTGTGATTCCTGGTGCGCTTGCCTGGTGCGCTTGTTATTACTGGTATCCCTGTTGTTCCCGTTGCTCCTGTTTCTCAAGTGCCCGGGCAAACATCCTTACATCCCCTCCTTCAGCTTTCCACGTCTTTTCCGTCACTCGTCTTCGCCCCCACCCCTGTTCTGCTCACGCCTTCGCCGCCACTTCCCGTTCCGTTTCCTTCCCCAGCTCCGCACCCCTGTCACCCCCCGGGACCTCGTCCGCCTTCGACACCGCTTCACCCTCCCGCCAATCCCCCTCCGGGGCTCCCCCGGTCCCGGCCCTCATGACGAAAGACGGGTTTGCCGTTCCACCGCCCGGGTTTTCGCCCTCCGTAATGCATCGAATCGGCAGCTGTTTTCTAGAAACTCATTGCTAGATGCTAGGTGGCGTGTTTCGCTGGTGGTACACCTCCGCCACTCTGCGTCATGGGATCATCGTTATGACCAGCCCCACGGTCCGTCGTCGACGGCTGTCCGCCGAACTCCGCCGCCACCGCGTACGGGCGGGTATGACCCTCAGCGACGTCGCGGACGAGCTGGAGTGGTCCCCGGCCAAGCTCGGACACATCGAGACCGGCATCCGCAAGTGGCCGTCGGTCATGGAGATCTCCGCCCTCCTGCGCCTGTACGGCGTCACCGGAGGGCAGCGGGAGGCCATCCTGACCCTCGTCCGGGAGTCGCGCCTGCGCCCCTGGTGGACCGAGTACGAGGACGTCCTGTCCTCCGCGTACGTGGGCAACGAGGCGGGCGCCGTCTCCGTGCAGTCCTACGCGGGCATACTCGTCCCCGACCTCCTCCAGGTGCCCGACTACACCGCGGCGGTGGCGCGGGCCCTGGGCCACGGCGAGCGCACCGTCGAACGCATGGTGGCCGCCTACCTCAAGCGCCAGGAGGTCCTGGACCACGGCGGCCCCGACCTCGGTTCCTCCGGAAGCCTCGTCCGCTACCACGCCATCGTCGAGGAGGACGCCCTCCAGCGGGTGTCCGGGAACCGAGAACTGCTGCGTGCGCAGACCAGCCGCATCGTGGAGTTGGCCACCGGGTCCGATCGGGTGACGGTCCAGCTGCTGCCGACCTCGGCGGGCCCGCACCCCGGCGTCGCCGGGCCCTTCTCCGTCCTGGAGTTCGACGAGGACGAGGCCGCCCTGGCCTACGTCGAGGCCACCCAGGGCGGCTCCATCGTGGAGGCGGAGGAGTCGGTCGCGGTCTGCAAGAGGGTGTGGTCCGAACTCACGCGGATCGCTGCTTCTCCGCAGGCCAGCCTGGGTATTCTCCGTCGGATGGCGCTGCTGACCTGAGGCCTCGCTCGCGCTCCTCACGTATCGGGCTCAGAAGTTGGTGGAAATCGGTCCACTGTGGCGGGGACCGCTCCCGACGGCTTGCTAGTCTGCTTGGTGACAACCTCATAAAGTTCTCCGCGGAGCCCCCGTCCCGGACGGGAGCCCGCGTTGACGCACCGGATCAACGAAAGGGTCCAGACAGTGAAGAAGATCATCGTTCTGGCGCTGGTGGCCCTCGGGGCTTTCGCCGTCTACCGCAAGATCCAGGCGGACCGCGCCGAGCTCGACCTGTGGACCGAGGCCACGGCGGCCAGCGAGAGCTGACCGGCGGGTCTCCTGGCCGCCCTGCGCGGCCGTGGAGCTTCCACAGGGCGAACCGGGGACCGGCGAGAGCCGTCCCGGCCCGCTCGTGAGTGACACGAAGACGTGGGTGGGCCGATGATCCCGAGGTGCGACCCACGGCTTTGTGCTGCTCCCGAGCTGCGAACCGTGGCTTCGTGCGCGGGATCCCGGCCGGGTGAGCGGGACCGCCCTCCGATGAAGGTATGCTCTCCAGAGTGACCAGGGCTCGCGCCCGGGTTCATGGGGCCATAGCTCAGCTGGCAGAGCGCCGGTTTTGCATACCGGAGGTCAGGGGTTCGACTCCCCTTGGCTCCACCCAGGAAAAGCGCGGATCAGGCGTTGTGACGGGGACTCCCTACGGGGGTCCCCGTTTTCTGTTGCGGGTGGCCGGACCGGACGCGGGCCGTGTGGCGGCGGAGCGCGTCGTCTCGGCGAGGCCCCGGGGGCACCCCTTCCCGCGGTCTCCGGGAGCCCGCGGGAGTCCACGCGGCGAGCCGCTCGCGGACCCGGCCGGCTCCGCGCCGCGCTCTGGCCGGAGGGTCTTGCGGCCCTCCCGTGCGGGCTGCGCGGCTCTCGGAAGATACGTCACGAAAAAGCGGAATGGGCGTTTCGCGTCAACCCGTAAAGACTCTTCCGCCGCCGAAGTCCACGGAACTGCTTTTGTTACTATTCGGTAGTTCCGGTTCGTCCGTCAAGGTGGGAAATGGGGGGCGGGTGCGGTCGCACGGTTCGTACGACCGAGGGGTCCGTATAGCCCGTTCGGGTGACATGGATGACGCAGAGTCCACTTCGCCCGGTCGCGTCCGGGTACCCGGTCCCACCGGTCAGGCGCTATGAATCCGCAGGTCATCACCCGTGTAATGGAAAGTCGGGGTGGTGTCTTCACGTCTTCGCGCAGCGGGCTCGCCTCTACCATATGCAGTTACTCTGCGTGTGTGTATGATGACACTTCCCCTTGGTGCAATGGTCCTACTGGGCCATATGAGAAATAGGCCTCTTGGGGTCTGTTGGTGAACTGGGACGAACCGTAGTTTCGACACCAGCGACAACGAGGAAGACAGCGCGCCGAAACGATCGACCCCCGAAGACGAGCCTGGCGGCCCCCGCCCGGCCTCGTGACACCGTCCTCGGATCGGTTCGCTTCTCCTCACCCGCCGGCGGTCGCGCCAGCCGGCGGATTCCGATCACCACACATGCTGATCTTGGGAGTGGGGCAACATGTGGAATGAGAAGATGGCGGCCCGTGCCAAATGCCGCGAGATCGACCCGGACGCGCTGTTCGTGCAGGGTGCTGCGCAGAACCGCGCCAAACTGATCTGCCGGGGCTGTCCGGTCCGGACGCAATGCCTGGCGGAGGCGTTGGACAGCCGTATCGAGTTCGGTGTCTGGGGAGGCATGACCGAACGCGAGCGCCGCGCCCTGCTGCGTCGGCGCAAGGACGTCACCAACTGGTACGAACTGCTCACCAGCGCCGAGCGCCAGTACGAGCGGGAGCAGGCCGAGCAGGAGCCCCCGACCTCTCCGATCCCGGCCGCGGCTCCGGCCCTGGCCTCCTGCCCCGACCCGGAACCGACGCCGGCTCCGGACCCGGCCAGGGTCGTCGCGCCGGTCCCGACCGGGATGCCCTCCGCCGTCGCCGCCCGGTGACGACGGGCTCCCGGGGAGGGGAGCCCCAGCGGCCCGGGGCCTTGGGCCCCGGAGGCCCGGCGGCCTGACAGCCGGGAACCCGACAGACGAAAGTCGATGCGGCCTCCACCGAAAGGGGGAGGACCGGATCAGGGGAGGATCAGGGACGGCCCCGATAGCCGTGGCCGTTCCTATGGCGCATCATGAGGGGAGTACGGCCGATCCGTGCCGTACTCCCGTCGCCGTTGGGAGTGGGAGTGGCTGTGCAGGACCCTCAGTATCCGGCGAGGCGCCCCTGGGAACCGCAGGCCAGGCCGCAGATCCGCCTCACCGACGCCGAACGCGACGCCGCGATCACGGTTCTCCAGGAGGCCTTCGGCCGCGGCCAGCTCGACGAGGAGGAGCTCGACGAGCGCACCGACAGGGCCATGCGGGCCAAGTTCGGGGCCGACCTGGTCCCCCTCACCGAGGACCTGGGCGTCACCCCGGCGGGGACGCCCCGGGCGGCCCCCGGCCCGTCCGGCCGGTTCACCGGCCCGGGAGGCCGCCAGAGGACCGACTCACGTGAGCCCCTGCCGAGCACCCCGGTCGACCGGGTCGTGGCCGCGGTCGGGCACGCGGGGAACTACTTCCTCCCCGTCATCGCGCCCCTCCTGCTCCTCCTCGTGAGCGACAGGATCTCGCCCTACGTGCGGCGCCAGGCCATGGAGTCGCTCAACTTCCAGCTCTTCTGCGTCATCGCCGGACTCACGAGCCTGGCCCTGTTCTGGCTCGTCGCGCCCCTGCTGGTGACGCTGGCGGTCGCCCTGGGCTGGGCGATCCTCCCGGTCGTCGCCAGCATCTCCAGCCTCTTGGGCAACGACTGGCGCTACCCCCTGATCCTGCGCGTCCTCAAGGACTCCTGAGGACCCGGCCGGAGGCGGGTCGGGGCGGTCGGGGCACCGCCTCCGAACGCCCCGGAGCCGCCGCTGTGGACCGCACGGACGCCCCGGAGCCGGGCGCGGCGGTCCACGCTCATCCCGCCCGCGGACACACCCCCCGACACGACGAAGCCGGGACGGAAGGAATCCGTCCCGGCGGAGGGAGGGTAGCCAGTCCGGGGGCGGGGTCTCCCCCGCACGGCACGGCTGTCCGTCTCTCGTCGCTCCCCGCGATCAGCCCTGGTGGCCGGGCTTGCCGTTCTCCTTGGCCCGGTTCTCGCCCGCGGCGGTGCGAACGGTCTCCTTGGTCTTGTTCTTCGCGGTCTTGGCCGCCTTGGCGGTCTCCTCCACGGCCTCCGTGGCCTTCTCCGCCGTCGCCGAGGCCCGCTCCTCCAGGTTCTCCCGCGTCTCGCGGACCTGGTCGCGCGCCTGGTCCAGGTGCTCCTGCCACTCGGCGTCCTGGGCCGCCTGGCGCATGCGGACCAGCGAGTACACGACGATGCCGCCGACCACGGCGGCGCCGCCGATCAGGACCCCCCGGGGAACCCGGCGGTTGCCCCGCCGGAGCAGCATGAGCCCGCGGCGACCCGGGTTCGGGTCCACGCGGTGGGCGGCCGCGGTGAGCACCTCGGCGACCCGCGGTGCCACGGTGTCCTCCACGCGCAGCGCGGCGTTCTCCAGCCGGGGTGCGGTCCAGCCGCGCGCCTGGAGGAGCTTCAGAGCGGCCTGGTCGCGTGCCTGGTCGGCGTACGGACCAAACCGTTCGGCCTGTTCCCGGGCTTTCTCCCGGGCCATGCCCTGCAGACGAGCCAAGCTCGCCTCAGTCTCTTTCTTGCGTGCCTTGAGTCGCTTGGAAGAGGTAGGCACGTCGTCAGCTCCTTCGGTCGTTCACCGGTTCTGCGGTCTCCACCCGGTGCGGCCGACGCTCGACTCCACACGGATGGTTTCTCCGTCGTCCTTACCCGTTACCCGGGTGTTATCTCAACATACGTCCTCTCCGTGTGTGATCTTCGTTTCGACACCGGCCGAGGGTTTTTCTCCTGTCCGCCCGCCGCGAACGGCGGGCCCGGGAGGAGGGGAGACCACCCTCCGGGGTCGGTCGGGTGCCCGGGGTGAGAGGGGTCCGTCCCGAAGCGGACGGAGTCCCGGACGCGGTGGGCGCGGGACCGGCGAGCTGCCCGGACGCAGCGCGACCGCGGCGGATCCAGGACGAGCCCGGGGGACGGACGGGTAACGTGAGCACGTAAACGAAGTCGACCGAAAGGCACGTAGGTGTCCGACTCCACGGCTCAGCCCACCGCGCGGCTGAACACCTCCAAGGGAACCATCGTCATCAGGCTGTTCGAGAAGGAGGCGCCGGAGACGGTCGCCAACTTCATCGGTCTGGCCGAGGGCTCGAAGCAGTGGGTGGACCCCACCACGGGCAAGCCCTCCAACAGCAGCCTCTACGAGGGCACGATCTTCCACCGCGTCATCGACGGTTTCATGATCCAGGGCGGCGACCCGCTCGGCACCGGCCGCGGCGGCCCCGGCTACAAGTTCAAGGACGAGATCCACCCGAACCTGCGCTTCGACCGTCCGTTCCTGCTGGCCATGGCCAACGCGGGCCCCGGCACCAACGGCTCGCAGTTCTTCGTCACCGTGGACAAGCCGTACTGGCTCGACGGCCGCCACACCATCTTCGGCGAGGTCGTCGAGGGGGACGACGTGGTCACCGCGATCTCCCAGGTCGAGACCGACTCCCAGGACCGTCCCCGCGAGGACGTGGTGATCAACAGCGTCGAGATCACCCGATAGCGGTGACGGCGCCCCGGCTCCGAGGAGGAACCCGCCCATGACCGCATCCCCACCGCCGTCCGGAGCGGCTCCGGAGCCGGAGCGCCCGGCCCCGCGCACCTGCTACCGCCACCCCGACAGGGAGACGGGGGTCAGCTGCAGCAGGTGCGAGCGGCCGATCTGCCCGGACTGCATGGTCGAGGCGTCCGTGGGCTTCCAGTGCCCCGGGTGCGTCTCGGAGGGGAACCGCGGGGTGCGCCGGGCCAGGACCGCCTTCGGGGGCAGGGCCGTCGCCAAGCCGTACGTCACCTGGACGATCCTCGGCATGATGGCGGCCGGGTTCCTCGCCCAGCTGGGTACGTCCACCCCGATCGGGCAGGCGGGCGCCTCGCCGCTGGTCTGGGAGTTCGCCATGCTCGGCATCGGCCGGGTCGAGGACGGAACCCTGCTCGGGGTGCTCCCGGGCGAGTGGTACCGGCTCCTCACGGCCGCGTTCCTGCACGGCAGCATCTTCCACCTGCTGTTCAACGGGTACGCCATGTACCTGCTGGGAACGCAGCTGGAGCGCTGGCTGGGACACGTCCGCTTCCTGACCCTGTGGGTGCTCGGCGCGTTCGCGGGATCGGTGCTCAGCCTCCTGGCGGAGCCCAACCAGTTCTCGGTCGGCGCCTCCGGAGCGATCTTCGCCCTGTTCGGGGCGGTGCTCGTCATCGGCAGGCGGCTGCGCCTGGACCTGCGCATGATCGGCGTCCTGCTGGTGGTCAACCTCGTGCTGACCTTCGTGGTCCCCAACATCTCGTGGACCGCGCACATCGGCGGGCTGGTCGCCGGGCTCGCGCTCGGCGCCGTGTTCGCCTACCTGCCCGGCAGGTCCGCCGGAAACCGTGCCCGTACGGTCACGCACGTCCTGCTGGCGGCGGCGTTCGCCGCCCTGCTCGTGGCCCTGGTGGTCACGGCGCCGCTGATCATCCTCCGCTGACGGCGGAGAGGCCGGGGCCCGGAGGAGCCCTCCTCCGGGCCCCGCGTCCGCGGACACCCCCGCGCCGCCAAGGGGCCGTGCGACGACTCCTCCCGGCCCCGGAGGACATCCCCGCGCGGCCTCCGGCCCCCTGTGTGCGGGCATGCCGAAGGGAGCTACCCACAGCCTGTGGATAACTCTGTGGAAAACCCGTGTCGTTGCTGTTCACCCGGGTGCGGACACGCCAGTGGAGAGCACCCGGAGGAGGGTCCGCCGTCGTCGCCGGGCGATCCGACCGCCCGGCCGGGGGGTCAGTGCCAGCGCGTGGACAGGATGACGGCCACGATGATGCCGCTGAAGCCGATCAGCAGGTTCCAGTTCTGCCAGTCCTGCATGTAGGGGATCTGGCTGCCCGCGATGTAGTAGACGGCGATCCACAGGATGCCCAGCGTGAAGAAGCCGAGCATCGCCGGTGCCAGCCAGCGCGGACTGACCTTGGGCTTCTCCTTCGAAGGAGGCGGTGTGTAGACGGCCTTCTTCTTGCGATCGCTGCGGGACTTGGGCACGGTCGCTGCTCCAGTACGTGGGGCGGGTTCCTGAACGAGAACACAGTCTACGCCCCGGGGGGAGCCCCCGTCACCGGCGGGACGTACCGGATCCGCGTCGGGTTCCGGAGGCGCCGGGTCGTGCTCCCAGGCGGCCGGGTGCTCCCCCGCCGCCCCTCGGCCTCGCGGGGGACGGGAGCCGACTCCCGTCGATGCGGGCCGCAGCTCCCCCGGGCTGTGCGGGGGCGACCCCGTACGGTCCGGGGCCCACGTCCACGGCGGGTGCCCTCCGCCCTGGACGTGCCCCGCACACGACGGCGGGCCGCCCCGTGCCCTCGCACGGAAGCGGCCCGCCGTCACGCCCTGTCCGTTCAGTCCCTGCGCATGGACGGGAACTCGAAGCCGCCGTCGTCGCCGCCGGGCGGGGTCTGGCCCCCGTCCTCACCGCCGGGAGGGGTCTCCCCGCCCTCACCCGGAGGGGACTCGCCGCCGTCGTCGCCGTCCGACGGCCCCTGAGTGGCCGGTTCGGTGGCGAGCACGACGTTCACCGTGCTCCCGGGCGCCACGTTCTGCCCCGACCCCGGGTCCTGCCGGATGACCGTGCCGACCGGGCCCTCCGTGCTCGGCTCCTCGGAGAAGGAGGCGCTCAGGTCCCTCTGCGCCAGCGCCGACTCCGCGCCGTCGCGGGTCATGCCGACCAGGTCGGGCACCTGTACCTGGTTGGGTCCGGAGGAGATCAGCAGCGTGATGTCGGTGTCCGGCGCGACCGCCTCCCCGGCGGCCGGGTCGGTGCCGATCGCCTGGCCCTCGGGCACGCTGTCGTCCGCCCTCTGTTCGGAGGTGACGTTCTCGAAGCCCGCGTCGTTCAGGGTGCCGGTCGCGTCGGACTCGGACTGGCCCTGCACGGACGGGATCTCCAGGGCGTCCGGGCCGCTGGAGACGTACAGGACGATCTCCTCGTCCACCGGGACCTCGTCGCCGGCGGGCGGGTCGGTCTCGATGACCTGGCCCTCCTCGACGTCCTCGCTCGCCTGCTGCTCCGGGGTGACGTTCTCGAAGCCCGCCTCGCTCAGGGAGGACTGGGCCTCCGCGACGGTGGACCCCGCCACGTCCGGTACCGCGGCGGTCTGCGTCTCGGGATCCCCTCCCCCCAGGTTCATCAGCACGAACACCAGGATCAGGGAGGCGACCACGCCGACGCCCAGAAGGACCCACAGCGCGGTCTTGCCGCGGCCGTCCTTCCCGCGGTCGTCGTAGCGGTCGTCGTAGTCGTCGTCGTAATCGTCGTAGTCGTCGTACCGCTCGGCGGGCGCGGGCGGCATCGCCGTCGTGGCGCCGGCGGCGGCCATGGCCATGGTGCCCGCCTGGGTGGGCATCCCGGCCAGGCCGCGCTGGATGTCGGCGCGCATCTCGGCCGCGTTCTGGTACCGCTCCTCGCGGTTCTTGGTCATCGCCCGGAGGGTGACGTCCTCCAGCCAATGGGGGATCTGGGGGTCGATCTCGCTCGGCGGGACCGGCTCCTCCCGCACGTGCTGGTAGGCGATCGAGACGGGCGAGTCGCCCGTGAACGGCGGACGGCCGGTGAGCAGCTCGTAGAGCACGCAGCCGGTGGAGTAGATGTCGCTGCGCGGGTCCACCCGCTCGCCGCGCGCCTGCTCCGGGGACAGGTACTGGGCGGTACCGATCACCTGGGAGGCCTGCGTCATCGTCGCCTGGTTGTCGTCCATGGACCGGGCGATGCCGAAGTCCATCACCTTGACGTCGGCGTTGCGGGTCAGCATCACGTTCGCGGGCTTGATGTCGCGGTGGACGATCCCGTTGTCGTGGCTGTACTCCAGCGCCTTGAGGATGCCGTCGACCAGCTCCGCCGAGCGCTCCGGCAGGAGGCGGCGGTCGTCGTCCAGCAGCTCCTTCAGGGTCCGCCCGTCCACGTACTCCATGACGATGTAGGGGATGGACACCCCGTCGATCATGTCCTCGCCGGTGTCGTACACCGCGATGATGGCCGGGTGGTTCAGGGAGGCGGCGGACTGCGCCTCCCGTCTGAACCTGGCCTGGAAGACGTGGTCGCGAGCCATGTCGTGTCGGAGGGTCTTGATGGCGACGAGCCGGTCGAGACGCAGGTCGCGTGCGCGGTAGACCTCGGCCATGCCGCCGCGCCCGACGATGGTGTCGAGCTCGTAGCGTCCGCCGAGGAGCCGGGGCTGGGACATGTCGTGTAGTGATCCTCGTGTCTTCCGGAGGCCGCCCGCGGGCCGCCGCCTACCCTGAACGTCTCTCGCTCACGGTCTCTAGGTGGTGCCTACTTCTTCTCCGCCGCCGTTGTTACCGCCACTGCCGTCGTCACCGCCGTTGTTTCCCCCGCCGTTGTTCGGCGGGGGCTCCGGGGTCTCACCCGTGCCGGGGTCGGGCGGAGGGCTCTGGCCGCCCTCGGAGTCGTCGTCCTCACCGTCTTCGGGGGCGTCGCTCTCCTCGGCGTCCTCGTCCGGGGAGGGGCTCGGACTCCCCACCGGGTCCTGCGGCTGCGTATTCCAGCCGGTGTCGCCCTCCGGGGCCATGGGGACGTCCGCCGGGGCGGACTCCACGGGCTCCTCGGTCTCCTCCGGAGAGGAGGAAGGGCTCGCCGCGGGAGGGTCGACGGTGTCGCGCATGTTGCCCACCTCGGACCTCCCGTTGGACAGGAATCCGGCCACCACCGCGGCCGCGATGATGATCGCCGCGGCCGCGGCCGCGAGGATCACGGGCACGCTGACGCGGCGGCGCCGCTCCGGTGCCCCGGCCAGCCTAGCCGACGCGTCCTCCTGACCGGCGACGGCGGTCGGCTGCCCCCCGGTCCGGTACGTCATCGAGCCGGAGCCGGGTCCGGTCACCGCTCCCACCACGGCGGTCTGCGCCATCCCCTGGAACCCGGTGGAGGGTGTGGGCGGACCGGTTCCGGCGTTGGAGCGGATCACCGCGGCCGTGTGCGCGACCTCGCTGGCCGACGCGGGCCGCTCCTCGGGCTCCTTCAACAGGAGGGAGGACACCAGGTGGTTGACGTCGTCGGGCACGTCCTCGGGCAGTTCCGGCGGCTCGTCGCGGGTGTGCGCCAGGGCCAGCGCCACCGGGGTGTCGCCGGTGAACGGCGGTGTTCCGGCCAGGCACTCGTAGGCCACCACGCCGAGGGCGTACAGGTCCGAGGAGGAGGTCGCGGGCCTGCCCGAGGCCTGCTCGGGGGAGATGTACTGGGCGGTGCCCATGACCATGCCGGTCTGGGTGAGGGTGACCGACATGTCGCCGCGGGCGATGCCGAAGTCGGTCAGCTTGAGCTGGCCGTCCGGGGTGACCAGCAGGTTGCCCGGCTTGATGTCGCGGTGCACCACGCCGCGCGCGTGCGCGGCGGCCAGGGCCTTGGCCGCCTGGTACACGAAGTCCAGGGTCTGGTCCGCGCTGAGGTGGCCCTGCTCGCGCAGGACCTGCGAGAGCGGTTCGCCGACCACGAGTTCCATGATCAGGAAGGCGCGGCCGTTCTCCTCGCCGTAGTCGTAGACCTGGGCGATCCCGGGGTGGGAGAGGCCGGCGGTGATCCGGCCCTCGGTGCGGAACCGTTCCCTCGCCGTGGGCTCGGCCATCTGGGAGGGGTGCAGCAGCTTGACCGCCACGGGCCGGTTGAGCAGGGTGTCGGTGGCCTTCCAGACCGTGCCCATGCCACCGGAGCCCACCTGCTCCTCCAGGCGGTAACGGTCGCTCAGAACGGTCCCGGTGAGGTCACCGGGACCGTTCTGGGAAGACGGTTCGTAGGCGCTCACTACTGAACCACTGCCTCCATCATCTGCCGGGCGATCGGCGCGGCCAGCTCGTTGCCGCTGCCGCCGCCGTACTCGACCACGACCGCGACCGCGACCTGCGGGTCGTCAGCCGGGGCGAAACCGATGAACCAGTTGTGGGTGGGGCTTCCGTCACCGGTCTCGGCGGTACCGGTCTTGCCCGCGACCTCCATGCCGGAGATGGCCGCGTTGGTACCCGAGCCGCCCGGGCCGGTCACCAGGGTCATCATCTCGGTGAGGGACTCGGCCGTGCTGGCGCTGACCGCCTGCGAGTAGCTCTCCGGGCTGGTCTGGGTGACCACGGACAGGTCCGAGTCGCGCACGGTGTCCACCGCGTAGGGCTTCATGACCTCACCCGAGTTGGCCACGCCCGCGGCGACCATCGCCATCTGGAGCGGGGTCGCCTGCACGTTGGACTGGCCGATGCCGGCGCGGCCCAGGATGTTGCGGTCGGTCTCCACCGGAGCGCTGCTCGGGATCACCGACAGCGGGACCGTCAACTCCTCCTCGCGGTTGAACCCGAAGGCGGTGGCCTGCTCCGACAGGGCCTCTCCGCCCATCTCGATGGCCCAGTTGGCCATCGAGGTGTTGCAGGAGATCTGGATCGAGTGCGCCAGGGTGTCGGGCTGGCCGCCGTTGCAGGTCCCGCCCGGGGTGGCGTTGGGCAGCGTGCCGCCCAGCTCCAGCACGTCGGGCGCCTCCTGGGTCGTCTCCGGGGTGGCGCCCAGGTGCTCCATGGCCGCCGCGGCGGTCACCACCTTGAACGTCGAGCCCGGCGGGTAGAACTCGTGGAGGGCCCGGTTGAGCAGCGGCTTGCGCGGGTCGGCCTCCAGCTCCGTGTAGTTGGTCACGGCCGCGTCGATGTCGGTGATGCTGACGACCTCGTTGGCGTCGTAGGACGGGTAGGACACCGCGCCCAGGATCGCCCCGGTGCTGGGGTCGAGCGCCACGGCCGCGCCGTTCTTGTCGCCCAGGCCCTGGAAGGCCTCGTAGCCCGCCTGCTGCACCTCCGGGTCCAGGGTGAGCTGGACCTGGGCGCCCTCGGGCTCGCGGCCGGTGATGATGTCGCGGAAGTTGCGCACCGCCAGCCGGTCGTCGCTGCCGTCGAGCAGCGAGTTCTCGGTGAGTTCGATGCCCGAGGCGCCGTAGGTGCGGAAGGAGCCGACGATCGGCGTGTACAGGCCGCCGCCCTCGTACATGCGCTGGAACTCCGCGGGCTCACCCTCGCCGGCGATGTTGTCCGAGTAGGCCACGTTGTCGTCCGCGACCAGGATGGGGCCGCGGGCCTCGCTGAGCCGTTCGGTGAACTGGCGCCGGTTGAGCGGGTCGTCCTTGATCGCCTGCGCCTGGAAGCCCTGGAGCCAGGTGACGTTGGCCATCAGGATCAGGATCAGGACGAAGGCGAAGATGCTGAGTCTGCGGATCGGTGTGTTCATCGTCGGATCACCTGTGTCGCGCCCTCGTCCTGGATGGCCTGCGGTGCTGGGCGCCTGGCGTTGTCACTGATGCGGAGCAGGATCCCCATCATGATCCAGTTCGCCAGCAGCGCGGAACCGCCCGCCGCCATGAAGGGCGTGGTCGAGCCGGTCAGCGGGATCACCCGGGTCAGGCCGCCCAGGACGATGAAGACCTGGTAGGCGAGAAGGAAGGCGACACCGCTGGCCAGCAGCTTGTTGAACGCGCCGGTGGTCGCGAGCGCCATGCGCATGCCGCGCTCCACCAACAGGCCGAGCACCATGAGGATGGCGAGCAGGCCGGTCAGGCCCAGCTCCTCGCCGATCGTGGCGAGGATGAGGTCGCTGTCGGCGGCGAAGGTGTCGTACAGGGCCCCCGCGCCCATGCCGGTGCCGAAGAGGCCGCCGTAGGCCATGCCCACCAGCCCCTCCACCAGCTGCTGGCTGCCGCCGACCGCCTCGTACACCTCCTGGTCGAAGGCGTTGAGCCAGATGTTGACGCGGGCCTGGACGTGCCAGAAGAGCAGGTAGGCCACGAACGCCCCGGCCGCGAACAGGAGCAGGCCGATGGTCACCCACGAGGAGCGCTGGGTGGCCACGTACAGCATCGCCAGGAACGTGCCGAAGAGCAGCAGCGAGGTGCCCAGGTCGCGCAGGAGCACCAGCATGCCGATGGCCAGCACCCAGCCGACCAGGATCGGTGCCAGGTCGCGCGCCCGGGGCAGTTCGATGAGCGTGAAGCGGCCGATCTTGATCGGCTTGCCGACGATCTGGAGCACCTGGCGTTTGCTCATCAGATAGGACGCCAGGAAGATCACCAGGGCGATCTTGGCGAACTCCGACGGCTGCATGGTGAACGGCCCGATGCCGATCCACAGCCGGGCGCCGTACACCTCCTGGCCCAGGCCGGGGATGATCGGCAGGGCGAGGAGGATGATCGCGACCAGGCCGCTGACGTAGGTGTAGCGCTGGAGGACCCTGGGGTCCTTGAGGAAGATGATGATGAGGAAGCACAGGACCAGGCCGATCGCCGTCCACATCAGCTGCGAGCCGACCCCGGCGCGCTCGATATCCTCGGCCTCGCCCGCCTGGATCCGCCAGATCATCGCCACGCCGATGCCGTTGAGGAACAGCGCACAGGGCAGGATCAGCGGGTCGGCGTAGGGCGCCACGAAGCGCATCGCCACGTGCGCGGCGGCGGACAGGGCCGCGAAGGTCAGGCCCACCGTCCACATCGCGCCGGGGACCTGGCCGTTGAGGTTGACGCCCGCGATCGCGATGCCCGCCATGGTGATGACGATGGCGAAGAGGATGAGGACCAGTTCGGCGTTGCGCCTCTTGACGGGTGGCAGCGCGGTGGGCGCCTCGGGTTCGGAAGCCTTACTCACGCGGGCTCACCCGGACCCTTCCTCGGTCCGGGCCCCGGCCGTACCCTCGCTCAGCACGTCCACGCTCGCCCGGGCGTCGTCCAGGCTCTCCGCGGGCAGGGTGTTCTCCACCGATCCGCGGTCGGCCTCCGAGAGCGAGTCCAGGGTGATCCCGGTCTCCTCCACCTCCTCCGACAGGCTGAAGCCCGCGATGTCGGTGTTGATGCCCTGGTAGATGCTGACGGTGTCCCCCGAGGGGGAGGGGCCCACGTAGTACTGGCTGTTCACGTAGCGGCTGCCGAAGTAGTACGTGGCCCCCGCGACGACGGCGACCACGACCAGGAACACCAGCACCATCGGCCACCAGCGCCTGCGGCGGTACTCGGGTTCGGGACGGCCCCGCCGGTCGGCCGGCGGGGCCTCGTAGTCGTCGTAGTCGCCGTTGTAGGACTCCTGGTAGGCGCCGCCCGAGGCGTAGGCGTCCGGGCCGGGCTCGTCACGGACGGGGTCCATCTCGGCGGTGTCGCCGGATCCCCCGCGCAGTTCCTGCGCCCGTCTGGCGGGTGTGTCGTTGCCCTGGTCGACGTTCTCGCGGCGCTGGTCCGCGGCGCCGACCACCTGGGAGGCGCGGGTGGGCCCCTCGCTGTCGGTCTCGGCCTCGATGACGTCGGCGACGACCGCGGTGATGTTGTCCGGGCCGCCGCCGCGGATGGCCAGCTCGATGAGCTTCTTGGCCGCGCTGCGCGGGTCGGCCTCGGTGGCGAGGGTCTCGTGGATGGTCTTCTTGCTGACCACGCCGGAGAGCCCGTCGGAGCAGAGCAGGTAGCGGTCGCCCGCCTTGGCCTCGCTGATGGAGATGTCGGGGTCGACCGGGCTCTTGCCGTCCAGGGCGCGCAGGATGAGGGAGCGCTGCGGGTGGGTGGCGACCTCCTCCTCGGTGATCTTGCCCTCGTCCACCAGGGTCTGCACCAGGGTGTGGTCGTGGGTGATCTGCTCGAAGCGGGGGCCGCGCATGAGGTAGGCGCGGGAGTCGCCGATGTGGATGAGCGCCACCCGCGGACCGGCCCAGAGCATGGCCGTCAGGGTGGTGCCCATGTTCTCCAGCTGGGGCTCCTCCATGATCCTGCGCGACAGGGAGGCGTTGGCCTGCTCGACGGCGCGCTGGAGCACCTCGGCCATCTCGTCGGACCGGGGCGGCTCGGAGTCGAGGCGGCGGATCGAGGAGATCGCGATGGAGCTGGCCACCTCGCCGCCGGCGTAACCGCCCATGCCGTCGGCGACCGCGAGGAGGTTCTGGCCGGCGTAGCCGGAGTCTTCGTTGCCTTCGCGGAGGCATCCTACGTCGGAGTACGCCGCGTATCGGAGAGCGATTGTCATTTGCGCAGTTCCAGGACGGTTTTGCCGATACGGATGGGCTGTCCCACCGTGATGGGCTGGGGGCGGTTCAGCTTCTGCTGGCCGAGGTAGGTGCCGTTCGTCGAGTTCAGGTCCTCCACGAACCAGCGGCCGTTGTCGGAGTAGACGCGTGCGTGGCGGCCGGACGCGTAGTCGTCGGTGATGACGAGGGTGGAGTCCGGAGCGCGTCCGATGAGGATGGGCTGCGACGCGAGGTCGACGCTGGTGCCCTTGAGCGACCCCTGGGTGACGACCAGGGCCGTGGGCTCGTTCCGGCGCGCGCGGGGCGGCCGGGCGGGCTGCGCCGACGAGTACGACGGGGAGGGGTCCCGGTCCCGGCGCGGCGCCGCCGGGCGCGGGTTCCTCCGGGGCTTCTTCTTGGAGCCGAAGAGATCCGTGCGGATCACACCGATCGCGGTGAGGACGAACAGCCAAAGCCCCGCGAGATACACGATCTTGATCAGTATGAGGGTCAAGTTGGACATCGAACTGCTCTTCAGCCCCTGTCGTGCTTCGGCCGGGATGGCGGTCATCTGCGCCGCCACCATGTCTGCCCACCTTCGGGTCGGTGAGTCTCGAGGTCGCTGGACGCGGCCTGCGGCCGCGGCCATTGTGCCCGATCGGTCAGGTCTTCGCGGAGACTACCCTCCCGGCCGGATATCCGACAGCGGGCCTGAGCCCGGCCCGCCCCTTGTCAGACGCCCGCGGAACCGCGTTGGTTTTCTGGTTCCACCGCGGGACGTCAGTCGCGGCGGAACGTCATGGTGGTGCGGCCGAGGCTGATCCTGCTGCCGTCCACCAGGCGGGCCTGCCTGACCTGCTGTCCGTTGACGAAGGTCCCGTTCGTCGAGCCCTTGTCCACGAGGATGGCCTCGTCGCCGTCCAGCCGGATCTCCACGTGGTGGCGGGAGACGCCGTTGTCGACCAGGCGCAGGTCGCAGTCGGTGCCGCGGCCCAGGAGGGTGACCGGGGTGGTCAGCTCGAAGGACTGCTGCATCCCGTGGCTGGCGATGGCGCCCTCGGCGGCGGCGCCGCCGGGGGAGATCAGCAGGCGCGGACGCCCGGCCTGCTGCTGGCCCCCGCTCGGCCCGGGGTCGCCGACGGGCTGGCGGACCTCGCCGTCCTTGCCGACCATGGTGCCGCGCACGACGCCGGAGCGGATGCGGAAGCGGCCGGTCTTGAGGCCTTCGTCGGACCTGAAGTGCACGCGGACCGGCCCGACGAAGGAGTAGCCCTGCTCCGTCGCGTAGTCGCGTGCCAGCTTGGACAGCTCCTGCCCCAGGCTGTCGGCGTAGACTTCGAGGCGCTCCTTGTCGCTGGTGGCCAGCTCGACGATGAAGTCGTTCGGGACCAGGGTGCGGCCCTGGGCGACGATGGCCGCCCGCTCGTCCATCTCACGCTGGACGGCGCTCGCCACCTCGACCGGTTGGAGCTCGGACTTGAAGGCCATCGCGAAGGTGCCTTCGATCATGCCCTCAAGCCTGCGCTCGAAGCGTTGGAGCACTCCCACGAGGTACCTCCCTTTGTACTCCACTTCGTATGTGTAGACGATCGTAACCGGGTAAAGGTGCCCCTGGTTTCAGGCGCACCCCCGGGACGGCCGCCCGGGGCCCCGGACCGGTGGTCCGAAAAGCGTGTGCGACCCACCTTCAGACCGTGCTAGCCTTATGCATGTCGCCAGGGGGAAACGGCCGAAAAGCCCGGTTCACCTGGCAACACAACTGAATGGCATGTCACTCGGGCGGGTGGCGGAACGGTAGACGCGCACGGTTCAGGTCCGTGTGTCCGAAAGGATGTGAGGGTTCAAATCCCTCCTCGCCCACGTTGCGCGGGTTGCTGCTCGCTAGCCTTCGGCTAGCTCGCGGCAGCCCGCGGTCTGTTTTCCGGGGGACGACCCCCGTACCCCCGGCTGGCGCGGATCGCTGCTCGCCAACCTTCGGCTAGCTCGCGGCAGCCCGCGGTCTGTTTTCCGGGGGACGACCCCCGTACCCCCGGCTGGCGCGGATCGCTGCTCGCCAACCTTCGGCCAGCTCACGGCAGCCCGCGATCAGTCTTCCGGGGCACAACCCCTTCGTACCCCGGTGGAGGCAGGATACCCGGCGGGGGCCGATCGACCGCTCCACCGGGTTCCCGCGCGCTCCGGCTCCCCACCTGGTGGAGGCGGTGCCGAACCCGGTCGCGGCGCCGTCGGCACGTGCTTCGACGGCAGGAGGGCCCGGGCCGCTGAGCAGGCGTTCGGCCCTCAGCCGCCTTCCCGGCCCGGTCCCGCGGACGCACCGGGAGCGCACCACGGGCCGGAACCGGGCGGCGTCATCCCCCGGCCCCGGCACCCGTGTCGTCAGCTCCGCTCCTCCCCCTCTCCCCTCAGTCGGCCCTCCTCGCCCCGTCGAGGTCCCACACCCGCAGGTGCCCGCACATGCCGTTGCGCAGCGGACCGGGAGGGGAGTCGGCGGTGTAGACGGCCGAATCGGTGAGGTGTTCCCCGTCACCCCGGCCCAGCGCCTCCAGGTGCCGCACGGTGGTCCCCGCCTGGTGGACCGGGCCCCTGCCGACGTGGTGGCGCCATCCGGCGGCCCGGTCCCGGACCAGCTCCGTGGCGGCCCGGTACAGCCCCTTCAGCGCGTCCGGCCCCTCCCGCTCCACCCGCTCCCGCAGCTCCAGGTAGCCCTCCACGGCGAGGTCCCGGCGTTCCCGGGCCGCCCGCTCGGCCGAGGTGACGGCCAGGGGCAGCACGGTGGCCCGCCGGTAGGCGTCCGGGTCGGCCAGGACCCGGCCCGGGTAGGTGAGCACGGCGTCGCCCGACTCCGGCAGACCGGCGTTCTGCATGACGACCAGGATCTCCAGGTCGCCGCTGTCGTTGACCAGCCGGTGCACGGTCCCCGGCGTGAACCACAGCAGGCTGCCGGGCCGCAGCGGGGTCCGCTGGAACCCCGCGCCGCTCAGGGTCTCCAGCACGCCCTCGCCCCGGAGCACCACGTAGCCCTCCGCCGACGCGGTGTGCAGGTGGGGCGAGCCCCCGGCGCGACCGTCGACGGCGGGCCAGGCGTAGACCCGCAGGTGGGAGACGGCGGTGCCGCCGGGGAACCCGGGCACGCGCGGGGCGTTCACCGCTCCTCCCCGCCGGAGCCCCCGACCGTGCCGCCGCCGGAGCCCGCCTCGGCGGCCGCGTCCTCCAGTTCGCCCAGGCCGAGGTCGGCCAGGGCCCTGGCCCCCTCCGCGCCCCGCTCCCCGTCGGCGACGACGACCGCGTACCGGTAGGCGAGGGAGCCCCCCGCGGGGACGGTCACCACCTCGTCGAAGAAGGGCGCCGGGCACACGCAGGCGAAGATCCCGCTGCGCACGAACCACTTCACGGGGTGGCCGGGGTTGTCGGGGGCGTCGGCGAAGACCAGGGTCGAAGCCCCGTCCGTGCCGTCGTGGCGGCCGGTGAAGGCCAACCAGGGCGACCGCGCACCCATGAGGTCGTCGTCGCCCTCCCGCCCCTCCGCGTAGGCGCGGCCCCCGCTGAAGGAGCGGGGGCCGCGCCAGAACAGACCCCCGTACCCGGCGTTGGGCCGCCCCTCCGTGGTGGGGCTGCCGAAGGGGACCTCCTCCTCCGTCAGGTTGGTGAAGGAGGTCGTGAACACCATCGTCCAGGCCCCCCGGTCGGGGGCCGCGGTGAACCGCAGCCCCCGCCGCTCGGAGAACCAGGTCTCGCCCTGCTCGGTCACCCACTCCAGCCGTTCGCCTATCGAGACCCGTTCCGGTGAGGCCTCGATCCGATCGAAGGAGCGGTGCTCTGTCGAGCCGTCGTTGGCGAGCTGCCGGTACCCCGCGTCCCGGAGGTAGGTCGGGCCGCCCCAGAAGTTGGCCGTCCCGACGTTGGGCAGGGACCACGCGATCCCCTTGTGCCACACGTGGTCGTGCGGCCGGTACAGGCTGACGGTGTCCCCGCCCAGGGTGCGGACCGGGTGGAGGTAGGGGCGCGGCGACTCCAGCTGCGCGTCCCAGGGCCGGTACACGTAGCGGACGAGTTCGCCGCCGTCGTGGGTCAGGCGCAGCGAGCGCCCCTGTTCGTGGACCAGCCCCAGGCCGCTCCGGACGGGTTCTCCGCCGCCTGCCGTGGTCGCCGTGGTGTGCGCGGACATGTCCTTGTCCCTTCTGTCGCCTCTGTCGCCGTGGGGGAGGGCGCGGCCGTCACTCCTCGATGAAGTACTGCTCGGGGTTGGTCGGCCCGGGGTCGTTGTAGTTGCCGGAGGAGGGCATCGACCCGGGCACGTTGTGGAAGTCGTCCGCGACGATCCCGTAGCCGGTCGGGCTCAGGCTGACGCCCATCGCGTAGAACCGCTCCTGGGAGACCGACAGGAACTCGCGCATCAGCTCCTCGCGGGCCCCGGGGTCGGGCTCGGCCTGGACGGCGTCGTACAGCTCCAGGTGTTCGCGCACGTCGGCGGGCGGCTCCTGGGAGCGCGGGTCCTCGCCGTCGGAGACGTACCACTGGGCCCACGGGATGGCGAAGTTGGACTCCCCGCTCTGGGTGGGCGCGTACCAGCGGGGGTCGTACATCGCGTCCATCATGCCGTTGTCGCCCGACCACACGTTGGCGTCGTGCTCGTTGTTCTCCCGGCGGGTCTGCCACAGCGAGCGGTCCTCGGTGTTGAGCTCCACGTCGATGTCCAGCTCCTGCCAGAAGCCGACGACCATCTCCATCGAGTCCACGATGTCGGGGCGAAAGTCCGTGGGCACCGACAGCGTGAAGCGCACCGTCTCGCCGCGCGGGCTCGTGCGGAAGCCGTCGGAGTCGCGTTCGTCGTAGCCCGCCTCGTCGAGGATCCCGTTGGCCAGGTCCGGGTCGTACTCGGTGTACTGCTTGGCCAGCTCCTCGTTGTGGAAGGGGCTGTCCTCGCGGGGCGCGCCCTGCCAGGGCTCGCCCTGTTCGCGGTAGACGACGTCGATGATGTCCTGGCGGTTGACGGCGTGTGAGAGCGCCACCCGGAAGTCGCGGTCGTTGAAGGTCTCGCGCAGCTCCTCGTCCTCGTGGGTGAGGTTGAGGGAGATCATCGCGGTGTTCATCTCGGCGGGCCGCAGCTCGAAGAAGTCGTAGCCGCCCGACTCGCGCGCCTCGGCCAGGGTGGGCCTGTTCTCCAGGGTGTTGAAGTGCCGCGAGTGCATGTCGAACTCGCCGTTGAGCGCCCTGACCAGCATGACCTCCTCGTCCGGGAGGATGTCGAAGACGACCCGGTCGATGTAGGGGAGCTGGTTGCCCTCGGTGTCCACCTTCCAGTAGTAGGGGTTGCGCTCCAGCACCATCCGCCCGGAGTCGGCCAGCGGCTCCACGACCCGCCACGGGTACATGGTGGGGATGTCGGGGTTCTGCCAGTACCGGGAGCTGTCGATCACGCCCGCCTCGGCCTCGAACATCTCGACCCAGTCGGCGTACCCCTCCTCCTCGGCCAGCTCGTCGGCGTCGGGGTTGTACTCGATGTGGAACCGCTCCAGGTAGTGCTTGGGCTTGGTCACCACCTGGTACTGGAGGAGGTCGTACCCGGCCCACAGGGCGTCGGGCTCGTCGAAGGTGATGGTGAAGGTCCGCTCGTCCACCTTCTCGGCGGTGCCGGGATCGGCGGCCGCGACCGGCGTCAGCGCCTCGTTGTTGAAGATGTCGTTGAAGGCGAACACGACGTCGTCGGAGGTGAACGGCTCGCCGTCGGACCAGCGCAGGCCCGCGCGCAGGGTGAAGGTCAGCTCGGTGGCGTCCTCGTTGTACTCCCAGGACTCGGCGAGGTTGGGGATCACCTCCTGCCACTCCGGGTCCCAGCGGGTGAGGTTCTCGTAGCCCACGGTCCTGCCGAGCCAGGGCCAGTCGCCCACGCCGAGGATGGCGCTGTTCCACTCGCCGCCGTACACGCCGACGCGGTCGTGGGGCTCCACCACCAGCGGCTCGTCGGGCAGCCGCTCCTCCAGCGGGGGCAGGTCGCCCGACTCCACGAGGGCGGTGAGCATCGGCGCCTCGCCGGTGCCCTCCACCCGTTCGCCCTCCTCGACCTCGGGATCGAGGGAGAAGAAGGTGCACCCGGCGGTCACCACGACCGCCGCCGCTCCCGCGGCGGCGCCCAGCCACCGCCTCGCGCCGCCTGGCGTTCGTCGTCTCATGATTCCTGCTCCTGCCTCGTGGGGGGTTCCCGCGTCGCGCGGGCCGGGGGACCGGTGGTCGCGGTGCCGGGCGCGGAGTCCGCGGTGATCCCGGCCAGGTCGAGTTCCCCGGCGTGGTGGCACGCCACCGTGCGGCCGGGCGCGACGGTGCGCGGCGCGGGCTCCTCGGCGGCGCACAGGCCGGTGGCGTACCGGCACCGGGGGTGGAAGGGGCAGCCGGACGGCGGCCGCGAGGGGTCGGGCACCTCGCCGGTGAGCCGGACGCGCTCGCGGGTGCCGCGCAGCCGCGGGTCGGGGATGGGCACCGCGGAGATCAGCGCCTCGGTGTAGGGGTGCCTCGGCCGCCCGAACAGCTCGTCGGTGGGCGCGACCTCCACGATCCGGCCGAGGTACATCACCGCGACCCGGTCGCACACGTGCTCGACCACCGACAGGTCGTGCGAGACGAACAGGTAGGTCAGGCCCAGGTCGTCCTGGAGGTCCTGGAGGAGGTTGAGGATCTGCGAGCGCACGGAGGTGTCCAGGGCGCTGACCGCCTCGTCGGCCACGACCAGGCGCGGGCCCGGGACCAGGGCGCGGGCGATGGCCACCCGCTGGCGCTGGCCCCCGGAGAACGCGTGCGGGTGGCGGCGCAGGTGGTCGGGGTGCAGCCCCACCCGTTCCATGACCTCGCGCACGCGCGCCTCCAGCTCCTGTCCGCGCAGCCCCAGCAGCATCCGCAGCGGCTCGCCGACGATGTCGCGCAGGGTCATCCGGGGGTTGAGGGAGGACTGCGGGTCCTGGAAGACCATCCGCACCTCCCGCCGGTAGGCGGCGGTGTCGCCGCGGGGCAGCGCCAGGGCCTCCAGGACGCGGCCGTCGGAGGCGCGGTAGCGGATCTCCCCCGAGGCCTCCGGGCGGGCCCGCATGACGCTCGAACCCAGGGTGGTCTTGCCGCACCCGGACTCCCCGACCAGGCCGAGGGTCTCGCCCGGGTACACGTCCAGGTCCACCCCGGCCACGGCCCGCACGTGGCGGGGGCCGCGCCGCGAGCGTCCGCGCACGGGGTAGTCCACCCGCAGGCCGCGGATGCTCAGGACGGGTTCGGCCGGGGTGGCGGACGCGGGTCCGCGCGGCGCGGGGTCCGGCGTCGCGGCCGGTGTCTCAGTCGGCATCGACGGTCTCCTCGCTGGTCGGTTCGGCGCCCGCGCCGCCTGGGGCCGGGACGCCGCCCTCCAGGAGGCAGCGCACCCGGCGGCCGGGGCCGGGGGCGGTGACCGGGGGGACGGTGGTGTCGCACAGCCCCTCCACGGCCTGGGGGCAGCGGGTGCGGAACACGCAGCCGGTGGGCTGGCTCCCGGGGTCGGGGATGGCGCCCCGGATGGTGGGCAGGCGGCGTGAGCGGGCCGCGCCGATCCGGGGGACCGCCTCCAGCAGGGCGCGGGTGTAGGGGTGGCGGGGGTCGTGGAAGATCTCGTCCACCGGCCCCTGCTCGACCACCGTGCCCAGGTACATGACGGCGACCTCGTCGGCCATCTCCGCGACCACGCCCATGTCGTGGGTGATGAAGAGCAGGCCCATGCCGGTGTCGCGGCGCAGGTCGGCGAACAGGTCGAGGATCTGTGCCTGGGTGGTCACGTCCAGCGCGGTGGTGGGCTCGTCGGCGATGAGCACGCGCGGCCCGCACGCCAGGGCCGCCGCGATCATGACCCGCTGGCGCATCCCGCCGGAGAGCTGGAAGGGGTAGGAGTCCACGACGCGTCCGGCGCCGGGGACCCGCACGCGTTCGAGCAGGTCCACGGAGCGTTCGCGGGCCTCACGGCGGGACACGCGGTGGTGCACGCGCAGGGACTCGCCGATCTGGTTGCCGACGGTGTGCACCAGGGACAGCGAGGACATGGGCTCCTGGAAGACCATGGCCACCTCGCGGCCGCGCACCGCGCGGATCTCCCTGCCGGTGGGGTGCAGGGCGGCCAGGTCCACGGGCTGCCCGCCCCCCTGTTCCGGGTGCAGCAGGATCCGGCCGCCCACCACCTCGCCGGGCGGCTCCACCAGCCGCAGCACCGAGCGGGCCATGGCGCTCTTGCCGCAGCCGCTCTCGCCGACCACGCACAGCGTGCTGCCCCGGCGGACCGCCAGGTCCACCCCGTCCACGGCGCGCACCACGGCGTCGTCGGTGGTGAAGTGGGTCCGAAGGCCCCGGATGTCCAGGACCACGTCGTCGCGGGTCTGGGCCGCCACGGCGGCCACCTCCCTCACCTGTACGGGTCGGCGGCGTCGCGGACGCCGTCGCCGACGAAGTTGAGCACCAGCACCGCCACCGTCACCGCGGCCCCGGGCAGCAGCAGCCAGGGGGCGCCCGCGATCGAGTGGATGTTCTGCGCCTCCTGGAGCAGGACGCCCCAGCTCACGACCGGCGCCTGCAGACCCAGGCCCAGGAAGGACAGTGAGGTCTCGGCCAGGATCATGAACGGCACGGCCAGGGTCAGCGAGGCGATGATGTGGCTGGCGAAGGACGGCAGCATGTGGCGGGCGATGACCCGCCCGGTGCCGCAGCCGTCCAGCCGGGCGGCCGTCACGAAGTCCTCCTGGCGCAGCGACAGGAACCGGCCGCGCACCACGCGTGCCAGGTCGGTCCAGCCGATGAGCGACAGGAGCACGGTGATGGCGACGTAGGTCTGCACCGACCCCCACTCGCGGGGGACGGCGGCGGACAGGCCCATCCACAGCGGGATCGTCGGGATGGACATCAGGAACTCGATGACGCGCTGGATGGCGTTGTCCACGCGCCCGCCCAGGTAGCCGGACAGACCGCCGAGCACGAGTCCCAGGACGAAGGACAGCGCGACCCCGGCCAGGCCGATGGACATCGACACCCGGGTGCCGTAGACGATCCGGGATGCCATGTCGCGGCCGTTGCGGTCGGCGCCCAGGAAGTAGACCTCCTGGTCCGGGTCGCTGGCGCCGATCAGGTGGACGTCCGAGGGGATCAGGCCCCACATCTCGTAGGGCTCGCCGCGCACGAACAGGCCGACCGGGATCTTCACGGACTCGTCGACGGTGTAGGTGTTGGCGAGCGTCTCGGGGTCGCGTTCCACCTGGTAGCCGTACACGTACATGCCCAGGTCGAACCCGTCGGAGGTGTCCACGACGCGCAGCGTCTGCGGCGGGGCGTAGGTGCGATCGGCGTTGTAGGCGCCCGGTGTGCTGGGCGCGACGAACTCGGAGAACACCGACACCAGGACCAGCGCGCACAGCACGAGCGCACCGGTGACGGCCAGCTTGTTGCGGCGGAAGCGCCGCCAGACGAGCACCCGCTGGGGCGCCTCGCCCCGCGGGTCCGCGGCTGCCGGGGCCTCGGGGCCCCCGGGTCCGGCGGCGGTGGCGCCCCGGGGCTCCTCGGGGGGCGGGGGGCGGTCGGGCAGGGCTGCCATGGGTCACACCCTCTCGACGTGGTGGTGGCGGATGCGCGGGTCCCACCAGGCCAGCAGCAGGTCGGACAGCAGGGTGCCGACGACCGTCAGCACGCCGAGGACGAGGATGAAGCTCCCGGCCAGGTACATGTCCTGGTTGCGCAGGGCCTCCACCAGCAGCGGGCCGGTCGTCTCCAGGCTCAGCACGATGGAGACCATCACCTCTCCGCCCACGAGCGTGGGCAGGATCCAGCCGATGGTGCTGATGAAGGGGCTGAGCGCCATGCGCACGGGGTACTTGAGGATGACCCGCCACTCGGGCAGGCCCCTGGCCCGGGCCGTGGTGACGTAGGGCTTGCGCAGCTCGTCCAGGAGGTTGGCGCGCAGCACGCGCACGAGCGCGGCCGTGCCCGCGGTGCCGATGATGAGCACCGGTATCCACAGGTTGGACACCACGTCCAGGACCTTGCCCAGGTTCCAGGCGGCGTCGGCGTACTCGCGCGAGACGATGCCGCCCACGCTCTGTCCGAAGTAGCGGAAGGACACCCAGGCGAAGATCAGCGCGAGCATGAAGTTCGGCGTGGCCAGGCCGACGAACCCGACGAACGTCACCGCGTAGTCGCCCAGCGAGTACTGGCGGACCGCCGAGTACACCCCGATCGGGAAGGCGATCGCCCAGCTCAGCAGCAGGGTGACCAGGGCCAGTGCCAGGGTGAGGCCGATCCGGTCCCACATCAGGTCGGCCACCTCGCGGTGGTACTGGAAGGACTGGCCGAAGTCGCCCCGCAGGACGATCCCCGAGATCCAGTTCCAGTACTGGACGAGGAAGGGGTCGTCGAGTCCGTACCTCTCCTCCAGGGCGCGGATCTGGGCGCCGTCCACGCCCTGCCCCTGCGCGGACAGCTCGGCGATGTAGGCGGTGAGGAAGTCGCCCGGGGGCAGCTGGATGACCAGGAACGCGACCAGCGAGATCGCGAACAGGGTCGGGACCATGTACAGCAGGCGGCGGATCACGTAGCGGCGCACGGCGTCCCCCTCGGCTCGGGCGGCGGGCGGTGACCGTCCGGGCGGCCCCCGGGGCCGCGCACCTGCGGGCGCGGCCTCACCACCGGACCGCCCCGCCGTCCATGCGCGCGTGGAACGGCGACTCCGGCCCGAGGTCGGCGGGGGCGACGGGCCGCCCCTCGAAGGCGGAGGCGTAGACCCCGGCGACCAGGCGCATCGTCCGCAGCGACTCGGCGGAGGACACGGGCGGGGCGGTGCCCTCGCGCAGCGCCTCCAGCACCCGGGCGATCTGTGCGCGGTGCCCGCTGTCGGTCCCGTGCTCCCCCGCCTCCCAGGCGGCCGTGACCTCCTGCTCGAACCCCGGGGCCGGGGTGACGCGCCAGTTCCCGTCGCCGTAGCCGTACAGGTGGACCAGCTCGACGGTCGCCCGTTCGAAGTCGATCCGGATCCGGCTCTCCTCCCGCGGGGAGACCAGGCTGTTGACCACGCTGGCCACCGCCCCGTTGGCGAAGTCCACCCGGGCCAGGGAGACGTCCTCGGTCTCGACGTCGCGCGCCTGGCGGCGGGCGACCGCCGACACCTCCGTCCACGGGCCCAGCAGGAAGAGCAGCAGGTCCATCTGGTGGATGCCGTGCCCCATGGTCGGGCCGCCGCCCTCGGTCTCCCACCTGCCGCGCCAGGGCACGTCGAAGTACTCCTGGGGTCGGAACCACGTCGTGTGGCAGGACGCCACCAGGGGCCGCCCCAGCACACCGGCCTCCGACAGCGCCCGCACCCGGCGGGCGCCCGAGCCGAAGCGGTGCTGGAACACCGTGGCCATCCACGGACCGCGACCGCCCCCCTCGGCCGCCGCCATCGCCTCCGCCTCGGCCAGGCTCAGCGCCGGCGGCTTCTCCACCAGCACGGAGGCGCCTGCGCCCAGGCAGGCCTCCGCCTGGGACCGGTGCAGGCCGGGCGGTGTGCACACGTGCACCAGTTCCGGACGCTCCCGGTCCAGCATCGCGGCCAGGTCGGTGTACCCGGCCGGGACCGCGAAGCGGGAGCGGAACGCGTCCAGGGCGCGGGTGTCGACGTCGACGGCGGCGACGACCTCGGCCCGGTCCGGAAGGGACAACAGCGCCTCCGCGTGGAAGCGGGCGATGTTCCCGGTTCCCACGAGAGCGACGCGGACCGGGCCCGCGGGCGGACCTGCGGTCGGGGAGGGGGTGCTCATGTGTGGTCGTCTCCTCTGTCAGGGGGGTACGGGGGGTGGAGGAGTGCTCGGCCGGGAGGGGCCGCGGCCGGGGTGGTAAGCGCTTGCTCAACGGGCGCGGGCGGAGGCCGCGGGCGGGGCCGCGGCTCCCGCTGCTCAGCCGCCTGCGGCGACCTCCTCCCGGTCGGCCCCGCCGGACTGGTCGACGGGGTCGAGCTGGACCCCGCAGGCCAGGCGCCGGGTGTGGTCCACGACGCGCGTGGGCCCGGTGAGCAGGACCGGCACGGTGTGCCGGACGTCCTCGCTGGACGCGGACAGCAGCAGCTCCAGGCGGCCGGGCTCGACGACGCGCCGCCCGTCCGGACCGGTGTAGGAGGCCAGGTCGGCGTGGACGGAGAAGTCCACCGCCCGCGCCTCCCCGGACTCCAGGTGCACCCGCGCGTAGCCGACCAGCTGTCTGCGGGGCCTGGCCACCTGGGCGACGGGGTCGTGCAGGTAGAGCTGGACGACCTCGGTCCCGGCGGAGCCGCCGACGTTGCGGACGGTGCAGCCGACGGTGACCTCGCCGTCGGTGCCCACCCGGGTGGCCTCCTCCGGGCGGACGGCGCCCGCGTCCACGCGCGGGTCCTCCCAGACGAACCGGGTGTAGGACAGGCCGTGGCCGAAGGGGTGGCGCGGGGTCGGGTCCACCGAGCTGACCTCGCTGCGGTGGGCCAGGTCGGGGCCGAGGTAGGTGACGGGCTGGCCGCCGGAGGAACGCGGCACGGACACCGGCAGGCGCCCGCTGGGGTTGACCCGGCCCGAGAGCACCCCCGCCACGGCGGGCATGCCCTCCTCGCCGGGCAGGAAGGCCTGGACGACGGCGGCCAGCCGGTCGGCGACCGGGCCCAGCGCGTAGGGCCGTCCGGACACCACCACCGCGACCACGGGGGTGCCGGTGTCGGCCAGGGCCTCCAGGAGCTCCTGCTGGACCCCGGGCAGGCGCAGGTCCTCGACGTCGCAGCCCTCGCCGGAGGTACCCCTGCCGAACAGGTCGGAGCGGTCGCCCACCACGGCCACGCACACCCGGGCGCGTGCGGCCGCCGACACGGCCTCGGCGAAGCCTTCGGTGGAGTCGCCGTCCACGGAGCACCCGGCGCGGTGCTCGACGCGGACGCCGGGCAGTTCGGCGCCCAGGGACTCCAGCAGGGTGGGTATCTCCACGCCGACGGCGGTGCCGGGGTGGCGCCTGCCCACGTGGGCGGGGAAGGAGTAGCAGCCGAGCACGGCGTCGGCGGTGTCGGCGAGCGGGCCGACCAGGGCCAGGTCCCCGGTGTCGGCCAGGGGGAGCGCGTCGTCGGTGTTGGAGAGCAGGACCACCGAGCGCTCGGCGAGCTCGCGGGCCAGCGCGCGGTGTTCGGCGGGGTCCAGGTCCACGGGGACGGCGGGGTCCTCGGGCTCCGGGGACCAGCCGGCGTCGAGCAGGCCCAGCTGGCACTTCTGCGTCAGCACGCGCCGGGCGGCCCGGTCGACCAGCTCCTCGGGCACCTCGCCCGAGCGGACCAGGGCGGTGAGCCGGTCGCCGTAGCAGTGCACGGTGGGCAGTTCGACGTCCACGCCCGCGGTCAGGGCCAGGGCGCCGGCCCGCTCGGCGGAGTCGGCGACGCGGTGCAGGGTCTGGAGGAAGGCGACGCCGAAGTAGTCGGCCACCACGGTGCCCTCGAAGCCCCACTGGTCCCGCAGCAGGCCGGTGAGCAGGCGCGTGTCCGCGGCGGCGGGCACTCCGTCGTTGTCGTTGTAGGCGGACATGACCGACCCGGCGCCTCCGTCGCGCACGGCCATCTCGAAGGGGGGCAGCAGGACGTCGGCGAACTCGCGCGGACCGATCGAGACCGGCGCGAGGTTGCGGCCGCCGCGGGAGGCCGAGTAGCCCGTGAAGTGCTTGAGGGTGGCCACGATCCCGGCGGACTGGAGGCCGCGCACGTAGGCGGTGCCCACGGTCGCCACGAGGTGGGGGTCCTCGCCGATGGTCTCCTCGGTGCGGCCCCAGCGCGGGTCGCGGGACACGTCCAGCACGGGGGCCAGGCCCTGGTGGACGCCGACCCGGCGCATGCTCGCGCCGATCTGCGCGGCCATCCGCTCGACCAGGTCGGGGTCGAAGCTGGCGCCCCAGGCCAGGGGGACCGGGTAGATCGTCGCGGTCCAGGCGGCGAACCCGGCCAGGCACTCCTCGTGGGCCAGGGCCGGGACGCCGAACCGGTTGGCGGCCATGATCTCCCGCTGGCTGCGGGCCAGCGACGCCCGGCCGGCGGCGGGGTCGACCGGGGCGGTGCCGAAGGGCCGGGTGAGCTGGCCGAGACCGTGCTCGATGACCTTCTCCCAGGCGGGGGGTTCCTGGGTGAGGTCGTGCTGGTGCGGTGCGACGGCCTCGCCGGAGGCGTCCGCGCTCACCCACACACCGTGAAGCTGGGCGACCTTCTCCTCCAGGGTCATCGATCCCAGCAGTCGCTCGACGCGCGACGCGTCGGGGAGGGAGGGGTCGCGCCAACCGTCGTCGGCGGCCTCCCGGTCCGCGACGTGTTCCGAGGGTCCGGTCATGTGGGTGGGCCTTTCTGTGCTCAGTGGGGATGCGGGAACGTGGTGTGTCCGGATGGTGGCTCGCGCGCCATGGAGCTCCGAAACTTTCGAAACTAATATCGAAACTTACTGACGGAGAATGTACGTAGTCGCGATAGGCAGGTCAACCCCTGTGGGAGATATAGGTCACAAGGAGGTGGTGGCCTGCGGCGCCGAAAAGAGCGTCCGCGAGCTGCGGAGAAGGGGTTTCGTCAGGCGCGTCCAGGGGAACCCGAAAAGGCTCGAAACTTTCGGAAAAGCGACCGGGGCCCGCCGTTCGGGTCTTCCGGGCCGCCCGGAGACCCCGAAGGGGCGGATGGGACACTTCGGGCGTGGGAATTCTCGAACGACTCCATGAGATCGGGCGGCCGCTGGTCGCCGAGCAGCTGGCGCACCCGACCGTCGCCGGGATCGCCCGGGGCGACCTGGACGATCGCGCCTTCCGGTACTGGCTGGAGCAGGACCACCTCTACCTGCTCGACTACGCGCGGGCCTTCTCCCGGCTGGCCTGGCAGGCCCCCGACGGGCACCTCGCCGACCTGGTGGGCATCGCGCACAGCACCCTCAACGAGGAACTGGAACTGCACCGCTCCCTGTCCGGGGAGTTCGGCGCCGACCTGACCACCCGGGACAAGGGCCCGGCGTGCGCGGCCTACACCGCCTGGCTGCTCGACGCCGCCGCCGACTACCGCGACGGGCTCGCCGCGGTGTACCCGTGCATGTGGGGCTACAACCAGCTCGGGCTGGCGCTCGCCGCGAGCCGCCCGGAGGAGCCGCGCTACCGCCGGTGGGTCGACACCTACGCCGACCCGGAGTTCACCGCCCTCACCGAGCACTACGGGCGGATGCTGGAGGAGGCCGCCCCGGAGCCCGCGCGCGCCGAGCGCCTCTTCCTGGAGGGCATGCGCCACGAGGTCGCCTTCTGGGACACGCCCCACACCGCGCGCACCGCCTGAACCGCGCGCGCACGCGACGGAGGGCCCGCGGTTGTCCACAGCACGCAGAACGTTCTGGTGCCGCTTGTTGGCGAGCGCCTAACCTTGGTTCGGGGAGCCAGGTTCCTCCGGCGGGCGCCCCGCACGCCCCCGTGTCCATGGTCTCCCGGTCGGCTCTTCGGAGGCGTCCCCTCTCCGCTGCCTGTGGACAAACGGCGCACGCGCGACGGGGAGCCGGGCGGCGCGGCCCGGCTCCCCGCTCTGCCGTCGGGTACCGCCCCCGTCAGGGGTTGAGCACCGTGGACAGGGTCTCGAAGCGCTCGATCTCGCAGCCGTTGCGCTTGTTGAACTCGGTGTCGACCTCGGTCCCGCCGACGTGCCCGGTCACGTGGACGACCTCGGGGCCGCCCACCTGCATCGTGCACATCATGTCGGAGGTGTCGCCGCTGCTGAAGGGGCCGGCGCCGACCTCCTCGATCTCGGCGCAGGCCGCCTCGGGGTCGGGGTGGTCGCCGCCCGCGGGGGAGCAGGTGAGGGTCCACACCCCCTCCTCGTAGCCCTCCGCGGGCTCCAGGCCCTCGTCCCCGCTGAGGGTGCGTTCGATGGTGAGGCTGGTCTCGGCCTCCCCGCCGCCGGACTCCCCCGGGGACGGGGAGGCCGCGTCGGAGGGAGAGGCGGAGGGGCTGGTGTCGTCGGGTGCGGACTCGGGTGCGTTCACCCCGGCGGGCTCGTTGCCACAGGCCGTGAGGAGCAGGCCGAGGGCTGCGAGGGCGGCGAGGCGGACCGGCAGGGCCGTCGCGAAGGTGTGCTGAGCCATACAGTTCGGACGCGGGGGGTTCCCGACGGGTTCCCCGCTTCTCACGTTTTTCGGAGTACACGGATACAGGGGGTCACATGTTCGGCAGCGGTGTTCCGGAGGCCAACGCCACCGAGGTGCCCGAGGGCGCCTACCTCCTCGACGTCCGCGAGGACGACGAGTGGAACGCGGGCCACGCGCCCGACGCGACGCACATCCCGCTCGGCCAGCTCAACCAGCGCGCGGGTGAGATCCCGCGCGACCAGCGGGTCTACGTCGTCTGCCGCGTGGGCGGCCGCTCGGCGCAGGCCGTCGCGGCGATGAACCAGGCAGGGTGGGACGCGGTCAACGTCTCCGGCGGCATGCAGGCCTGGCAGCACGCCGGACGCGACATGGCCGCGGAGGGCGGCGTGGAGCCCCGGGTGATCTAGCGCGCCGGAGCCGATTTGGCTCCGATTGCGCAAAGCCCTGCCCCCGGGCCGCTTCCGGGTGGCACTATGACGTCGTGAGTTCCGAGCGCGCGCCCCTCAGCGCCGAAGCCGTGCTGGCCGCCTCAGCGGACGCGGTGGTCTGCGTCGACAGCGAACTCCGAGTCACCCTCTGGAACCCGGCCGCCGAGCGGTTGTTCGGTTGGCGTGCGGAGGAGGTGCTCGGGGGCGAGCTGCCGATCGTCCCCGCCGAGCTGAGGGCCGAGCACGGCGCGGTGCTCGAACACGTGCGCGCCGGAACCCCGCTGTCCATCCACACCCGCCGGGTGCGCAGGGACGGCGGGGTCGTCGACGTGCGGATCAACACCAACCGGGTGCCCGACGCCGACGGCGGCGTGGCCGGGTGGGTGCTCAACCTCTACCCCTCCGACAGCGACGTGCAGGCCCGCTCCTCGGCGATGGAGCGGGCCCGTCTCGTGCGGCGGCTCACCGACGTGGTCGTCGACATCAACGCCGACCTCAGCCTCAAGACCGTGCTCGACCGCATCTCCCGCGGCATCACCGAGCTCACCGGGGCGGACGCGGGCGGCTTCGTCCTGCTCAACGAGGACCGCGTGGAGCTGGTCAGCATCTCGGAGCTGTCGGAGGACCTCCAGGGGTTCAGCTCGGCGCTGGACGACAGCCTGTTCGGCGAGCTGCTGCGCAGCGGCAAGTCCGTGCTGCTGGCCAACGAGGACACCCGCGGCCTCCAGGACCTGGTCTGGGCCGACCTGCCCGGGCTGCACACCATCGCGCTGGGCGTGTCCAACGTGCACGGCCGCCCCTACGGCGCCCTGTACGCGCTCTACAGCCAGCGCAAGGTCGGGCACGTGGAGCTGGAGCTGCTCGAACTGCTCGCCGCGCACGCCGGGGTGGCGATCGGCAACGCGCTGGCCTACGAGGAGCTCAACCGCCAGCGCGTCCACGAGCAGGCCGTGGCCGACTCCAGCGCCGACGGGATCGCCGTGCTCGACTTCGGCGGCCGGGTGCGCAAGTGGAACCGGTCGGCGGTGGAGCTCACCGGTTACACGGCCGAGGTGATGGAGGGGCGCCACCCGCCCTTCCCGCTGCCCGCCTGCCACGGCCAGCCCGTCAAGCACAAGCTCCGCGACGGCCGCTGGCTGGAGATCCTGATGGCGCAGATCCCGCGCACCCACGAGTGGGTGGTGGACTTTCGCGACATCACCGCGCAGAAGGCCATGGAGGACGAGCGGGAGGAGTTCCTGGCCACGAGCGGGCACGAGCTGCGCACCCCCATCACCGTTATCCACGGCTACGCCACCACGCTCCTGCGCAAGTGGTCCCGGCTCAGCCCGGACTCGCAGTACCAGGCCGTCGGCACCATCGCGGAGCGCTCCTCGGCCCTGGCCGCGCTGGTGGACCGGCTCCAGCTGGGCTCGGACGTCGCCCGCGGCGAGATGCGGGTCGGCCGCGACCGGTTCGACCTGCCCGAGGTGCTGCGGCAGGCGGTCAGCGCCTTCCGCCCTCTGTCCGATCGGCACGACGTCACCCTGGACGACCTGCCCGACCTACCGCACACGGCGGGCGACCCGCTGGCCACGGGCATGATCATGGACCAGCTGCTGGACAACGCCCTCAAGTTCTCGCCCCGGGGCGGGGCCGTGCGCGTGAGCGCGCGGGAGGAGGGCGACGCCGTCGCGGTCATGGTCGACGACGAGGGCGTGGGGCTGCGTCAGGGCGACGAGGAGCGGATCTTCGACCGCTTCGTGCAGTCCGGGGTGCGCGGTGAGGAGTCCCGCTTCGGGGGGCTCGGGCTCGGTCTCTACATCGTGCGCCAGCTGGCCAGGGACCAGGGCGGCGACGTGACCGCCCAGCGCCTGGAGCGAGGGACGCGCATGCGGTTCACCGTGCCGCTGCACTCCGGGGAGGATCCGGAGCCCTCTCCACGCGGCGAACCGCTCCACAGGCAACCTGAGTCCCAGGAAACAACAAAAACCTCATCAACCCCTGAACCCCTGTCCCGTCAGCGATCCCCGCGCCGACGTGCGAGTCGTACGCCGTGATTCATCTCGCGGTGGGTTTCCTCCCGAGGTGAACGGGGCATTTCCACCCCTGGTGGAATTCGCTGGCACACATCGGGCGGGTTCCGGACGGCCCGAGAAAGCACCAACGCGCAGGGATTTCGACGTGTCAGGAGACCACACCCCACTCGACGCGGGTGACCGCCCGCACAAGGTCGAGCGGAGCGTCACGCTCCCCCACACCCCCGCCACCGTGGCCGGTGCCAGGCAGCGGCTCTGTCGCGACCTCCGCGCCCTGCGGATCAGCGAGGAGTGCGTGGACGACGCGGCCCTCGTCCTCAGCGAGCTCGTCAGCAACGCCCTCCGCCATGCCAGGCCCCTGCCCGCCTCCGAGAACCCCGAGGACAGCGTCGGCGTGTCCTGGCGGGCCGAGGTGGACCGCGGCTCGGGGGCGTGCGGCTGGGTGGAGATCGCCGTCCGCGACGGCGGATCCAGCACCATGCCCCGGGTGGCCCGGCCCTCGATCTCCGGCCTGGGCGGCCGGGGCCTGGGCATCGTCCAGTCCCTGTCCGGCCGCTGGGGCACCGAGATGGACGCGACCACCACCACGGTGTGGGCTGTCCTGGAGATCCCCGCCGAGGGCTCGGCCGCCGAGAAGGAGGACACGGCCCGGGGACTCCCGGAGGGTTTCGGGGCGAGCTCGTACCCGGACGCCGCCGACGTCGTCGAGCTGCGGCTGGGCGTCGCGGAGGACACCAGGGCCCGCAGCGCCCTGCTCTGAGGGAGGCCGCCGCGCGGCGGCGCCGCCACCGGCGGAGGAACGTCACCGATGTCGCGAAACACCGCCAACGAGGTGGCCCGGCGCTGGTGGGGCCGCTACAGTCACGACTGTGGAGTTGAAGATATCAAGCCGGTCTCAGCAAGACGTCGCGGTGGTAACCGTTGGCGGTGAGATCGACCTGTACACGGCGCCCCAGTTGCGTGACGAGCTCATCGGAGCCCTGGAGGACGGGGCGCGACGGCTGGTCGTCGACATGTCGCGGGTGGAGTTCTGCGACTCGACCGGCATCAGCGTGCTGCTCTCCGCCATGAAGCGCTCCCGCGACAAGGACGGCGATCTGGAACTCGTGGCTCCGAGGCCCGCGGTGACCAAGGTCCTGGAGGTCACCGGGCTCGACGCGGTGTTCGTCATCCACCCCGATCTCGACGCGTTGCCGGTGGCCGCGGGAACCGGCACCGCCCAGTAGACGGGACACGCGTGCTTCGTGGGGAGGGCTCCGGTCCCGAGGGGGCCGCGATCGCCGTGGTCATCGCCGCCAAGGACGAGGCGGTGCGCGTGGGCAGCACCGTCGAGGCCGCCCGCGCACTGCCCGGGGTGGACCTGGTCGTCGTGGTCGACGACGGCTCCGCCGACCGCACGGCCGAACTCGCGCTCGACGCCGGGGCCCGGGTGATCAGGCACAGCCGCAACCGCGGCAAGGGGGCCGCGATGGAGACGGGTGCGGAGGGCGTCCGGCTCATCGAGGAGCACGAGGCGGGGGACGGGTCCCCGCGCTCCCCCCGACACCTGCTGTTCCTGGACGCCGACCTGGAGGCGACCGCCGCGGAGGCGGCGCCGCTCGTCGAACCGGTCCGCGACGGCAAGGCCGACATGACCATCGCCCTCTTCCCCGCGACCCGCATGCGCCTGGGCGGCCACGGGTTCGTGGTGCGCCTCGCGCGCGGCGGCGTCCGCAAGGCCACCGGGTGGGAGCCCGAGCAGCCCCTCAACGGCCAGCGCTGCCTCACGCGCGCGGCCTTCGAGGCGGCCAGGCCGCTGGCCCCCGGCTTCGGCGTGGAGACCGGCCTGACCATCGACGTGCTGCGGGCGGGCTACCGGGTGCTGGAGGTGGAGGTGCCGCTGGAGCACCGGGCCACCGGCACCGACCTGCGCGCGCAGCTGCACCGTGCCCACCAGTTCGCGGACGTGGCCCGTGCCCTGGCGGTGCGCGAGCTGCGGCCCACCGTGCGGCGCGGGTGGGAGCGGACCCGTGAGCGCACACGCACGGCGGGACGGCAACTGTCCCGCAAAATCGGGCACATGACTTGGAGAAACCGCCCGAAGTAGCCACATGGGTGCAGTGTGTAGCTATACGCTCGCTCCGTGTTCACTACGATCCTGGCTTTGACGGGAATGCTCTCGGGACTGGGCGCGCTCGCCCTCGGCTGGCACGCGCTGTCCAGGACCCGTGCGGTCGGCAGCGAGTCCCAGGCACTCGCCCAGCGGGCGGCCGCGGTCAGCGCCTCGGGCGTGGACCCCTTCGCCGTGCGCGACGTGGCGGTGCTCCACTACGACGCCCTGGAGGAGATGTCGGGCGCCCGCTCCTTCTCCCTGGCGCTGCTCAACAGCGAGGGTGACGGCGTCGTCGTCACCTCCATCAACGGGCGCACCGAGTCGCGCACCTACGCCAAGGCGGTGGTGGGCGGGGAGTGCGACACCCTGCTCAGCCCGGAGGAGTACCGGGTCGTCCGGTCGGCACGCCTGGGGGAGGGCGTCGGCGCCGCCGCGACCGCGGGAGGCCCCCCGGCGCGGGCGGCTTCCTCCGCCGGGGGCCGGCCGGTGACTCCGTCCGCGCCTCGGGAGGAACCCGGGTCCCCGCCAGCCCGGGACGAGGAGCGGGGCGCGCGTGAGGGCGCGGAGGCGGTTGACGAGGGATCGGACCGGGAGCGGCGCGAGGCCCACCCGGCAGCCTCAACCGGTACGGGCGACTCGGCTGCCCGGACCGCCTCGGCCGCTCCGACAACCTCAGCCGTCCCGTCCGTCGCGGACGACGGTCGGGAGGACGTGGAAGACGCTCCGGCAGCCTCAGTCGCCCCGAACGGCACGGGCGCGACCCGGGAGAACGCGGAACCGGCTCCGGCGGGCCCGTCAGCACGGACGGCCCGCGCCACCGAGCCCGTCGCGGATGACAGCCGAGAGGCTTCCGAGGTCATGCCGGCCTCAACCGGCACGGGAGTCTCGGCCGTCCGGCCCGCCTCAACCGCTCCGGCAGCCTCGTTCAACCCGGCAGTCCCGGGCGGCGGCCGGGAGGAGCAGGAGCCCCGCGGCCTCGTCTCCGTGATCCGCAGGACCATCGGGCGCGCCGGCGCCGACCGTCGGCCCCCCGTCCAGGCCGTGCGGTCGGGTGTCGGAGCGGCGAGGCCCATCGCCTCCGCCAACGTCACGGTGCGGCCGGGGCCCTCCGCCGCCGCGGCGGGGAGCACGGGGACTTCGGCCACCGGGACCGCGACGGCCGCCGAGCCGCGCCCGGAGGCCCCGACCGACGAGGGGACCGGCGGGGAGGGCACCCGGGAGGCGGAGGCCCCCGCGCCGGAGGCGCGCGGATGACTGCTCCGACGCGGCCCGGACTCCGGCCCGGCCCCGGCCCCGGGCCCGCGTCGTGTCCCGAACCGCCGCCCCCGGCGCACCGGTCCGTATAGCCTGGTGTTATGCCCAACCGCTACGCCTACCTCGGCCCCGAGGGCACCTTCACCGAAGCCGCACTGCGCAACCTGCGTCCGGACGCGCCCGACGAGGCCCGCGTTCCCTGCGAGGGGGTAGCCGCGGTCTTCGACGCGGTCCGCTCCGGCGCGGTCGACGGCGGAGTCGTCCCCCTGGAGAACTCGGTCGAGGGCGGTGTCACCGCGACCATCGCCGAACTCGTCAACGGCGACCCGCTCCTCGTCACCGGCGAGACCGCGGTCCCGGTCGAGTTCTCCCTGTTCGCGCGGGGCGGGACGGTGCTGGAGGACGTCAAGCGGGTGGCCACCCACCCCCACGCCCTCGCCCAGTGCCGGGGCTGGCTCTCCCGCAACCTGCCCGACGCGGACACGCACACCGTCTCCTCCACGGCCGCCGCCGCGCGCGCCGTCTCCGAGCCCGGCGCGCCCTACGACGCGGCCATCTGCGCCGTGATCGCCGGGGAGCGCTACGGCCTGCACGCCCTGGCCTCCGGTATCGGCGACCGCTCCGACGCGGCCACCCGCTTCATCTACCTGTCCCGGCCCGGCGTCCTGCCCGGGCCCACCGGAGCCGACCTGACCTCGCTCGTCGCCTTCATCGCCGACGACCACCCCGGTGCCCTGATCGAGGTGCTCAACCAGTTCGCCGTGCGCGGGGTCAACCTCACCCGGCTGGAGTCGCGCCCCACCGGCGACCGGCTCGGCAGCTACTGCTTCTGCATCGACGCCGAGGGACACGTGGCCGAGGCCCGGGTCGGCGAGGCCCTCATGGGCATCCGGCGGGTGTGCCGGGACGTGCGCTTCCTGGGCAGCTACCCGCGCAGCGGCCGGACCACCGAGAACGACCCGCCGCTGCGGCCCCGACCGGCCACCGACGCCGACTTCGCTGAGGCCGAGCAGTGGCTGGCGCGCATCCGCGCCGGTCAGGTCGACTGAGGCCGGGGCCCGGCTCCGCGAACGGCTCCCCTCGCCGTAGCGCGTGGGCGCGGGCGGCCCCGACCGCTGGCCGCCCGCCCCGCCCGGCCCCCGGGTTCCCGCTCCCCAGGCCTGTCGGCCTCCGGGTCCCCGGGAGCGGCGCTCCTCAGACCCGGGCCGCCTCCCTCGGGGCGCCCCGGCGGACCTCCTCCCCCGCGTCCGCGCGGTCCAGCTCCAGGCACAGCGCCAGCCTCAGCGCGAAGTCCTCAGGACGCGTCGCCCCCAACACCTCCAGCACGCACGCGAGCTCCTCCGCGGTCATCTCGTTCAACGGCTTCACGATCGTCCCCCTCCTCGGTCTTTCATAAGAATGACGAGGTCACCGGGCATCCATGACGCGGTTGCGGAAAAGATGTCGGGAGGATGGAGCCCGGACGGTAACCTGCAAGACGTGATCGACCTTCGCGCTCTTCGAGAAGACCCCGAACGACTCCGCGCCTCGCAGCGGGCACGGGGGGAGGACCCCTCCGTCGCCGACCGCCTGCTCGGGCTCGACGCCGACCGCCGTTCCGCGCTGTCCCGGTTCGAGACCCTGCGCGCCGAGCAGAAGAGCGTGGGCAGGTCCGTCTCCAAGGCCTCCCCGGAGGAGCGCGAGGAACTCCTGACCCGCGCCAAGGCGCTGGCCGCCGAGGTCAAGGAGGCCGAGGCCGAGGCCGGCCGCCTCGCCGACGAGCTGGACGCCCTCCTGTCCGGCGTGCCCAACCTCGTGGAGGAGGGCGCGCCCGAGGGCGGCGTGGACGACTTCAGGATTCTGGAGACCGTCGGCACCCCGCGCTCGTTCGACTTCACCCCGCGCGACCACCTGGAGCTGGGCGAGATGCTCGGCGCCATCGACATGGAGCGGGGCGCCAAGGTCTCCGGGGCCCGGTTCTACTTCCTCACCGGCGTGGGCGCCCAGCTGGAGCTGGCGCTGCTCAACATGGCCATGAACCAGGCCGTCCAGGCGGGCTTCACGCCGATGATCCCGCCGGTGCTGGTGCGGCCCGAGACCATGGAGGGCACCGGTTTCCTCGGCGCGCACGCCGACGAGGTCTACCACCTGCCCGCCGACGACCTCTACCTCGTGGGCACCTCCGAGGTGCCGCTGGCCGGGTACCACTCGGGGGAGATCCTGCCCGCCGACGCCCTGCCCAACCGCTACATCGGCTGGTCGCCGTGCTTCCGCCGCGAGGCGGGCTCCTACGGCAAGGACACCCGCGGCATCATCCGCGTCCACCAGTTCAACAAGGTGGAGATGTTCGTCTACACCCACCCCGACCAGGCGCACGAGGAGCACAAGAGGCTGCTCGCCTGGGAGCGGGAGATGCTGGACAAGCTGGAGCTGCCCTACCGCGTGGTGGACATCGCCGGCGGCGACCTGGGCACCAGCGCCGCCCGCAAGTACGACTGCGAGGCGTGGGTCCCCACCCAGGAGACCTACCGGGAGCTGACCTCCACCTCCAACTGCACCGAGTTCCAGGCCCGCCGCCTCAACGTGCGGTTCCGGGACGAGGACGGCAAGCCCCGCTTCGCCGCCACCCTGAACGGCACGCTGGCCACCACCCGCTGGATCGTCGCCATCCTGGAGAACCACCAGCGCGAGGACGGCTCCGTGGTGGTCCCCGAGGCGCTGCGCCCCTACCTGGGCCGCGACGTCCTGGAGCCGATCGCCAAGGGCAGGTAGGCGCCCGGCCCCCGGTATCCGGACACCCGGGACCGGCGGCCCCGGCACCGGACACGCGAGGAGCCCGCCCCCGGCCGGGGGCGGGCTCCTCGCTCGGTGCTACAGGTACGGACCGGAGCCGTGCCGCTCCTCGTCCAGGCCGCCGGGGGCGCCGGGCCCCTGGGCCTGAAGACCCGCGATGCCGGGCGGCAGGGCCTTGCGCATGTTCTCCAGCTGGGCGCGGGCCGCCATCTGCTGGGCGAACAGGGTGGTCTGGATGCCGTGGAACAGCCCCTCCAGCCAGCCCACCAGCTGCGCCTGCGCGATGCGCAGCTCGGCGTCGCTGGGGGCCGCGCCCTCAGCGAACGGCAGGGTCAGCCGCTCCAGCTCCTCGATCAGCTCGGGGGCCAGACCGTCCTCCAGCTCCTTGATGGACGAGGTGTGGATCTCCTTGAGCCTGGCCCGGCTCGCCTCGTCCAGCGGAGCGGCCTTGACCTCCTCCAGGAGCTGCCGGATCATGCTGCCGATCCGCATCACCTTGGCGGGCTGCTCCACCATGTCGGCGAGGGTGCGCGGCTCCTCCGCGCCCTCCTCGCCGTCCCCGTCGCGGTCGGTTCCCATGACCAGGATCCGAGCCTGCTCGTCCGGGTTCTCTGCGCTGCTCATCAGTCCCCTTACGTGGATGTCACCGGCACGCCGTCAACGGGGAAGAAGGATCTTTCCGGTGTGCGCGCTCGTTTCCATGACGCGGTGCGCCTCCGCCGCGTTCCGCATCGGGACCGAGCGGTCGACGACGGGGCGGACGACTCCCTGTTCTACCAACGGCCACACCTGCTCGAGTACTCCCGAGACGATGGCCGCTTTCTCCTCCAGGGGGCGGGAACGCAGGGTCGTCGCGTGGACGGAGAGCCTCTTCGCGAGCATACGCCCCAGATCGGCCTCGGCGCGGCGCCCGCCCATCAGCGCGATGATCACCAGGCGGCCGTTGGTGGCCAGTGAGCGCAGGTTGGCGTCCAGGTAGGAGCCGCCCATGATGTCGAGGACGAGGTCGGCGCCGCCCGCCTCGCGCATGCGCTCGGTGAAGTCCTCCTCCTTGTAGTTGATGAGGATCTCCGCGCCCAGTTCACGGCAGCGCTCCAGCTTCTCCCGGCTGCCCGCCGTGACCGCCACCCGGGCGCCCAGGGCACGGGCGAACTGGACCGCGAAGGTGCCGATGCCGCTGCCGCCGCCGTGGACCAGGACGGTCTCCCCGGCGCGCAGGCCGCCGACCATCACCAGGTTGGACCACACGGTGCAGGCCACCTCGGGCAGCGCGGCGGCCTCCACCAGGTCCACGCCCTCGGGGACAGGCAGCAGCTGGCCCACCGGGACGGCGACCTTCTCGGCGTAGCCGCCCCCGGACAGCAGGGCGCACACCCGGTCGCCCACGGACCAGCCCGAGTCCTCGGTGCCGGGGCCGAGCGCGGCGACGGTGCCCGAGCACTCCAGCCCGGGGTACTCGGAGGCGCCGGGCGGGGGCGGGTAGTTGCCCTGGCGCTGGGAGACGTCGGCCCGGTTGGCCGCGCTCGCGGCCACGTCCACCAGGACCTCCCCCTCGCCGGGGACGGGGTCGGGAACCTCGGTCCAGGCCAGGACCTCGGGTCCGCCCGGTTCACTGATACGGATCGCGTGCATGAGCCAGACAGTACCCGGGGAGGTTCCTCGGCAGGCAACGGATTCCTCTGTTCACCTGCTCGTAAGGATGCTTCGGTGGGGCCGGGCGGGTAAGAGTGATCCCAGGGAGCGGATCCCGTCTCTTCCCCGCTGGGGTATCCCTCCCTCCACAGCACGCCCCCTTCAAGCAGGAGAACTCCGGTGGCACACCAGGAACACAACGGGTCGGGTCGAAGCTCTGAGACGGGCCCCGGACCCGCGGCCGGGGAGCACGTCGAACCGGACCGCTCGGCGGGTGACCCGGAGGAGTACGACCCGGACGCCGCCGCGCCGGGGCCGACCGCGCCCGAGCCCTCGCCCCACGACCAGTGGTTCGGCGGCTTCGAGGGCGAGGCGCCGCCTCCGCCGCCCTACGCCAGGCTGCCCGAGGACACACCGCTGCCGGGCGCGGGGCACCATACGCCGTCCCCGCCGGGCGGAGCGGGTGGGGCGGAGGCGGTAGGCGGGGAGCTGGAGAGGTCGGCCTCCGGTGATCCCGAGCCTTCGGGGCTTTCCGCTGTCCCCGAACCGGAGGGCCTGCCGGAGGAACCCGAGACCGAGGTTCTTCCGCCCTCTTCCGTGACTTCTGAGCCTTCTAGCGCTCCTGGGATTTTTGGTCCTCCTGAGACTCCTGAGGACTCCGGCGTTCCCGGGTCTTCCGGAACGTCCAGGCCTCTGCTGCCCCCGCGGGCCTCCGGGGCCTCGGAGTTCCTGGCGGGTTCGGAGGCTGCCGAGACCGCCGCCGCTGCCGAGGACGACGCCGACACCGAAGACGGCGAGGAGGAGGGCACGGTCCGCCTAGTGCCGGGGGCCGCGCGCAGACGCCCGCAGCGCCCCCAGCGGCAGCGCCTCCAGCGCCCCACCCGTCCGGGCGAGGACCCGCTGGCGCCCCGCAGGCCGCGCCGCGACCCCGACGTGCCCGAACCGGAGCAGCTGCCTCCCCTGGAGAACGAGCGCGACGACGCGCACGGCGGACCGCGGACCACGGGACCGGTTCCGACGGGGACGGAGACGGGATCTGGTCCGACGGGATCGGGTCCGTTCTCCTTCCGGGGGCCCGGTTCGAGCCCCGTCCGGGGACCGGGGGACAACGGGCCCGGCCCGGACTCCGGTCCCCGATCCGCGCGGGACACGGGGTTGGGCGCGTGGCTGGGCGAGGACTCCGGCCCGTTCCGGTCCGCGCCGCCACCGGGCGAGCCCGTCCGTCCGGCACCGCTCCGGACCCCCGAGCCGCCGTCCGCGCTCACCGGGCCCCGGGCCGACCTCGCGCCGCCACCGCCCCCGCCCGCTCCCCAGGGTTCACCGGACCGGCGCCCCGAACAGGAGCGGCAGACCTCCGACGCGCTCAACGCGGCCACCCTCGTGCGCAACCGGCGCCAGGGCCCCAGCGGCGGGTGGCGCCGGGCCGTGCACGCCGCCACCCTGGGACTGGTCAACCCGGGGGAGTCGGCCAAGGTGCTGCGCCAGCGCGAACTGGTGGCCCGCGCGAGCACACCCGTGGCGGCCGGACACCACCGGGTGGCCGTGCTCAGCCTCAAGGGCGGGGTCGGCAAGACGACCACCACGGTCGCCCTCGGCGCGACGCTGGCCTCCCTGCGCGGCGACCGGGTGCTCGCGGTGGACGCCAACCCCGACCGCGGCACGCTGTCGGACAAGGTGCGGCTGGAGACCGCGGCGACCATCCGCGACCTGCTCAACGAGCGCCACCTGGTGTCGCGCTACGCCGACATCCGCGGGTTCACCTCGCAGGCGCCCAGCCGACTGGAGATCCTGGCCTCCGACCGCGACCCTGCGGTCTCCGAGGCCTTCAGCGACGCCGACTACCGGGAGGTCGCCCGGATCGTCGAGCACTTCTACTCCATCTGCATCACCGACTGCGGCACCGGTCTGCTGCACTCGGCGATGCGCGGGGTGCTGGGGCTGGCCGACCAGGTCGTCCTGGTCAGCTCGGCTTCCGTGGACGGGGCCCGCAGCGCCAGCGCCACCCTGGACTGGCTGGAGGCGCACGGCCACGGCTCCCTCGTCCGCAACGCCGTGGTGGTGCTGTCGATGGTGCGCTCCGACAGCAAGAGCAGCGTGGATCTGAACCGGCTGGAGGAGCACTTCGCCGGGCGGTGCCGCGACGTGGTGCGGGTGCCCTGGGACGGGCACCTGGAGGAGGGCGCGGAGGTGGACCTCGAACGGCTCGCCCCCGCCACGCGGGACGCCTACCTCCAGCTGGCCGCGTCGGTCGGGGAGGCGTTCGCCTGGCAGAGGTGACCACGGGCGCGGTGCGCGGCCCCTTCCTCCACCCCGCCCCGTTTTCCGGAGCCCGCTTTCGGACAGGGGAAGGACGAGGGGGAAGGGGTTGGGGATGAACACACAGGAACGCCCGCCCGCGGTCGTGGTCGGCGTGGACGGCACGCCCGCCTCCCACGCCGCCCTGGTCTGGGCGACCGAGGAGGCGGCCAGGCGCGGCACACAGCTGCGGATCGTGCACGGCCTCGGGATGCCGGTGGTGATCGGCGCCTACGGGGCGGCCGGGCGCGTGGCCGTCGAGGACCAGCGGGAGGCGGGGCACGACCTGCTCACCGCGGGCGCCGCGTACGCGCACCGTGCCCGGCCCGGCCTGGACGTGGTGACCGTCCTGGCGCCGGAGGACGCGCCCGCGGTCCTGCTCAACGACGCCCTGCCCGAGGACGTCGTCGTGGTGGGGTCGCGGGGCCTGGGCGGGGTCCGGGCGATCATGCTGGGCTCGGTCAGCGTGCGCGCCTCCTCCCACGCACCCTGTCCCGTGGTGGTCGTCCCCGACCAGGAGAGGCCGCCGCCGCGGCGCGGCCGCGTCGTGGCGGGCGTGGACGGGTCCGAGTCCTCCCGCCGCGCGCTGCGCTTCGCCCTCCACGAGGCGCTGGTGAGCGGCTCGGAGGTCGTGGTGGTCAACAGCTGGGAGGTGCCGCTTCCCGCGGACACCGGGTCGCTGGCCGCCGACGCCCGGGCCCTGCACGAGGAGGCGTTCGACCGCCGGTCCGAGGAGATCGTCGCGGGCCTGCTCGCGGAGGTGGTCGACGAGAGGACCGAGCACCTGGAGATCAGCGCGGTCCGGACGCAGGCCAACCCCGTGGACGCCCTCCTGGAGGCGGGGCGGGACGCGGACCTGCTGGTGGTGGGCTCGCGCGGACGCGGAGGAGTACGGGGGCTGGTGATGGGTTCGGTCAGCCAGGGGGTGCTGCGGCACGCGCCGGTGCCCGTGGCCGTCCTCCCGCCGCTGTCGGAGGACGAGTGACCGGCGGGGAGGGGCGGACGAGCGGGAGGAAGGGCCCGGGGGAGAAGAGCGGTTCGGGAAGAGCGGGCGGCCCGACGCGGAGCCGCGCCGTTCCGGGGGACGGCCGCCCTCCCCGGCGATGATGGACAGCGTTACCAAGGGGGGAACCATGCCAAGCAACGAGGAGCACTCGCCCAGGGTCGTGGTCGGCGTCGACGGCTCCGACCACTCGCGGGCGGCGCTGGAGTGGGCGGCCGCCGAGGCGGAGCGCAGGGGCGTGCCGCTGCGGGCCGTCCACGCGCTGGGAATGCCGCTGATCGTGTCGGCCGGCTCCGTGCCCGCCCGCTTCGACCCCACCGCGGAGATCTCGGACCAGGCCGACGAGGTGCTCACCAAGGCCGCGGAGCACGTGCGCCGTGTCCGGCCGTCGGTGACGGTGGAGACCGAGACCGCCCTGGAGGAGCCGCCGCTGGCGCTGCTGAGCCACAGCCGGACGCACGACGTGCTCGTGCTCGGCACACGGGGCCTGGGCACGTTCGCGTCGGTGTTCGTGGGCTCGGTGAGCATCCGCGTGGCCGCCCAGGCGGCCTGCCCGGTCGTGGTGGTGCCCTCGCACGGGGGCAGCCCCGCGACGACCTCGCTCGGCCGGGTCGTGGTCGGCGTGGACGGTTCCAGGAACGCCCGCCGGGCGCTGCGCCTGGCCGTGGACCTGGTGCGGGAGAGCGGCGGCGAACTCGTCGTGGTCAACAGCTGGGAGGTGCCCTACCCCTACGACCCGATCGCGATGACCTCCATGGGATACGAGCCCCAGGAGAAGCTGTTCGACCGCAAGTCCGAGGAGCTGGTGGGCGAGATGCTGCTCGACGTCACCGGCAGGCGGCGCGAGGACCTCGACTTCGAGGTCAGCGTGGTGCGCACCCAGGACAGCCCGGTCAACGCGCTGATCGGGGCCGCCGAGGGGGCCGACGCGATCGTGGTGGGCTCCCGGGGCCGGGGGAGCGTGCGCGGACTGCTCCTGGGCTCGGTCAGCCAGGGCGTGCTGCACCACTCCGAGATCCCGGTGGTGATCCTTCCGCACCACGCCGAGGAGGAGTAGCCGGGGAGTAGCCGGGGACACTGGTCCGGGCGCCCTCGGGCGGGTTCAGGAGTCTTCGCGGGTTCAGACGCCCTCGGCGGCGTACTCCAGGCAGAACGGGTGCCCGGCGGGGTCGGCGTAGACCCGGAACAGGTCGCGGGGGTCGTCCTCGGCGACCGCGAGCCTGCGCGCCCCGAGCGCCAGCACGCGCTCCTCGGCCGCCTCGATGTCCTCCACCCAGACGTCGAGGTGCGCCTGCTGGGGCCGCTCGGGGTCCGGCCACGCCGGGGCCTTGTGGTCGGGCGCGTGCTGGAAGGCGAGCCGCGGCCACTCCTCCCCGACCACAACCCAGTGCTCCTCGCGCTTGGTGACGGGGAGCCCGAGCAGTTCGGCGTAGAAGTCCGCGAGCGCGCCGGGGTCGGGGCAGTCCAGGGCGATGGTGTGCAGTCGTCCGATCATGGTTTGCACCCTGCCCAGCAGCATCGGAACGATGCGGCGACATGTCGACACGTCACCAGGGCGGTCGGGCACTGGTTGGTTGGCGAGGGCTTTCCGTCGAACTCCCCGCGCAGGGGCCGGAGGGCTCTGGGCAGAGCCGAGGGCCGGTGGGGTCAGGGAATGTGAGCTTGCGGAATCCCGTCGCGTTGGGTGCCTTAACCATCTGTCGACAAAACGACGAATCGGCTGGTAGTCGGCCACGGGGGACATGCTCCTTTCCCGCCGTCCGCTTCCGCCCCCACGACACCAGGACCGGCCCCGATCCCGGAAACGCCGGGGGCAGGTGGGCCCGGGCCCACCTGCCCCCGGTCACTGCGGAGGGTGTGGGATTTGAACCCACGAAGTCCCGTTGTGCCGAGGGGCCTTGACGACCTGTCGACAAACCGACGAAACGCCTTGTGACCTGCACGGATGTTCCGAGGGCTTCTCAGCGTTTCCGGCCCCTTCCCGGAGCCATGTGCGATGAATGTGCGATGCAGTGGAGCGTGCTCCTGCGGTCCTGGCTGCATGCACGGATGGCGGTGACGTCCTTAGCTTGGGAAGCCGAGAACGCCTCTGGTAGCTGACCTCGCGCCTCTCCTGCCCACGCTGATGTGGGCTGTCTGATCGTGATTCCCCATGGTTCCCCGGCTTTGCCTGCTCCGTGTGGCACGGAGCCGGGACTACTGCTCGGTTCGCATGGAGGGTCGGAAGACGTCGGCGTTGAGCATGGAGAGGTAGACCCATGGTGGCTTACCGTCTTCCCGTATTCGGGCGACGACGGCGCTCGTCTCGGTTCCGATGGCCGGGTAGTCCTCGGGTTCGGCCCGTGGGTGTGGGGAGTCGATGACACCCCCGTCCACTGATGCGCCGATGTGTTCGTGACCGATGATCTGGACCAGGACTCCCCACGGCTCGTGGCTCGTGACCTTGATCCGCACAAGGTCTCCTGGGGCCAGGCCGAGCGTTCGACTACTGAGGAAGCTGTCCGGCTCCGTGACCACTCGTGCCGTCCTTCCAATAGCCCGGTTCGGTGGGACCTGTCCGGCCCACTTGATGAACCAGCTATACACCCCGGCCACAGCGGAGGGTCACCACGGTTTCGGGCCGAGGTGCCCGGTAGCGCTGGTGGCGACCGCCCAAGACAGTCGTACTCCGCTACCGGGTGCCTCGGGATCTGAGCACGTCATCAACCGATTTCGTCCGAACGGCAACCGTTCGTCTGCGGGCCGCGTCATGATGCCAAGTAGTACGGCCGTTGGCCGCGCTCGGGACCGGGCGTCAGCCCGTAGCCCGAGCGCGGCCGGAGGCCGCTGCGACGGCGCTTGCGCCGTCGCCTTGATCTCTTATAGCACAAATCGGCACTCTGCTAGTCGCGTGAGATTATTTATATATTTACTCGGCGGCGGCTTCGGCTATGGAATCCATTGTATCGACCCATGAGCTAAACCTTGCAATTCCTCCGAATGTTTTCTGGTGGCAATGAATGGATACTTCAATGGTTCCAGGTGTCATGTATTTTTGCGCTCTGGATAAGGTGTTGCTATTTTTGTGGGCGATAAAATTTCTTATGTTTCTTATCTCCTCAAGTGGATTGGGGATGCTTTGTCCGCTTTCTATTTCTACAGAAGAAGAAGATATTGATGCAAGTATAACGTTATTGTTGGTGATGCCCAGTGCGTTCCCTATGTCAGCCAAGGACTGAACCTTGTACCAACTTGGTTCCCCATCTATTGTTCGAAACGAACTTCCTTTCTTTTTAGATTCTTTTTTTAGAATTGATAGCGCTGTTGCTTCGCTTAGGGGTTTTTGGGGCTTGTAGCGTGTGCCGGAGAGGCCGACTACTTCTCCCGAACAGCTCGCCAGGAATAAACTTCGGATATATCTATTCCAGGCGTCCCAGAGTGAAACTATGCAGCCGTCAATTAGTGGGGAGTAGGGAACTTGGAAAGCAAGGACCTTGGTCGGGTTTTCTCCCGAGAGGAAGAGGCTTTCTATCTGATTTATTTCTGACTTAAATTCGCTGACGCAGTCGCTTAATTTCTTGGTCATGGGACGCTAGAAAAATGATTCTCCTGTCAGTGCGCGGCAGAAGTATTCAAAACGTGTTTGTCGACTTCGCATGCGTTGTGTAGTTGAGCGCGCATCGACAAATAGGTTCAGATTGCTAGGGAGATCTTCCAGTGGTGTTGAGAATGCGATGTTCAACTCTTTTAGGCTATTGACAGCATTATCCTTGTTTCGGAGTAGGTTCTCTTTTGGGGGGATTCTACTAAAGTCTATTTTTCCTTCTGGGAGTTCGTTTTTCGCATACATAACTGCTGCCGCTAGCATTAGAAAGTGTGGTCTTTGTGCGATCGGTTCGTTGGCTAGGTCTTCCAGTAGTTGGGCAGTTTCTAGGCATACGTTAGTCACTTTTTCCTGGGGAGGAAGATCTTCCAATGAGTCGTCTTTGTGATTCTCGTATATCTTTGTGATCTGGGACTCTCCGCCATCTCTCACACCTTCGATGAAGTATCCGATTACTTCAGCAATAGTGGATTGGTCTGCCATCCTTACGCGCTCACGCGGGGAGATGACGCCAGCTTCCCATACGGGTGTAACTCGTCGGACAATATTCTTAACAAGATCGCTAAATGCATTATCAAAACGAGCATTTCGAAGCTCAGGCTCGTTTACAGGGACAGCGTAGGAGTTGATTCTTACAAAAACTTCGAGCACATCTTCGTCGCTTGCATTGATGAGCTGCTCGCATGTCAACTTATAGGACAAGAAGTCATCCTGCTGTTCGTCTTCCAGGTCGCGGTATCTTTTCCCTTTGAACTCTCCCGCCTTGGGGCCTAGGACCAGTTTGTCAGAGGCGAAATCAATTATTGTGCGGAGCCTTTGTTGCCCGTCAACTACATCTCTAATGGTGCGCCGTGTAGCTCTATCCACTTTTGTCCTAATGAGGAGTTTGGGTATGGGGTATCCTCTGATAATAGAGTCAATCAGATAAGTCCTAGCCGCTGAGGGCCATACTGGTCCGCGTTGGAACTTTGGATTTAGTACAAGCTCATGGTCGTCATTCCATTTAAGGAAATCTGCTATTGTGTAGTGCTGCGGAGTGCTGCCCTTCAATTTTCCTCCTTTAGGTCATTTGCCCGTATTTGCACGGTCGAGCCTTCTGTCGCCCATTGGCGGATTCTAAAATATATTATTTTAATTGACTCGATATTGAAGTTAGTGTTGACTTCCATGGAAGGCTGTGTTTTTTTCCACTCTGTGGCGGGTGGGGTTCGAATAGTCCAGGGCCAATCAGGATTATAAGTCCCTCATCTTGTAAATTTCTTATGCTTCTTTGGAAGGGTGCTCGTTTGGCGTAGGCCGAGTTCACGAACGGGAGGATGACTGTCGGTACGCCGAGGCCGATGGCCTCGTTCACCACGTCTAGGGCGTAGTTGTCGGCGATCCCGTTGGCCAGCTTGTTGATCGTGTTGAAGGTGGCCGGGGCGATGATGATGGCGTCCGCCTTGGGAGAACGCGGGCCTCCCGGAGCGCGATGTTGGCTACGCACCGGCCTGCCGGTCTGCTTCTCCAGCGCCTCGACGTCGATGAAACCCACCGCCGCTGGCGTGGCCATGACCTGAACGGTCCAACCCTGCTCCTGTGCCAGATCGACCAGCTTGCCGACATCCGAAGCCGGACCTGCCGCGCACACCACCACGTAGAGAGTCTTCCGCTCACTCACTGAGTCAGGCACCGACCCTTTCCGCTAGTTCGCTGACGTTGTCGTACAGGTGACCACTCGCCCGGGTACGGATGTCGTTGATCAACTGGTGCACCACCGGACGGGCGGTCAGTTCCTCGCTCGCCATCTCCTCGGCGTTGCGCAACGCGTGGTAGGCGTGCTCGGTCTTGCCCCACTGCTGGTACGCACGCGCCGCGTCGATGAACAGCGTCACCCGGCGTTCCATCACGTCGATGTTGTCCAACCGCACCTGGCGCGCGTAGTCGATCGCGCTGCCCGCGTCGCCCAACTCGACTGCCGCGCTCACCCGGTGCAGCAGGACGTTGGTCGGTCCGAAGGCAGTCCACTGGTAGTTGAAATCCCCGCCGAGCCGTTCACCCGCGTCGCTGGCCTCGTCAAGCAGGCTGAGCGCCTGGCCCCGGTTTTCGCGCTTGGCCGCCGAGACCGCACCGCTCAGCAGAAGCGACCCGTACACCGACAGGGATTCCGGCGTGGCCTCGTCCGTGGCGCTGTCCACCCGTTCGGCGGTGCTCGTCGCCAGTTCCGTCGCCGCCTTGTAGTGGCGCTCACGCATCAGCGCCCGGGTGAACGCCCTGGCGCTCGCACCCACGACCGCGGGGCTCTCGCTCGCCTCGGCCGCGCGCATGCTTCGGTCTGCCGCGAGGTAGGACAAACCGCGCTCCTCGCACTTGAGCAGGAGACTCGCCGCCACGTGGTACGCCTCCGCCCGAAGCGCGTGCACCCGGGAGAGGTCGTCGTCTTCGACACCGGACACCGCGTCATCCAGGCCGCGCAGCAGCTCGGGTAGCCGCTTGGCCACCGCCGTGTAATGGCACGCCTGGTATCCGGCCTTGGCCGCGTGCGTCCGTTTGGCGAGCTCGCCGAGACTCGTCGCCGCTCGCACAGTCGACCGACGACCTCCCGCGTACCTGGTGAGTGCTGCGGCGATCTCGTCCATGTCCAGCACTGAACCTGTGGTGGCCTGGAACAGGGCGGTTCCGGCCAGTCCGACGAATGCGCGACGTCGCACCTTCTCATCCTCCCCCGGGCCCGGGCTCCTGGGTGCGGGTCGCCTCGGTGGTGCCGAGGACTCCGCGCTGTCGGATCCAGTGAACGTGCCGGGGTTCTTCGGTGCAAGGCCGAACAGCATCCGCGCGCGGTCGGGCATCCCGAAGCCGTCGGCGATCCGTTCGTACACCTCGAAGGCCGTGACGGTCTTGCGGCCGTTCAGTACCTCGCTCACCCGCCCCTGTGAGAGGCCGGTCGCCGCCGAGATCGCCATCTGGCTCGCACCGCCGTACTGGCGCCCGAACCGGAAAAGTGCCTGGACATCGCGCCTTCTCAGGAACTCCGCCGTGTGCTCGCGTTCCCATGCCCACGACGGGATGGTGATCCGGCTCGTCGGGTGGCCCGGCATCGTGACTCCTCGGCGGTGCGAGTGCAGGGGGGACGGCCAGTATCCCCCCTTGTCATCCCGAGGAGGAATGGGTTTCGGGAATCCGAATCGGGATTGTTGGCCTCATGGACAGCAGCAGCGCAACCACGTGCAGGTCATGTCGCGGACGGGGCTGGAAGTCCGTCCGCCCTCGGCGCTTGGTCGTCGTTCGGGTCCCCTCCGATACGGAGCCGACCAGGCGTACCGCGATGTGCCCCTTCTGCAAGGGGACGGGACAGGTCTCCACCATGGCGTCTCCGTCCCACGGCAGTGGTCTCGCCTGCTGACCCATGACACGACAGACCCCCGCGACGCGGTGGAAGGCGTCCGGGGGCGCGGCCAACCTGAGGAAAGCAGGCTGACGTGAGCGACCTTATCGCCCTGATTCGGGCTTGGGTGACTCTGATTCGACCGAAACGACACGGCAGGCACCACCGCACCGGCCCCCGGGCCTACTACCTGCCCGCACCCGCGCGGGCGGAGCTGTGGCCCGCGCCGGACCCCATCGTGATGGACACGGGCGACCCCCGCGCCTACTCCCTCCAACGCGGCCCCTACGCCCACCTGGAGCACCGGCGCCGCGCGCAGCGGGCCGAACGGGACCGGCGGGGGATCGACCTGCTGATGCAGATCGCGCGTTCGACTCCCGCCCTCGACGACATGGCCGAGTTGCGTGACCTGGTGCGCACGGCCATCGCGGTCGGGGCGGTGCGGCGATGACCACCGAACCCTCCACTCCGATCGCCGACCGGGAGACCCTGACGGCTTGGGCGCGGGAACAGGGCGTGCGGGTGCGCGTCTCCGCCGAGGACTGGGACTCCATCACCTACGAAGCCCTTTCCACCGGCCCGGACGGAACCCCGCTGGTGGAGCGGTACCGGTGCGTGCTGCCCGCGTCCCTCGCGCTGCGGCGTCTGCGGCTGTCCTACGTCGTCGGGCTCTGCCACGACGCGGGCGGGGCGGCGTGCAACCATGTCCGCCGGGTCGTGCCCCCGGTGCTCTCGGCTCCCGAGACGGCTGCCCGGCATGACGTGGCGCTGGTTGCGGCGGCACTGGTGGAGTCCGAACGCCGGGCGGTGTGCGGGGCGACGGTGGACAACCTCACCGTCTACACCGTCCAGCGCGCCCAGGACTGGCGACCCTTCTGAGGGTCCTTCCCAAGGCGCTTCGCAAACCCCCGCGTGCCCTGATGTCTCTTCGAGACCACGGGGCCCAGGGCACGCGGGTCCCTTCTTCGCGGCGACGTGCACGCCTGGGGGTGTGCTTCCCGCCGTGTCCTCTGACCAGTGGTGGGGGTTCATATGTGCCCCCATCTGCTGACAGAGACGACCGAGAACAGTAAGCTACTCGACCATACGAGTACTAGAGTCACCAGGTGGACATCATGTCGAGTCTGGAGTTCGCTCCGCCCAAGTACGTACAGATCGTGCGGGCGATCCAAGAGCGCATCGAGGACGGTACCTATCCGGTGGGGGAGATGCTTCCCTCCGAGTCGCGGATGGTGCGCGAGTTCGGGGCCGGGCGCTCCACGGTCGTGCGGGCCCTACAGATCCTGAGCATGCAGGGGTGGATCGACCGCGAGCACGGACGCGGGTCCTTCGTGCGCGGCGTCCCGCAACAGGGCTCCGAACGCTCCCACGCGGGGGCCAGTGCCTTCGACGCCTCCGAGGAGGCCAAGCGCAACCGCATCCTGACCGCCGGACGCGCCCCGGCCTCCGCCGCCGTGGCCGAGGCGATCGGTGTGCCCGAGGGCTCCCCGGCGATCATGCGTCAACGCCTGGTCCTGGACGAGGGCGAACCGAGTGAGCTGGTCACCCTGTGGTTCCCCCTGGACGTGGCCGAGGGAACCGACCTGGGCGAGACGCAGCCGATCAGCATTGGCGCACGCGAACACGTGCAGATGGTCAAGCAGCTCCGGCCCTCCAAGGTCGTCGAACGGCTCTGCGCACGCCTGGCCACCGGCGTTGAACGCGAACCCCTGGGGCTGGACGAGGGCACTCCGGTCCTGGGCATCACCGCGCGGATACTCGATGCCTCCGGGGACGTGATCGCCGTCGCTGAGGTGGTGCTCCCCGGTGACCTGCACGAACTGGAGGACTCCTACCCGGCCGTGTAGACGCGACTCCAAGACCGGCCACATATCCACTTGTACGGACGAGTGTGGCCGGTTATTCTTAGGCTCCACTCGACCGGTCAAGTAGTTGAGTGAACATCACAAGGAAGGTTGTTCAGATGGCTATTCAGGGTGCGTTGCCGGTGGCGTTCGGGACGGTGTTCCCGCACGGTGCGTTCGCGTTGGGGGTGGAGGCGATCACCGACTTCGAGACCAAGCGGCCCCAGCTCGACAAGGACAGCGGGCTTCCGCTGTGGGCGGTGGACGTGATCGACGCCGACCCCGAGGCGCGCGGCAAGGCCAAGTCGGTCAAGGTCAAGGTCGCCGCCGAGGTCTGCCCGACCCTCCCGGACGAGGTCCCGGGGCTGCCGTTCCGGCCGATCGAGTTCGAGGTGATGGCGGTCATGCCCTACGTGGACGACTCCGGCCGCCGCCCCCGGGTGGCGTACTCGCTGCGCGCCCGTGGCGTGAAGGCTCCCGGTGGCGTGGCCGGTGGTCGCCGCGCTCCGGCTGCGAAGGACGCCGCCTGACCCTCGACATGTAAGCGGGGCGGCCTGGTGCTCCAACACCTCGGCCGCCCCTGAATCCCTCCTGCGACTGCGAAATCTCAGAAGAGGTGTCTTCAGTATGTCCGATTACCCCCGCGACCTGTCCGGGTTGAGCGGCCCGGAACTGGTCCGTCTGCTGCTGGACGCGACCAACCCCCCGCCCACCACCGACATCGAGCGCGTGGAGTTCTTCGACTTCAAGGCCCGGGTGTTCGCCACGATCGCGGACCGGGATGAGAACCCCGCCGCCGCGACCTTCGCCGCCCGTGCTCGCTCCGACCGTGACCGGCTCCTGGCCCAGATCGAGAAGCAGAAGCGGGGTGGCCAGCGATGATGCGCCAACCCAAGGTGGGGGCCGCTCAGTCCTCCCCGACCCTTCCCACCCCGGCCCAGGGCGTGCGGTGGACGACACCGATCGTGGAAACCCCCGGGATCGTCGTCCTGGCCTCGTGGATCTGGCGGCTGGTGCGGTTCCTTCTCACCCTGCCGTTCCGGTTCCCCGTCATGGTCGCCTGCCTCGCCTCGTCGGCGGGGGTGTGGTGGTGGCTGGACTGGCCCGGCCTCGCCTGCCTGTGGGGTACCGCTGCCGTGGTCTCCCTTATCTGGTGGCGCACCTGGCCCGGCTCCTACCGCGCCTGTGTCACCCTGCGTCTGCTGGCGTGGTGGCGGCATCTGTTCGTCTACAAGCGGCACTGGCAGCCGGTGTTGGTGATCTCCGGGTTGGCTGAGTCCTACCAGGAACGCCGCTACCTGCCCCGCATCCGCCGCGTTCGATGCAACTCCTGGGCCGACTACGTCCGCGTCTCCCTCGTCGCCGGAACCTCTCCGGACGACTTCGAGCACCGCGTCACCGAGCTGGCGCACGGGTTCGCCGCGCCTTCCTGCCGTGTGGTGGTCAACGGTCCCCGGGACATCACGTTGGAGTTCCCCCGACGTGACACCTTGGCCGAACCCCTGGACGCCCTGCCCGTCCCTGACTCTCCGGATCTGGACGCGCTCCCGGTCGGCCAGCGCGAGGACGGCTCACCCTGGTTGCTGCGGTTGCACGGAACCCACGTGCTCGTGGTCGGGGTGACCGGGGCCGGCAAGGGATCGGTGATCTGGTCCACCATCCGCGCCATGCTCCCCGCCCTGGCCGACGGCACTGCGCAGGTGTGGGCGATCGACCCCAAGCGCATGGAACTGGCCTACGGCCGCGACCTGTTCACCCGCTACGCCGACACGGGCGAATCCGCGGTGGCCCTGCTCGAAAAGGCAGTAGCGCAGATGCAGGAGCGGGCCGAACGCTACGCGGGCAAACAGCGCTCCCACATCCCGACCACCGATGACCCCTTCGTCGTGGTCCTGCTCGATGAGGTCGCCTTTCTGACCGCCTATCACCCCGACCGCGACGTGCGCCGTCGCGCGGAGAACGCGATCGCCACGCTGACCTCACAGGGCCGTTCGGTCGGCTTCGCCGTGCTGGCGGCGTTGCAGGACCCGCGCAAGGAGGTCATGAACCTGCGCAACCTCTTCCCCGACAAGGTCGCCCTGCGCCTGGACGAGGCATCGCAGGTGGACATGGTCCTCGGCGAAGGCGCACGTGAACGGGGTGCGGAAGCCCACCTGATCGACCCCACCCTTCCCGGGGTGGCCTACGTCCGTCTGGAAGGCTCTCCGTCCCCGGTGCGGGTCCGGGCCGCCTACGTCGCGGACGAGGACATCACAACCATGGTGGACAACTACGGGGTGGGCTTTTCCTCGGATGGAGGGGCAGCCTGATGTTGGTACTTCTTCGCTTCCTGCCATGCCCCGACCAAGAACACCGCGAAGAACAGGGTGTTGAACACGAAGAGCAGACCCGGCATGACCTGGCCGTGGCTAAGCGACAGTACCGACGCGGTCAGGCTGAGCACGGTCGTCACAAGCAGGAACGGCACCAACCACGGTTTCATCTGACCTCTGCTTTGGTCGTTCGAGGGGGCGCCTGATGCCCACTCCCACCGGTAAGACAACCCGGGCCGAACGGCTCGCGCAACCGCTCGCCCGTGAGGTGGCCGAACAGGTCGCCGCCGACCACGGCGTGTGCATCCGCCCCGTGTCCCTTCGACGCACCAACATCGCCACAGGTGCCGCCGAGGTGATCGACGTTCCGTGCGGGTCCACGCTTGAATCGCGGTGTCCGGCCTGCGCCAAGAGGAAGCGCAGCCTTCGCCGCTCTCAGTGTGAAGAGGGCTGGCACCTGGTTACCGAACCTGTGGTGGAGCCTGATCCGCCGTCCGAGGAACAACGCGGTTGGGTGGAACAGCGGGCGTTGGTCACCGCCGAACGGGATCGCCTCGCTGCCACCGGGGTCGCTGACCCGGAACAGCTCTCGGCGCTGGATGCGGCGATCGCGGACCTGGACGAGGAGATCACCGCCTCCGGTCTTCGAGGTTCGGTCACCCGCTCCGGCGACTCCTCGGGTTCGTCGGGGCCGCGTCGGGTGCGCTCGACCAAACGCCGTCAGGACGTGCCCGACCTTCCCAAGCGACCTATGACGAGGAAGACGGTCGGGCGGGCCTTCACTGACCCGGCCTCGGGCAAGGTGTTTCGGCCCTCGCTGTTCATCACCCTGACGTTGGACTCCTACGGGCGGGTGCGCTCGGACGGCACCCCGGTCGATCCCTCCACGTACGACTACCGGCGGGCCGCCCGGGACACCCTGCACTTCTCCAAGCTGGTGGATCGGTTCGTGCAGAACCTGCGCCGCGTGGCCGGGTTCGATGTCCAGTACTTCGCCGCCGTGGAACCCCAACGACGGTTGGCCCCGCACCTGCACATGGCCACACGCGGCACCATCCCCCGGGCAGAGCTGCGCCAGATCGCCGCCGCGACCTACCACCAGGTGTGGTGGCCTACCGCCGACCGCGTCGTCTTCGACGGTGACCACCTGCCGGTCTGGGACGAGGACGCGGGTACCTATCTCGACCCGACCACCGGGGAAGTCCTGCCCACGTGGGACGAGGCACTGGACGCCCTCGACGACGACCCGGACGCGGAGCCTCATCACGTGGTGCGCTTCGGCCGACAGGTGGACGCCAAGGGTGTGGTCGCGGGCTCGGAGGACGCTTCGCGGTGTGTGCGCTACCTGGCCAAGTACCTGACCAAGGACATCGCCGACTGCCACCAGGTGGAGACCACCCGACAGGAACAGCACGTGGACCGGCTCCTCGACGCCCTGCGCTTCGAACCGTGCTCGCCTCGATGCGCGAACTGGCTGCGCTACGGCATCCAACCCGACGACGCCAAACCGGGACAGCGCCCCGGGTTCTGCCGGTCCAAGGCCCATCGCCGCGAACACCTGGGCTACGCGGGCCGCCGCGTCCTGGTCTCGCGCAAGTGGTCCGGCAAGACTCTGGCCGACCACAAGGCGGACCGGCTCGCCTGGGTCCTCAACGCCCTCGGAATTAACGGCGTTAATAGCGACCCCGCCAACGAGGACCAAGGCGAGGAGGACACTCCGCGTCCCCCCGTGCTGTCCTCGGTCGCCTCGGGCTCCTTCGAGTGGGAGTTGGCCCGGCCCACCGACCCCGACGTGGCTCCTCGGGAGCAACGCCTCCTGCGCGCGGTGGGCGAAGCCCTCAAACGCCGTGCCCAACTCGACGCGGCACGGCGGAACGATCTTTCGGCAATCCACGGAAGCAGGACGGCATGAGTGCGACGACGGCGACCCCGGCCGTTCCGGAACAGCGTCGGGACCACGGCCTGTGGTCGGTGAAGGACACGGCCTCCTTCCTGCGCGTTCCGCCCAAGACGCTCTACGAGTGGCGCTACAGGGGCGACGGTCCGCCCTCCCACCGCGTCGGCCGGTACGTGCGCTACGTGCCCGCCGAGGTCCACGCCTGGGTCCTGGCCCAGTAACCCACGGAAAGGAGACACCCCCATGGCTCGCGCGTGGGTCTACGACCGCACCAAGGACAGGGCGTACACGGAGGCGGTGAGCAAGGCCAAGGCGTCCAAGCGCACTCCGCCCGGCCGGTGGTGGGTCCGCTACTACGACCCCTCCGGGAAGATCAAGAGCGGCGGCGTCTTCCAGAAGAAGCCGGACGCGGAGAAGAAGCGGACCGAGATCGAGAACAGCCTTCACGAGGGCTCCTACCGCAACCCCCATGACGCCAAGGTCACCGTGGCGGAGATGGCGGAGAAGTGGCTCATCACCCGCACGGACATCAAACGATCCACGTGGTGGCAGTACCGGGCGGTCCTGGACAACCACGTGCTGCCGCGCTGGGGAGACCTGCGCCTCTCGGCAGTCCACGCCGAGGACGTGGCCGTGTGGGTGGCCCATCTCCAGAAGCCCCGGGACGAGGGCGGTAGCAACCTGGGGGCCTCGCAGACCCGGCACGCGCACGTCGTGCTGTCGATGGTCCTGGGCTGGTGCGTCCCCCGGCGCATTCCCTTCAACCCGGCCAAGGGCGTACCGCTGCCCAAGCCCAGTGAGGCCGAACACGTCTACCTCGACCACGCCCAGGTGGAGGCGCTGGCCGACGCCTCCCTGACGCTGCGCACCAAGTACGGGCAGGAACTCGCCTCGGCCAGGGTGAGCCGGGCGCTCGTCCTGCTCCTGGCCTACACCGGCATGCGATGGAGTGAGGCCGCCGCGCTGCGCGTGGGAAGGGTGGACCTGGACCGGCGGCGGGTGCGGGTCGTCGTGACCTTCGCCGAGGTGGACGGCAGGCTCGTCGAACAGCCCCCGAAGAACGGCAGGTTCCGGACCGTGCCGGTTCCCCGGTCCCTCGTCCCCGAACTGCGGCCCTTCGTGAAGGGGCGGCCGGATGACGCGCTGGTCTTCACCACCAGGCGGGGCGCTCCGCTGCGCATCCGGAACTGGCGCAACCGTGAGTTCGCCCTGGCGGTGAAGGTGGTCGGGCTCGACGGCATGGGGCTGACCCCCCACAAGCTCCGGCACACCGCCGCGTCCCTGGCGATCGCGGCCGGTGCGGACGTCAAGGTCGTGCAGGCCATGCTCGGCCACAAGACGGCGACCATGACCCTGGACCGGTACGGGCACCTGTTCCCGGACCGCCTGGACGAGGTGGCCGACGCGATGGACGCCGCCCGTCTGCGGGTCCTCGCCGCCTGACCGGTGAACGGCGAAGGCCGGTGGCTACCCGGGCCGTGTGCGATGAATGTGCTACGGGCCCGGACCACCGGCCTTCGCCGTGTTCCGTGGAAGGCTCCCACCTGGGGAAACTCCCCGATTCTGCGGAGGGTGTGGGATTTGAACCCACGAAGTCCCGTCAAGGACTTGGTGCTTTTCAAGAGCACTGCACTCGGCCGCTATGCGAACCCTCCCCGCGGAGAGCGGATCTCCGCCACGTCATGGTAGCCCACACCCCTCCGCCCGCGCGGCCCGCCCGGGAACACGTTTGCGTCCACCGACATCCGTGGGGTGGCGCCCATAGGTTACCCGGCAGTAACATGAGCGCCATGGCACACATGAACCCCGAGACGGCGGAAGCGGTCAAGGCCGGTTTCCTGGCCGCGGTCCCCTTCGTCCGGACCCTCGGCCTGACCTTCACCGAGCTGGACCACGGGCGCGCCGTCATGCGCCTGCCCGACAACGCGGACCACCACAACCACGTCGGCGGCCCCCACGCGGGCGCCATGTTCACCCTGGCCGAGTCCGCCTCCGGCGCCATCATCATCGGCACCTTCGGCGACCAGCTCGACCGCGCCGTACCCCTGCCGACCACCTCCACGATCGACTTCCTCAAGATCGCGACGGGCGACCTGACCGCCGAGGCCGTCCTGGGCCGTCCGCGCGAGGAGATCATCGCCGAGCTGGACGAGGGCAGGCGCCCCGAGTTCCCCATCGACGTCGAGCTGCGCACCGAGGACGGCACCGTCACCGGTCGCATGAGCATCACCTGGACCCTGCGCCCCAACCGCAAGTAGAGCCACTGGAGACACAACCGTCACGTTCCCGGCCGGGCCCGCTCGCGTTCGGTGCCCGGCCGGAACCCTCGGCGCTGTCGGCCCCGCCCCGTCCCCGGCCCCTGCCCCCCGCGGGCCGCGCCCGGTCAGCGCTTCGCGACGCCTTCTCCCAGGTCGGGCCGTGCCCACGGTCGCGTTCGAAGGGGGCGAATGTCGTCACCGCTGGGTACGTTGTCGGCAACGACAGCGCTACGAGGAGGCCTCACCGTGAAACTTCGAGTGGACCGCGACGCGTTCGCCGAGGCGGTCGCCTGGACGGCCCGGGCCCTCCCCACACGGCCCGCCGTCCCGGTGCTCTCGGGGATCCGCATGGAGCTCTCCCCGGACGGCGCCTCCCTGCACCTGTCGGGGTTCGACTACGAGGTCTCCACCCGCGCCTCGGTGGACGTCCTCTCCGAGGAGCCCGGCGCCGCCCTCGTCCCCGGCCGCCTCCTGGCCGAGATCGTGCGCAACCTGCCGTCCGGCTCCGTGCACATCGACAGCGACGGCCCCAAGCTGCGCATCGTCGGCGGCGCCGCGCGCTTCACCCTCATCACCATGCCGCTGGAGGACTACCCCACCCTGCCCGGCATGCCCGGACGCATCGGCTCCGTCGCCGCGGACGCCTTCGCGGCGGCCGTGCGCCAGGTGGCCCCGGCGGCCAGCCGCGACGACACCCTGCCCATGCTCACCGGCGTCTACCTCGACTTCAGCGGCGACACCCTGAGCCTGGTCGCCACCGACCGCTACCGCATCGCCGTGCGCGAACTGTGGTGGAGCCCCGAGGACCAGGGCCTGGACGCGGCCGCCCTGGTGCCCGCGCGCACGCTGAGCGACACCGTGCGCGGTCTGCTCACCAAGTCCAACGTGGACATCGCCCTGTCCACGGCCAGCGGAGGCGAGGGCGTCAGCCTCTCCCCGGGCGAGGGCATGATCGGCTTCGAGAACGGCGAGCGCCGCACCACCACCCGGCTGATCGACAGCGAGTTCGTCAAGTACGCCGCCTGGTTCCCCAAGGAGTTCTCCGCGCGCGCCGAGGTGGCCGTCACGCCCCTGGCGGAGGCGGTCAAGCGCGTGGCGCTGGTCGCCGACCGCAACACCCCGCTGCGGCTGGCCTTCTCCGAGGGCGAGGTCGTGCTGGAGGCGGGGTCGGGAGAGGACGCCCAGGCCGTGGAGGCGATCGAGGTCGGCTACGAGGGTGAGCCCCTGCGGCTGGCCTTCCGTCCCGACTACCTCATGGACGGGCTGGCGGGTGTGGAGACCGACACCGCCTACCTCAACTTCACCGAGCCGACCAAACCCGCCGTGTTCACCGACGTGCCGGCCAAGGAGGGGGAGAACCCCTCCTTCCGTTACCTGGTTCAGCCTTTGCGGGTGTCCTGATAAGAGGTTATGGACCCATTCTCAACCGGGCCGCCACCTTATCCACAGAGTTATCCACAGGAGGCCGTTCTTCCTGTGGATAACCCCGGGTAATCGTCCCCGGGAACACCAGAACCGCCCCGGTTGAACTCTCGCATTTCCCCTCTGACATGCGAGAACAACAATCGGGGCGGTTCTGTGCACAGCCTGTGGACAACTTCGCGGAAGGGGCCTACTCGCTCTCGTTCAGCGCGGACGAACCACCGCTCCCCACCGGCGTGTCCAGCCCCAGTTCGGCCTGGCGCCCCCGCCGGTAGCCCGCCCGGTACCCCGCGGCGCTGTGCGTGCGCTCGGGCCGGTGCTTGCGCAGCTGCGGGAACTGCTTCTGGAACTCCTCGCTCACCCGGTGCACGTCGTTGAGCAGCACCAGCTCCGCGCCGCGGGAGGCGTCCACGCTCTCCCCAGACCCGCCCGAGCCGCCCGGCGAGGCCATCTCCTGTAACCGCGCGCGGAACTCGCGGATGCGCTCGGCCACCGCCTGCCCGTAGGCGCGCACGAACGACCGGTAGTAGCGCTTGCGCTCGGTCTCCAGCTCCGAGCGCGTGTAGTTGCGCAGCTCCCGGATGTCGGCCACGTGCGACGAACTCATGAACTTCGCCGAGGCCTCCATCTGCATGGAGATCGACGGCAGCAGCATACGCAGCGCGTCCAGCGCGCTCACCGTGCCCACGAGGATCATGACGCGTTCGGTGTTCTCGGAGTTGTTGCCCCGTACCGCGGACTGGCAGCCGTAGGCCGCGGAGATGTCGGCCAGTGCGCGCACCCGTGCCTTGCCGTGGCCCCCCACCCCCGAGACGGTGTAGTCCATGCGGCTGATCGCGTCCGGCGCCTCGCCCCTCTCGGCGCGGGCCTCGGCCTCCGCGATCGCGTGGCGGGTCATCAGCTCGGCGGCCTTGGCGGTGAACGCCTGGCTCTCGGCATCAGTAACCGCGGGGTCCTCCGCCATGCGGAGGAGCCCGCGGACCCGCTCGACCATCTTCTGACGAGCAGATTCAGTCATCGGCGCCCGGTTGTCTCCCCTAGGTGAGTATCTGCCTTCCACCATCGGCGGAAGATACCGAGCCTAGGCGTTCTTGTTGCCGACCACCATCGCGATGAGGCCAACGGTGATCCAGATCGCCGCCGCGACGAACAACCCGCCGAACAGACCGCCGATGATCGAGCCGGTGAAGATGCTGACGAGGGCGTACCCCGCGCCGCCGATTCCGGCGGGCACGGCCGCGTACCGGAACGGGTAGGTGGCGGCGTAGCGCCTGCCCCGGCGGTCGGCCTTGCGGCTCATCACGCCGCCCACACCGCCGATCAGTGAGAAGAAGACCACCGCCGCGGTCAGACCGGAGGCGATCGCGCCCAGGCCCGAGCCCAGGTTGAGGAGGAAGAAGAGGGCACCGCCGGCGGCACCCCCCAGCACCGAGGTGGTCCAGGGCCAGATCATCGTCGCCGAGGCGACGGGAGTGAATGCGTTACCGCGCTCCAGCGTCATGTCCACTGCTCCAGTCGAATAGCGTGACGACCGCTCTGCGCCGGGCCGTCCCCTCCAGCATGCGGGGCCGGAGCCCGGAGCGCATCAGGGATCCGCCCCTGACATTCCCCCGAGACCGCCCTCCGGCACCCCGCCCGGACTCCCGACGGGTGCGCGGAAGGCCCCCGCGCAGGGTCCAACGCTCAACCGGTCGCGGAAGTGCCCGGACCGCCGCCGTTCTCCGAGAAGGCCGAGACCAGGTTCGCGTGCAGGTGCGGCCACGCGGCGCGGAACGGCGGCAGCAGCGGGAGCGAGTCGGCGGAGTCCACCGGCACCCAGCGCACCTCCTTGCTCTCGGAGTTGCCCGGCCGGAACGGCGTCAGCCCCGGCAGGCTCGCCATGAACGTGTCGTAACGCCACACGGTCAGGTCCTCCTCGTGGACGCCGAGGAGGCTGTACCCGTCCAGGTCGCCCTCGACCTCCTCCTCGAACTCGCGCACGGCGGCCTCCAGGGGTGTCTCGTCCCGGTTGCGGGCGCCCCCGGGGATGCCCCAGGTGCCCCCCATGTGGGTCCAGCCCGCCCGGTGCTGGAGCAGCACGTGGCCCGCTCCGGCGGCGTCGGTGGCGTACAGCAGCAGTCCGGCCGCGCCGTAGATCCCCCACCTGCGGGTTCCGTCCGGCAGGCTCACCCAGCCGTTTCCGTCGCCCTCCAGCATCACGTCCTCCAACTTCGCGCCCTCCGGGACCGCCGCTGCCGTCCGATCGGCATGCTCCCTAGCAACCTATGGCCCGACACCGGGCTCGCGCAGCCCTCCTCCCGGTGTACGTGCCCGGCGCCACAGGGAGTTCCCGGCGGAGGGCGCGCCCACCCGGGACCTCGTGGCCGTTCGGGCGTGTCGGGATCTCCGAAGGGGCGCCGGTCCCGGGGGAGCGTCCGGGACACGGATGGGGGAAGAACGCGAGAGGTACGAAAAGCTTCGCAAGGGAACGCCTGTCGCGTCCGGGGCGCGGGCCTTCCGGGGGACGGGAACAAGCTTGCCCTCCTGAGTCCGGGAATTTTCCGGATTTCGGCGATGAGGGGAACGTTTGGTTTATCCCCGTCGTTTTCCGGAAGGTTGGAGAGGAAGCGGAATCCGGCCCCGCGGAGGGCGTTCTCCCCGATCGAAGGCGCGCCCCCGGACGGCGGGCGCGTGGTGCGTGACGGCCGCCGCACACCAGGTGCACGGGCTCTGACCGTCCGCAACCGGCCAATCGCTGGCCCCGGCGGACTCCGGCGGTCCATGATGGCGCGGCCCCCGAACCGCCGCCGCCACACCGATTTCAGCGCTGAAAGAAGACTGAAAGCGGAGTGGAAGAGGATCTCTCTAGTGTGGAACACGTTCGACGCGTTCGGACCCGCGAGAGGACGGCTCGCGGGTCCGACACAGTGCGACGTTCGTTGGACACATGCCACCCGTGGTGTGCTTTGAGGCGGAACCCGCCACGGGTGGCCAGTCCGCCGGAAGGCGGGGTCCGTTGATGCTTCGTAGACGTAGGGCTACCTTGCGGCTCTACGCGAGTGCCGTGAGAAGAGGAGTCCGAGTGCCGAAGATGCTGACCGTGGACGAGGAGTTCGAGGCGATCGTCGCCGGCGACCTCCGCGAGGTGCGCGCGGACAAGATGCAGCCCTACCAGGAGCCGGACCCCTCGAAGCCGGTCCCGGCCGCGCCGCCCGTCGAGAGCGCGCCCGCCGAGAAGAAGTCCGCTGAGGAGAAGTAACTCCTTTTTCGGGTAGTCCAACGGTCACTCCGAGTACCTGCGTGGAGGGGGGTACTCGGAGCCGTTGGCATGTCCGTATTCCCTATTTCCGGCCAATGGCCCTTGCTAGGGTTGCTGATTGTGGAATTCGGCGTGCTTGGCCCCATTACCGTCTGGTCCGACGGCCGACCTGTTCCGGTCGGCGGTCCGCGCCAGCGCTGTGTGCTGGGCGCGCTGCTGGTGCACCTGGGGCGCGAAGTCACCATCGACCAACTCATCGGTTACCTCTGGAGCGACGATCCGCCCCGTACCGCCCGGTCGGTGATCCAGGTCCAGATATCCCACCTGCGCCGCAGCCTCCCCGGTACCATCGCCACCACCCCCGGCGGGTACACCCTCGACGTCGACGCTGACTCCGTCGACCTGCACCGCTTCCGCAGGCTCCGGGACCGGGCCGCCGCGGCCGAGCCCAAGACCGCGGTCGACATGCTGGAACAGGCGCTGGAGTGCTGGCGCGGAGTCCCCTTCTCCGGTGTCGGCTCCGAGTACCTGGACTACACCGTCGTCGCCCCCCTCCGGGAGGAGCGCTGGTCCTGCGTCGTGGCCTGGGCCACCCACGCGCTGGAACTGGGCAGGCACGCCGACGTGGTCTCCCGGCTGACGTCCCTGGTCAGCGAGGAGCCCTTCAGGGAGCGGCTGCACCACCTGCTCATCACGGCCCTGTGGCGCGACAACGAACGGGCCAGGGCGCTCTCCGTCTACGAGGAGTTCCGGGCCAGGCTGGCCGACGAGCTGGGTGTCGACCCCGGTCCGGAACTGGTCGCCCTGCACACCCGGATCCTCCAGGAGGACTTCTCGGAGGAGGGGCCGCAGGACCTGTCGTCCGGGGAGCCGGGAACGCGTTTCGTGGTCCGCAACGACCTCCCGCGGGACCTGCCGGACTTCACCGGACGCCAGGAGTCCCTGCGGCGGTTGGACGAGGTGGCCCGTACCGGAGACGACCGCGCCCAGGTCTGCGTCATCACGGGCAGCGGCGGCGAGGGCAAGACGACCACAGCGGTCCGCTTCGGCTATGAGGCGGCCGGGCGCTACCCCGACGGACAGCTGTTCATCGACCTGTACGGGTACACGACCGACAGGGAGCCTCTCGACGCCATGTCCGCGCTGGGCGCCCTGCTGCGCGCGGTCGGCGTCGAGCCCGAGGCCGTGCCCGAGTCCCTCGAAGAGCGCGCGGCGCTGTGGCGGGCCACCCTCATGGGGCGCAGGGTCCTGGTCATCCTCGACAACGCGTTCAGCTATGCCCAGGTCAGCCCGCTCCTCTCCTCCTCGCCGGGGTCGATGACCCTCATCACGACCCGCAACGAACTCTCCGGGCTCAGCGGCGCCCGCTTCCTCTCCCTGGGGGTGTTCGACGAGAGCTCCTCCCTGGAGCTGCTCGGACGCGTCCTGGGAGAGGACCGCGTACAGCGCGAACCGGACCAGGCCCGGGAGATCATCCGGATCTGCGGTGGCCTCCCCCTCGCCCTGCGCGTGGTGGCGGGACGGATGCTCAGCCGTCCCAGGTGGTCGTTCGCGCACGTCGCCCGCCGACTCGGTGAGCAGAACCGGAAGTTCCGCGAACTCCAGGTCGAGGGGCAGAGCGTCGAGGCCGCCATCGACCTGTCCTTCCAGAGCCTCAACCGGGACCAGAGCAGGACCTTCCTCCTGCTGGGTCTGATGATCGGCAGCACGATCGACCTCGGCGGCGCGGCCGCCCTCCTGGACATGACGGTGGAGGACGCGGACGACATACTCCAGGAGCTGGTCGGGGTGTGCCTGCTGGAGGAGCCCCAGGGGGACGTGTACCGCCTGCACGACCTCATCGGGGCCTTCTCCCGGGATCGTGCGGCCATGCTGCTGGACGCCGGGGAGATCGAGGCCGCGAAGCTCCGTCTGGCGGAGCAGTACATGGCCACGGCACAGCACGCCGCCGACCTCCTGGGGCCGCGCGCGCACGACGACGAGATCGACGTGAGCCGGGGTTACCGCACCGAACTGTCGGGGAGGGAGGACGCCGAGAACTGGTTCACCCTGCACCAGGAGAACCTCGCGGAGACGATCGAGTACTTCGCCTCGCACGGCAACGGCGAGTACGCCTGGCGTATGGCGGACGCGGTGTGGCGTTTCTACGCCCTCCACGGCCAGATGGGCCTGCTGATCAGTTCCCACCAGCGGGCACTCCAGATCAGCGACAAGCAGGGGAACCGGCGCGGGCGCGCGGTGACCCTCATCGGGCTGGGCATCGCCCACTGCCTCTCGGGGCGCTTCGACGAGTCGCTCGCCTTCCTCACCGAGGCCCGGGAACTGCTGACCGCGATCCACGACAGCAGGGGGATCATCCGGGCCCTGGCCAACCTGGGGATGGTCTACGAGCGCGTCGGCCGTCTCGCTGACGCGGCGGAGTCCATCCAGGGTGTGCTGGACTACGCGGTCCAGCTGGGCGACACCCGCCTGGAGGCGTTGCAGTGGGGCAACCTCGCCGTCCTCAAACAGACGCTCGGCGCGTACACGGAGGCTCTCCACTGTGCCCAGCAGTCCATGGAGAAGGCCGTGGGCGAGGGCCAGAAGGTGACCCGGTCCCACGCCAAACGGGTCATGGGGGAGGCCCGCACCGGGCTCGGAGAGCTGGACGCGGCCTTCGCCGACCTGAACGAGGCCCTGGAGCTGTCACACGAGCTGCGCCTGGTGGGCAACCAGGTCTACATCCACAACTCCCTGGGGCTGGCCCACCGGGCCGCGGAGCAGTGGGAGCGGGCGATCGAGTCCCACACCACGGCACTGGACCTGGCCGAGCAGCACGGGCGCCGCAGTGGTGACGCCGAGATCCGCGTCGACCTGGGGATGACCTACGCGGCCGCCGGACGCCACCGCGAGGCGCTGTCCGAGCTGGAGGGGGCCCACGCCATCGCGGTGGAGCGCGGCGAGCGCCACATGGTCGCCCGCGCCGCGCTCGCCCTCGGACGCCTGCCCGCACCGGTCATGGCCGCGGACCGGGCCCGGGGGTTCCTCGGCGAGGCCGAGGAGATCTTCACCGAGTTGGGGCTGGCCGAGGCGGAACAGGCCAGGAAGGCCCTGAAGGACCACCCGCCCGCGTCCCTCGGCTGACGGCCGAGGTCAGTCCCGGCCGACGGTTCCCCCCGCCCCGCGGCGCGGCGCCGCACCGGGTTCCGAACGGCGCCGCGGCGGCCCCAGCCAGCGCGGCCCCAGGGTTCCGCGCCGCATGGTCCACAGGCACAGCGTGGCGGGCAGGACGCGCACCGGCCGGGGAACGTAGGGGTACACCGCGCGGGTCGTCCGCACGATCCGGTCGAAGCGGCGCTGGCGCGCCGGCGACCACGGGATCGCGAACCGCTCGCGCAGGTCGGGCGGAAGCAGCCCGCCGGTGAGCAGGAGCTGGACCCGCATCAGCGGGCGCAGGGGCGCGCTCGCCGGGTGGAACAGCTGCCCGGTGATGGCGCGGGCCTCCTCGCCCACGTCCAGCAGGGCCAGGGCGCCGTCCCAGTAGGCGGCGAACTCCTCGGGGGACGCCGGCCACTTCTCCTCGGGCAGGCCCAGGGCGGTGGCGAACGCCGAAGCCTCGCACAGGTGCAGGGCGCGGTCCTCCTCGCCGAGTTCGCCGAACACCATCGCGTGCAGTCGCGAGGCGGTCTGGAACAGGGTGGCGGCCACCCACAGCAGGAGGTCGTCGTCCAGGGCCCGGTACCCGGGGCCGTTCACCTTGCGGTGCAGCGCCCGCACGATGGCGTGCAGGCGCCTCCTCTCCTCCTCGGTGCCGTAGACCGTGCCGTACACGAAGTAGAGGGTGCCGAGCAGCCGGTCGAACGGCCGGGAGGAGAAGTCGCTGTGGTCGTGCACCCCGCGGGCGACGCCGGGGTGGGCGATCTGGAGCAGGACGGCGTACCCCGCGCCGCCGAGGACGCAGGCCTCCGCGCTGATCCGTCGCAGAGGTGATCGGTCGGACGGTCTGCCCATGCCTGGGATCGTACGGCACCCGCCCGCGCGGGCGGGAGGGCCGCGCCCTCGTGGGCGTGCCCGCGGTGACGGGGCGGGCCGGGCGTGTGCGGGGCCCGAAGAGGGACGGGGGGAACCCGTCCACGGGATGGTTCCCACCCGTCCGCGCCGCGACGGTCACGGACGTGGACGGGGGCACTCCGTCGGCTGGGACGCGGCTCACGGCCCCAGGGCGCGGAACACCTCCGGCCGGGTCAGCGCGTCGGTGTTGTCCGCGAACTGGTCGACCGAGCCCACCGGCGGCCGCGCGGCCAGTCCGGGGTCGGTGATCCCCGCCAGCAGGGCACGGGCGAACCGGGCCGCGTCCAGCACCGGCCAGGGGCGCTCGTGGAACGGTCGGGGCCGGGTGTCCAGGGCGGCGGCGAGGCCGGTCCGGTTCTGCCGGTCGGCCACCAGGGAGGACGCCTCGGCCAGGGCCGCGGCGTCCGCGTCCAGCGCCCGCTCCAGGAGCGGGGTCAGCTCCGCCGCCCCGGGCAGACGGGCGAAGGCGCTTCCCAGCCACTTGGAGTAGGGCGGGTAGCGGCGCTCCAGCAGCAGCGCCAGGCGCATGAGGTCGCGGACCACCCGGGCCGCGACCACCCGCGCGCCCAGGCGGTCGCCCACCTCCGCGCAGCGGCCGACGAACGCCTCCTCCTGGGACACGCGCTGCCACTGGCAGGCCAGCACGTACCGCCACACGTCGTCCGGGTACCAGGCCAGGCGCTCCCTGGCCCGTGTGAGCGCGCCGACGCCGTCGTGGAAGACGGCTCCGCCCACCACCTCGGCCAGCCGCTGGGTGGGTGTGGCGAGCCAGTCGGCGGTCCCCGTCCCCTCCCCCGGGTCGAAGCCGAGTCGGCCCCGCAGCCATTCGCCGGATCCGCTGACCTCCACCCGGTGGCGGCCGCCGGGCGCGTCGGCGTCGGGCCGCCAGGTCTGGGGAGGGCCGCCGTTGGGGCCGAACCGGACCGGCCAGCCGCGCACCCGCTCGGGCAGGCCCTCGGCGAGCAGCGCCAGCGCGCGGTCGCGCTCATCGGGTTCGTCCACGAAGACCTGGAGCCGCGGGCCCCAGCCGTGGTCGGTGGAGCGCTCGGTGTCCAGTCCGAGGACCTCGGACCCGGCGCCGAGCAGCGCGGCGGCGTGCGCGACCGGCCCGGGCCCGCGGGCGAGCAGGGGCGCGACCGCGTCCGTGTACAGGGCCCGGGACAGTTCCAGGCCGGGGAGGAAGACCGGGGTCACGCCCGAGAGCCTAGGGTCCGACCTCCGCACGCGGCCACGCGTTTTCCGGCGCGGGGGCCCGCCGCCGCTGGACCGCGTCGGAGCGGGGGTAAGGGAAATCTATCCATCTGGTTAGAACCGCTCCAGGAGCGGGTCGAAGGGCCGATGGTCCACAACGTTTTACGACAGACCGGGGATCGCTACTGTAAGGTGTCTTTCCAGTTCGCGGCGCAAATGACCGAGGAAGTGTCGTCAGTACCAGTGCCGGAATGCGTTCGCCCGGTCGGGCCTTCGGCGCGGTGGTACGCGGTCCCCCAGCACAGCAGGGGTATTGACGTGTAGTGACAGGGTCTTTACGGTCTACCGACAACAGGTGGAAGGAAATTCCGGGGACGCCCGGAATGGCCGGGACAACGACGTCCGGTGTCCGCGGGGGAAATATCCGAGCCCCCACGGACGCACTCCACTTCCTGGGCCGGAAACGGTCCGGGTCACCCCGCTACGAATCCCCCGCACCGCGCCGCGAGGCCGGACGGGATCGTGACCCGAAGAGAAGGGCCCCGTTCAATGAAGACCCGCAGAAGGATCCGCTCCGCCTCAGCCGTCGCCGCGGCCACCGCTCTGATCTTCACCCTCATGCCCGCCAGCGCGGCCAGCGCGCACGGCTACGTATCGGCGCCCATGAGCCGCCAGGCGCAGTGCGCCGCGGGCATGGTCGAGTGCGGCGGCATCCAGTGGGAGCCGCAGAGCGTGGAGGGCCCCAAGGGCCTGATGAGCTGTTCCGGCGGCAACTCCCGGTTCTCCGAGCTCGACGACGACAACCACGGCTGGCACGTCACCCAGGTCGGCACCTCGGTGAACTTCACCTGGACCCTGACCGTCACGCACGCCACCGCCAACTGGGAGTACTTCATCGGCGGACACCGCGTCGCCAACTTCGACGACGGCGGGGCGCGGCCGAACTCGACCGTCCAGCACAACGTGGACCTGTCCGGCTACAACGGCCGCCACACGATCCTGGCCCGCTGGAACGTCGCCGACACCGGCAACGCCTTCTACGCCTGCGTGGACGTGAACATCCGCTAGCGACCCGACGCCTCCCCGGCCCGGCCCCCCGCACCCGGGCCGGGGTCGCGGCGTTCCCGGCCCGCAAGGCCCCCTGCCCGCCCCCGGGCACGACGAAGGCCGGTCCCGTAGGACCGGCCTTCGTGCTGGTCGGGGTGGGCCCTGCCCCACCTCCGGAACGGGGCACACCCGTAGTGCTCCGCCGCGGTCCGCGGCCGTAGGTTCGGGCGAGCCCGGATCACCGACGACCCGGCCGGAGACGAGGAGACCCGAGTGACCGCGTCCGACCCCTCTGCCCGACACCGTCCGCGCGGACCGCGACGGTGGGCGATCACGGCACTGACCGCCGTCCTCGTCACCGTCGGCGCGGCCGCCCTCGCTCCGCGCCCCTACGAGCTCGGCGCGGAATCCGACGGGGACACGGAGCTGGTCGAGCGCGTGCGCGGGGGGATCGCCGACACCACGGGGTACCACGGCCTGTCGGTCGCGCTGGTGGAGACGGACGGGGACGGGGGGCTCCGCGTGCGCACGGCGGGGCTGGGCAGCACCGGGGCCGACGGGGAACCGGTGGGGGAACACACCCGGTTCGGCTCCGCGTCGGTCGCCAAGGTGCTGCCCGGCATGCTGCTCGCCGACATGGTGGACCGCGGTGAACTCGCTCCGCACGCCCGGGTCGGCGATCTCCTGGAAGACGTCGACTTCGCCGATCCCGTACTCGCCGGCGTCACGGTGGAGGAGCTGGCTACGCACACCGCGGGCCTCTCCAGGGAGGAGACCAGCCTGCTCCAGACGTTGTGGCAGTTCGCGGCCAAACGCCACCCGGATCCGCCCGGGTCGGTCGAGGAGTTCCTGCGGACCGTGGCGGAGGACGTGCGGGTCGATCCCGCGATGCGAGGCGGCAACCACTACTCCAACACCGGGATCGACCTGCTCGGGCACGCCCTGGCGGCGCACGCCGGGACCAGTTACGCCCAGCTCGTCCAAGAACGGATCCTCGACCCGTTGGGGATGGAGGACAGCGCGATCCGGACCACCGGTGACGGTGCCCCCTTCCAGGTGCACAACGCCGATCTCGGGCGCCCCCTCGTTCCGGAGGGCTCGGAGGCCTCCGGCCCGTCGGGAGGGCTGGTCACGACCGCGGGCGACCTCGGCCTGCTCCTGGCGTCGGTGATGGAGGGCACCGCCCCGGGGGCCGCGGCCGTGCGTCCCGTGGCGCCGGGGGACGTCGAGCGCCGCGAACAGGGCCTCGGCTGGTACGTGGAGACGCTGGGAGGGGTGCCGATCACCGGCCACGGCGGCAACGCCACGACCAACGGCCACACGGCGTGGATCGGTTACACCGGTGACCGGGGAGCCGTGGTCCTGTCCAACACGCACCGGTTCAGCGAGGACATCGGCATCCGCCTGCTCGGTGTCGACGAACCGAGCCCCGACAACGCGGCGGGCGAGAGGATCTACGCGACCGCGACGGTCCTGCTCGCTCTCACCCCCGGTCTCCTCGCCCTGGGGTTCGCCTCACGGCGGCGCCCCGGCCGCTGGTGGCGCCGTCCCACCGACCGCCTGGGGCTGGTGTCCCACTGGGCCGGCGGCGCCACGGCGCTCACGTACGCGTTCCTCGCCGGGTTCTGGCATCTGGTGACCCCGTGGGCGTGGGTCGCGGGTCTGCTCCTCCTGGCCGCCGCCGTCCTGGTGGGGGCGTACCGGTGGCCGCGACTCCCGACCGCGAGGGGCGCCCGGCCGTGGGTGCGGTGGTCGCTGACGGCTCCCGTCGCCGCGGGGAGCGCGGTCATCCTCGTCCTGCTGGCCTCGGTCTAGCGGAGGCGGGGCGGCGGTCGGTCCGGTCGGGTCGGGGCCACGGGGACCGCAGGAACGAAGGCGCCCAGCGCGTGAACCCGGGCTCCCGCTTCTGACGCAACGGTGACGCACGGAAGCCGACAGGCCGAGGGTTCCGGCCCTGTGCGCTGGGGAGCGGACCGTAGGGGGGAGCACTGGACCCGGGAAAACGAAGAACGGGTGCCCACCTGTGTGGACACCCGTTCCTTTGTCGGGGTGGCGGGATTTGAACCCACGACCTCTTCGTCCCGAACGAAGCGCGCTGCCAAGCTGCGCTACACCCCGAAGCAACGTCCACAAGTCTAGCGGACGCCCGGGAGTGCTCGCGCACGGTTTCCGATCGGAGCGCCGAGGGGGGTCAGGAGGAGGCCACGAGGTCCAGCAGGGAGGCCTCCGGGCGGCAGCAGAACCGCACCGGGGCGTACGGGGAGGTGCCTAGGCCGCCGGACACGTGCAGCCACGCGTCCCCGTACTCGTGCAGACCCCAGGCCCGCCTGCGGTCGATCCCGCAGTTGGTGACCAGGGTCCCGTAGAACGGCAGGCACAGCTGGCCGCCGTGCGTGTGCCCGGCCAGGAGAAGCTGGTAGCCGTCGGCCGCGAACCGGTCCAGGTTGGACGGCTCCGGCGAGTGCAGCACGCCCAGACGCAGGTCCGCCGACGGGTCGGCCGGTCCGGCGACCTCCTCGTACCTGTCCAGCTTGATGTGCGAGTCGTGCACCCCGGCCAGGGCGACGTCGAGTCCGCCCGCCTTCAGCCCGCCCCTGCGGTTGTTCAGGTCCAGCCACCCGGACGCGGACATGGCCTCGCCCAGCTCGCGCCAGGGCAGGTCCGGGGTCCGGCGCTTGTTGTAGTCGTTCTTGCTGGTCCGCCACAGGTAGCGGGCCGGGTTCTTCGGCTGCGGCGAGAACAGGTCGTTGGACCCGTACACGAACGCGCCCGGCCGGTCCAGCAGGGGCCCCAGGGCCTTCGTGAACGGTCCCACCGCGTCCGGGTGCGCCAGCGAGTCGCCCGTGTTGACCACGAGGTCCGGCTCGTGGGCCTCCAGCCCCCGGATCCACTCGATGAGCATCTTCCGGTCGGGTGTCAGGTGCGCGTCGGACAGGTGCAGGATCCGCAGCCGCGGGCTGCCCGGGGGCAGCAGGGGCAGCTCGTAGCGGCGCAGCCGGAACCAGTTGCGCTCGATGACCGAGGCGTAGACCAGTCCCGCCGCTCCGACGGCGCCCGTGATCGCGGCCGCGCGCCCCACCCGGCGCAGGATTCGTCTGTTGTCGGCGCCCATCGCCCTCCTTCGTCGTCACAGAGATCGTCGCAGATCCACGGAGCACGCGTGTGCGAATCCCCCGTCGCGGGCCGCCGGGCCGGTGTGAGCCGCGTCCGCGCGGCGTCCGCGCGCGCAAACCGTTGGTGACCCCGCGGCGCCCCGCCGTAGGATCGGCTCATGTCCGAACTCAAAGCCCGTCTCAAGAACGACCTGACCACCGCCATCAAGGCGCGCGACAAGGTGCGTACCGGCACCCTGCGCATGGTCCTGGCCGCCATCTCCACCGAGGAGGCCGCCGGCAGCACCTCGCGTTCCCTCGGAGACGACGAGATCACCCGTCTGCTCACCCGGGAGGCCAAGAAGCGCCGCGAGGCCGCCGAGGCGTTCGACAAGGGCGACCGGCCCGAGCAGGCCGCGGCCGAGCGGGCCGAGAGCGAGGTCATCTCCGACTACCTGCCCAAGCAGCTCACCGACGAGGAGCTGTCGTCGCTGGTGGCCGAGGCCGTCACCGAGACCGGAGCCGAGGGCCCCCGCGCCATGGGCCAGGTCATGAAGGTCGTCAACCCCAAGATCGCCGGCCGGGCCGAGGGCGCCCGCGTGGCCGCCGAGGTCAAGCGCCAGCTCGCCGGATGACCTGACCCGGCCAGACCGGGCCCGGCCTGGTCCGACTGTGCGCCACCCGCAAACGGCGGGGAACGCGAAGGGGCGGCGGTGTACGCACCGCCGCCCCTCTCACGTGCCGGGCCTCAGTCGTCCTCCCGGCCGGGGGAGTTCGACGCGGGCGCGACCGGGAACCAGTCCTCGTCGTCCTCCGGCCCGCTGGCGGTCCCGCCGCCGCTGCTGAGGAACACGTTGACCGTGGCCCCCTCCGGCAGCCGCGTCCCCGGGTCCGGGTTGACCGCGGCCACAGTGCCCTCGGGCTCGGGGGAGCGGACCCGGGTCGCGGACACGTTCGCCGTGTAGCCCGCGGCCTCCAGGACGCTCACCGCCTCCTGCTCGGACCGGCCGATCACGTCCGGCACGCCGCCGTCGTCGCTGGCCGGGCTGGCCTCCTCCTCCGTGCGCGGAGCCGACGTGGAGCCGAACTGCGACGGCGGCGACGGCAGCTGCTCGACGTCCAGGCCCTCGTGGGCGCCGCGCATGGTCTCCTGCCAGATCGGGCCCGGGATCGTCGCCCCGTACACCACCCCGTAGTACCGGTCGCCGATGGTGACGTTGCGCAGCGGGTACTGCTGCGGGCCGCGCGGGTCGCCGACGAAGACCGCACCGGCCATCTGCGGGGTGAACCCGGCGAACCAGGCCGCGGCCGAGCCGTCGGTGGTACCGGTCTTGCCCGCCGCCGGACGGCCGATGCCCAGGGAGGCCGCGGTGCCGCCGTTGAAGGGCTGCTCCAGCAGGTAGCTGACCCCGTCGGCCACCTCCTCGTCGATCACCCGCTCGCACTCGGGCTCGATCTCGATCGTCTCGTGCGCGTGCTGGTCGATGATCTTGGTGATGGCCTGCGGCTCGCACAGGATCCCGCCCGAGGCGAAGACCGAGTAGGCGTTGGCCACCCGCAGCGGGGAGACCTCCTCGCTGCCCAGCGTGAAGCTGCTGTTGGCCAGCGAGCGCTCGTTCTCGGTGAACAGCGTGCCGTCCGCGCGCCGCAGCCCCAGGTTCTCGGCCATCTCCATCACGTCGCAGAAGCCCACCCGCGCCTGGAGCTGGGCGAAGTAGGTGTTGGACGAGGCCCTCGTCCCGGTCATCATGTTGTGCGTGGTGTTGGAGTTGGTGTCGCCGGAGTTGCTGGGGGACCAGGGACTCAGGGTCCCGCCGTTACAGCTGCGCTGCCCGGAGACGGTCACGCTGGCCGGTGAGTTGAACGAGGTGCCGAACGGCATCCCCTCGGCCAGCGCCGCCGCCAGCGTGAACGCCTTGAACGTGGAACCCGCCTGGAAGCCGCTGCTGCCGCCCCGGTCCGCGTCGGTGGCGAAGTTGATGGAGGTCTCGCCGAGCTTGCTCTCGTCGGGCCCGTAGTTGCGGCTCTGCACCATGCCCAGGATGTGGCCGGTGCCCGGCTGGATGACCACCTCGGCGGCCACCTTGCGGGACTCGTTCTCGCGCGGGACCCACTCGTCCACGGCCTCCTGCGCCGACACCTGGGTCTGCGGGTCGAGCGTGGTGTGGATCTGGAGTCCGGCGGTGCGCAGCCAGCGCGCCCGCTCGGTCTCGTTCTGGCCGAAGCGCTCGTCCTTCTCGATCTCCTGGACCACGTAGTCGCAGAAGAACGGCTGGTCGCTGGGCACGCAGCCGTTGGGCGGGGTGGAGATCTCCACCTCCATCGGGACCTGCTTGGCCTCCTCGGCCTCCGCCTCGGTGATCGCGCCGGTGGCCACCATGCGGTCGAGCACGACGTTGCGGCGGTCGGTGGTCTGCTCGGGGAAGAAGCGGGGATTGTAGAGGTAGGGGTAGCGCACCAGGCCCGCGATGGTGGCGGCCTGGTGCAGCTCCAGGTCGCTGGCGGGCACCTGGAAGAAGTGCTGCGCGGCGGACTCGACCCCGTAGGCGCCGTCGCTGAAGTAGGCGATGTTGAGGTAGCCCTCGAGGATCTCGTCCTTGGTCATCCGCTGTTCCAGGGCGACGGCGTAGCGCAGCTCCCGGATCTTGCGGGCGATCGTCGTCTCGGAGGCCTCCTCCAGCTCCTCCTGGGTGGTGGCCGCCTCGATCTGGACGTTCTTGACGTACTGCTGGGTGATGGAGGACGCGCCCTGGGTGTCGCCGCTGAGCGTGCGGAGCGCGGCGCGCAGCGTGCCCGACACGTCCATGCCGCCGTGCTCGTAGAAGTGGGCGTCCTCGATGGCGAGGATGGCGTCGATCATGACCGGCGAGACGTCCTCGATCTCGACGAGCTCGCGGTTCTGGTCGAAGATCTCCGCGATGACGCCGCCCTCGCTGTCATAGATCGTCGATCTCTGAGGAGGCGGCGGAGTCTCCAGATTGCTGGGCATCTCCAGGAAGCCGCTGGCCACGTTGCGCGCCGTGATGCCCAGTCCCCCGACGGCGGGGAGCGCGAGAGCGGCGACGAGGAGTCCAGCGACGACGCCGACGCCGACCAGTTGGCTGATTCTTTGAAGCAATGTCCCCTGACCCACCCCATCAGACTAGGTGACCACGTACGTGCGAAGTGGTCCGATGTGGAACGGATAGTGCGCGAACGCGCGGAAATGACCCGCGTACCGCGGGCTGTGCCCCCATGCCATCTTTTCATGCCTATCGCCGGCCGGGCACTGACCGGTTCGGCGGCGCGGCACGCCCACCCCGTCCGATGCGGAGAGCCACCGGGCCCCCACGCAATGGCCCGAGCGGGCCATATTGGTGAGACGTGAGGGGGGTCCATCAGGTTCTGTTGGCGCGGCGAACGAATCCGTAACTTCTAGGCAACAGGGGTGGGCGTCGACCACCGCACCCCACGCGGCAGCGGGAGCCCACGGTGTTCCCCTCCGGCCGGGGCACGCGCGTGCCCCGGACACCGGATCCGCTGGCGCGGGGACCGGGTGCGCACAGGGGAGTAGAGGCATGTGGACCGACCAGTGGACGACCAGGGCGCTGTGCCGGCGGGTGGACCCCGACGCGCTGTTCGTCCAGGGCGCGGCGCAGCACCGCGCCAAACTCATCTGCCAGGAGTGCCCGGTACGCACCGACTGCCTGACCGACGCCCTCGACAACCGGGTCGAGTTCGGCGTCTGGGGCGGCATGACCGAACGCGAGCGCCGCGCCCTGCTGCGCAAGCACCCCGGCGTCACCAGCTGGGGGCCGCTCCTGGAGGAGGCCCGCAGGGAGGGTGGCGTCGACCTCGCCAGCTACGCGGCCGAGCACGCCGAGCGCACCTCTGCGGCCTGAGCGCTGACAGCGCCCTACCGGCCCCGGCCCGCCAGCTCCTCGCCGACGTCGCGCAGCCCCGCCAGGTCGTGCACGTCCTCCGGCAGGGCGGCCACCTCGGCCACGCGCACGCCGCCGTGCTCCGCCAGCAGGGCGTCCCGCAGCCGGACCTCGCGTCCGCGCGTGCGGACCCTCTCCGCGTGCAGCCGCAGGGCCGCCGAGGCCGGCGTCCGCGTGCCCGAGCGCTCCAGCGCCTCCGCAGCGGCGACCGCCTCGCGCACGTCCAGGGACCCGCCCGCCCCCTCGGGCAGCGGATGCGTCCGGTTGACCACCAGCCCGGCCAGCGGCATGGCGTCGGTGGCCAGCCGCTCCACGAAGTAGGCCGCCTCGCGCATCGCGTCCGTGTCCGGCACGGCCACCACCACGAAGGCCGTCCCCGGAGCCTGGAGCAACCGGTAGGTGCGCTCCGCGCGCTTCTGGAAACCGCCGAACACCGTGTCGAACGCGGCGACGAAGGACCGCAGGTCGTCGAGGAGCTGGGCTCCCACGACCTTGCTGATCGCCGAGGTCACCAGGTTGAACCCGGCGCCGAGCAGCCGGAAGGCCCCCGTGCTGGCCGGGGCGCTCAGGAAGCGGATCAGCCGCCCGTCCAGGAAGCGGCCGAGCCGCTTGGGCGCGTCCAGGAAGTCCAGCGCGGACCGGCTGGGCGGGGTGTCCACCACGATCAGGTCCCAGTCCCCCGACTGGCGCAGCTGGCCCAGCTTCTCCATGGCCATGTACTCCTGCGTGCCCGAGAAGCTCGTGGAGAGGGTCTGGTAGAAGGGGTTGGCCAGGATCTGCCGGGCCCGCTCGGGGTCCGCGTGCTCCCTGACGACCTCGTCGAAGGTCCGCTTCATGTCGAGCATCATCGCGTGCAGGCTGCCGCCCGACCCCTCCGGCAGCGGGACCGGACGCGGTGTGTCGTCCAACGACTCCAGCCCGAGGGACTGGGCCAGCCGCCGCGCCGGGTCCACGGTGATCACCACGGCCCGCCGCCCGCGTTCGGCGGCGCGCAGCCCCAGCGCCGCGGCCGTCGTGGTCTTGCCGACCCCGCCCGCGCCGCAGCACACGATGATCCGCGTACCGGGGTCGTCCACGAGGGCGTCCACGTCCAGGCGTCCGGCCCCCACCGCCGCGCTCACAACCGCACCCCCTGCCCGACCAGCCGCCGCGCCAGGGAGTCCAGCGCGGCGCGGTCCACACCGCCCTCCAGCAGCGGCAGCTCCAGCAGCGGGCGGCCCAGCCCCTCCAGGTCCGAACGCATCCGGCGCTCCAGCCGCACCCGCAGGGCGTGGGCGCGCAGTTCTCCGGCCAGTGCCGCCGCGAGTTCCCGCGCGTCATCCAGACGCGCCTCCTTCAGCCCGGCGGCCAGCGCGTCCAGGTCCGTCTCCCCCTCCGCCGCGGCGGCCAGGTCGGCCTCGTCCAGCAGCGGCCGCCGCACCATGTTCACCAGCACCGCGCCCACGTTGAGCCCCAGCCCGCCGACCTCGGCGATCCCGTCCCGGGTCTCCTGGACGGGCATCTCCTCCAGCAGGGACACGAAGTGCACCCGGGTCTGCCCCGAGCGGATGACCTCCATGACCCGGTCGGCGTGGTTGCGGATCGGTCCCACGCGGGCCAGCCCGGCCACCTCGGAGTTCACGTTGAGGAACTGGGCGATCCGGCCGGTGGGCGGCGCGTCCATCACCACCGCGTCGTAGTGGAAGGGGGCCGTCGGCGCGCCCTCGGCGGACCTGCGGCGGCCGCTCCGGCGGCGCCGCACAGCCTCGGTGGCCTTGCCGGTGAGCAGGACGTCGCGCAGCCCGGGGGCGATGGTGGTGGCGAAGTCCACGGCGCCCAGCCGGTTCAGCGCCTGGCCCGCCCGGCGCATCCCGTAGAACATCTCCAGGTACTCCAGCAGCGCCGCCTCGGCGTCGGCCGCCAGCACGCTCACGCTGCCGCCGCCGGGCGCGGCCATCATCTCCCGCTCCTCGTAGGGCAGCGGCGGGCTGCCGAGGAGGGTGGCGACGCCCTGGCGGCCCTCCACCTCGACCAGGAGCACTCTCGCGCCGCCGGAGGCCAGCGCCAGCGCCAGCGCGGCGGCGGCCGTGGTCTTGCCGGTCCCGCCCTTGCCGGTGACGATGTGCAGTCGTGCTCCCGCGCAGGCCTCCCCCGGAGGCTTCGGTCCGTGCTCGCTCTCGCTCACTCCAGGCAGTCTATGCGGGCGTTCCAAGCGGCGTCGGGAGCGGTGCCGCGGTGGGCGCGGGAGGGCACGCGGATGAGTAAGGTGGCGGCGTTGACGTGCGGCGCCCCGCCGTGGGGCGGTCCGCCGGTGAGCGAGCAAGGGTGAGGGACGCATGAGCAAGTGGGAGTACCAGACGGTGGCGCTGCTGTCGCACGCCACCAAGCAGATCCTGGACAACTGGGGCGCCGACGGCTGGGAGCTCGTCTCCGTCGTGCCCGCTCCGCTGCCGGAGGGCACCGACCCCCGCAACCAGCAGTACGTCGCGTACATGAAGCGGGAGCTGTGATGGCCACCCCCGAGGAGCGGATCGCCGAGCTGGGTCTGACCCTGCCCGAGGTGGCCGCGCCGGTCGCGTCGTACACGCCCGCGGTGCGCAGCGGCGACCACGTCTACGTGTCCGGCCAGCTGCCGTTCGTGGACGGGAAGCTCCCCACTACGGGCAAGGTCGGCGCCGAGGTCACCCCGGAGACGGCCAAGGAGCTGGCCGCGCGGTGCGCGCTGAACGCGGTGGCCGCGGTGCGCGCCGAGATCGGCGAGCTGTCCGGCGTGGTCCGCGTGGTCAAGGTGGGCGGCTTCGTGGCCAGCACCCCCGACTTCACGGGACAGCCCGGCGTGGTGAACGGGGCCAGCGACCTGCTGGCCGAGATCTTCGGCGCCGCCGGTGTGCACGCGCGCGCCGCCGTGGGCGTGGCCGCCCTGCCGTTGGACGCGCCGGTCGAGGTTGAGATGATCGTCGAGGTCCGCTGAGCGGGTCGCCCTCTTCCGGTGCGGTGACCCCCTTTTCGCGGCGCTCTGTCCCCGAGGAGGAGGGTACGCCGATGCGCGACGTCCCGGCAGGCGACGGCACCGGGAACGGGGGCGCGGCGCCGGGCGGCTCCGCGCCGGGCGGCGCCGTCGAGCCCCGCCCGGCCGCCACGGTCATGCTCCTGCGCCCCCGCGGCGGTGTCCGGGACGGGGGCGCGGACGGCCCCATGGAGGTCCTGCTCATGCGCAGGGTCCGCTCCATGGGGTTCGCCCCGGGCGCCTACGTCTTCCCCGGCGGCGGGGTGGACGCGCGCGACGCCGACGGCGACCTGCCCTGGACCGGCCCCGGCCCCGAGGAATGGGCGCGCACGCTGGGCACCGACGTGCGCACGGCCCGGGCGCTGGTGTGCGCCGCGGTCCGCGAGACCTTCGAGGAGACCGGCGTCCTGCTGGCCAGCGAACCCGGGCGCGCGGGCGGGGAGGCCATCACCCTCGACACCTCCTCCGAGGAGTGGGAGCGGGACCGGCTGGGACTGATCGACCGCTCCCACTCCTTCACCGAGGTCCTGGCCCGGCGCGGCCTCGTGCTCCGCTCGGAGTGGCTGCGCGCGTGGTCGCGCTGGATCACCCCGAGGGCCGAGCCGCGCCGCTACGACACCTGGTTCTTCGCGGCCGAGCTGCCTCCGGGGCAGGCCTCGCGCGACGTGGGCGGCGAGGCCGACCTCACCCGGTGGACCGACCCCGCCGCCGTCCACGGCGAGTGGGAGGCGGGCCGGATGCCGATGCTCCCGCCCACGGTCGTGAACTGCGCCGAACTCGCGGACTGCCGGACCCTCCGGGGAGTACGGGAGGCCCGACGGGATATCGTCCCCATTGAGCCGGTTGTCCGGGAGGTCGGCGGCCAGTTGCGCGTCTTCGTGCCGAACGGGGTGGACTACCCTCTCCCGAAACCCGACGCGACTCCCTGAGGAGCCGCCGGGCAGCGGGGCCGCGCGTGCCGGAGGCCCCGGCCGCTCCCCGGTCCGGTTCGGCGAGCGAAGCGAGGTGCGATGAGGATCGACGGTTCCGGGACACTGCGCGCCAGCTGCGTGCTGTGCCCCAATCCCGGCCCGATGACGCTGGAGGGCACCAACACCTGGATCCTGCGGGAGCCGGGCGCGCGCGGGGTCGTGGTCGTCGACCCCGGCCCCCACGACGAGCGCCACCTGGAGCGCGTGGCGCGGACCGTGCAGGAGCAGGGCGCCCAGGTGCTGATGGCCGTGGTGACCCACCGCCACCCCGACCACGGGGAGGGCGCCCGGTACTTCTCGGAGCTGACCGGCGCCCCCGTGCACGCGGTCGATCCGGGGACCAGGGTCGGCGGACGCGGCCTGTCCGACGGAGAGGTCCTGGAGGCCGACGGCCTTCGGGTACGGGTGATCGCCACCCCCGGCCACACCGAGGACTCCGTCTGCCTGATGGTGGAGGCGGACAACACCATCCTGACCGGCGACACCGTCCTGGGCCACGGCACCACGGTGATCGACGGCGACGACGGGCTGGGCCCCTACATGGAGTCGCTGTACCGGCTGCGCTCCCTCGTGCGCGAGCACGACGTGCGCACCCTGCTGCCCGGCCACGGCCCCATCATCACGGCCCCGGCGACGGTGCTGGACTCCTACGTCGACCACCGCGAGTCGCGCCTGGGGCAGGTCCTGGACGCGGTGCGCGCGGGGGCGGCCGGGGTCGAGCAGATCGTCGACCGCGTCTACCCCGACGTCACCGAGCAGATCCGGTTCGCGGCGGCCTCGTCGGTGCGCGCCCAGCTGCGCTACCTCGCGGCGCGCGGCGAACTCCCCGAGGGCGTCGAGAACTAGTCGGCGAGCGCTCTCCCGGCCCCGGGCCCGGTTCGTGGCGGCCCCCCGGACCCGGGGGCACCGGGAACCGGGCGCGGACGGCTCCGGACACGGCTGTGGCCGCCCACCCGGCAGGGGGGAGCGGCCACACAGCGTTCAGGCCTGGGGAGCCCCGGCACGGGGCGCGAACGTCAGCGCCCCCGGGAGTCCCCGCCCGAGGGACACGGTCTAGCGGGCCCGGCGGCGCATCCGCTCGACGTCGAGCAGGACGACGGCCTTGGCCTCGATCCGCAGCCAGCCGCGCAGGGCGAACTCGGCGAGGGCCTTGTTGACCGTCTCACGGGAGGCGCCGACCAGCTGGGCGAGCTCCTCCTGGGTGAGGTCGTGGTGGACGTGCAGTCCGTCCTCGCCCTCCTTGCCGAACTTGTCGGCCAGCTCCAGCAGAGCCTTGGCGACGCGGCCGGGCACGTCGGTGAAGACGAGGTCGGCCATCACGTCGTTGGTCCGGCGCAGGCGGGCGGCCAGCGCCTTGAGCAGCTGGAGCGACACCTGCGGGCGGCTGGACAGGAACGGGCGCAGGTCGTCGTGGCCCAGTCCCGCGAGCACCGAGTCGGTGACCGCGACGGCGCTCGCGGTGCGCGGGCGCGGGTCGAACAGCGACAGCTCGCCGAACATCTCGCTGGGGCCGAGCACCCCGAGCAGGTTCTCGCGGCCGTCCACGGCCGTGCGGGTCAGCTTCACCTTCCCGCTGAGGATGACGTACAGGCGGTCGCCCTCGTCGCCCTCGCTGAACAGGGTCTGGCCGCGGCCGAGACGCACCTCGTTCACCGAGGAGCGGAGTGCGGCCGTGTCCTCCTCGTCCAGCGCCTCGAACAGAGGGGCCTTCCGCAGCACCTCGTTGATCTCGTCCACCACACGTCCTCCTAAAACCTGACCGCCAACAGTGTGACGTATATCGCACCCGGGTGTGAAACCAGGTCGTGATCCCGGCTTGTCCGCCGAGAGACAACTGCCCACAACAGCCGACGTCAGCCCCTGCGATCCTAGCCGTCATCAGTTCTGTACCAGGGCTGTCCGCGCCGCGCCACCGGACATTGGTTACATAGCCCCGTCCGCCGACAGTGGCGCGGACCCGCTCGCGACGGCCGCGTGAGCACGGCCGCCGGGCCGCGGTCCGCCCCGTCACCGGGACGCCTACCCTGTGATGATGCCCCGTGACACACCAGACGCGACCGAGCCGACGACCACGCCCACCGGTGAGAGCCGGCTCGCGCTGGTCCGCCGCGCCCGCAGGATGTACCGGGAACTCATCGAGCTGTACCCGGACGCCCACTGCGAGCTGAACTTCACGACCCCCCTGGAGCTGCTGGTCGCGACGATCCTGTCCGCCCAGTGCACGGACAAGCGGGTCAACCAGGTCACCCCCGCCCTCTTCGCCCGTTACCCCGACGCGGAGGGCTACGCCTCGGCGCGGCGGGAGGAGCTGGAGGAGATGATCCGCTCGACCGGCTTCTTCCGGGCCAAGGCCAACAGCCTCATCGGGCTCGGGCAGGAACTGTGCGAACGGCACGGTGGAGAGGTTCCGAGGAAACTCTCCGACCTGGTCAAACTACCCGGTGTAGGGCGAAAGACCGCAAACGTACTGCTCGGTAACGCCTTCGATGTGCCCGGTATCACTGTTGACACCCATTTCGGGCGGCTCGTCCGTCGTTTCGGGTGGACCGACGAGGAGGACCCGGTCAAGGTCGAGCACGAGATCGGCGCGCTCTTCCCGCGCCGGGACTGGACGATGCTCTCCCACCGCGTCATCTGGCACGGCCGCCGGGTCTGCCACTCCCGCAAGCCCGCGTGCGGGGCCTGCGGCCTGGCCCGTCTGTGCCCCTCCTTCGGAGAGGGGCCCACGGACACCGCCACCGCGACCAAGCTGCTGCGGATGCGCTCCTTCTCCTGAGACCCACGGGGGCCGGCCGCCCGGGTGCGCGGCGTGCGGACCCGGGCGGGCGCCCCGTCCCGGCGCCCGGTCGTACAGGGGCGGCCGGGCGCGCATCGGGAGCAGGCGCCGGAGGTTTGTACCCTGATCACGTGAGTGTGCGCACATCGTCCCCGTCGCGGGCGTCCCAATCCGCGGCGCCCCGTGCGACGCCGGTACCCCCGCCCGTCGGCGCCGGAGGAGGTCCGACGACGTGACGACTCCCCGGGAACGACGCGCTCCCCCGCGCGGCGCTCCCCCGGGCGCGGGCCCCGCGGCCCCGCGAGGAGCCCGGCGCACGGCCCCTTCGACCCACCGACGGCGCGACGACTCCCGGAACAGGTTCCCCGCATGAACTCGATCCCGCTCTGGCTGGCCGCGCTCGCGGACGCCGCCGAGACGATGACCGTGCCGCCGCCCATGCGGCCGCCCGCCGAGGGAGGGCGCGAGTCCGCCGTCCTCGTCCTCTTCGGGGAGGGGCCCAGGGGCCCCGACCTCCTCCTCATCCAGCGCAGCGAGGGGCTGCGCCGCCACGCCGGACAGCCCGCCTTCCCCGGCGGCCGGATCGAGCCCTCCGACGCCTCCCCGGAGGCCGCGGCGCTGCGCGAGGCCGCCGAGGAGACCGGACTCCTCCCCGAGGGGGTCGACGTCGTCGGCCGCCTCCCCGAGCTGTACCTGAGCTTCAGCGACTTCCGGGTGGCGCCCGTCCTGGGCTGGTGGCGCGAGCCCAGCGAGGTGCGGCCGACCGACCTGGGCGAGGTCGCCGCGGTCTCCCGCGTGCCCGTCGCCGACCTCGCCGACCCGGCCAACCGGGTCAAGGTGCGCTACGGGGGCGGGCCCCGCTGGGGGCCCGGCTTCCGGGTGGAGGGGATGCTCGTGTGGGGCTTCACCGGCGCGGTGATCGACAGCCTGCTCGCCCTGGGCGGCTGGGAACTTCCCTGGCGCGACGAGGGTCTCACCGAAGTGTTCGAAGCAACCCCGCAGGGCCTGCGGCCGGTCGGTTAGCGCTCACTCTTGGAGGGCAATGTGCTCGACGTGATCCTGGTCGTCCTGTTGCTGCTGTTCGCGGTGACGGGGTACCGACAGGGTTTCATCGTCGGTGTCTTCAGCTTCGCGGGCTTCGTCGGAGGGGGCGTCCTCGCCGCCCTGACGGCCCCGGCACCCATCCAGGCGTGGGTGGAGGACCCCGGCAGGCAGGCGCTGCTGGCGATCGCCGTGGTGTTCCTGTCCGCGGCGCTCGGCCAGTTCCTGCTCTCCTACCTGGGCACCTTCGTCCGCAACAAGGTGACGTGGGACTCGGCGCGGGTCCTGGACGCCATCGGCGGCGCCCTGATCAGCGGGCTCTCGGTGCTGCTCGTGGCCTGGTTCATCGGCAGCACGGTGGCCAACTCGGCGCTGCCGTTCGTCGCGGGCCAGGTCAGGGACTCGCGCATCCTCCACTCGGTGGACACGCTGATGCCCGAGGCCGCCCACAGCGGGTTCTCCACGTTCCGCCGGATCGTGGACCAGAGCGCCTTCCCGCAGGTGTTCAGCGGCCTGGGCACCGGTGAGCTGGCCGAGGTGGCGCCGCCGGACCCCGACGTGCTCACCACCCCGGAGCTGATCGAGTCGAGCCGCAGCGTGGTGAAGGTGCTGGGCACCGCGCCCTCGTGCCAGCGCCGCGTGGAGGGGACCGGCTTCGCCTACGCGGAGGACCGGATCATGACCAACGCGCACGTGGTCGCCGGGGTCACCGACGACCTGCGGGTGGTCACCCGGGAGGGCTACCAGCTCGACGCCACGCTGGTGCTCTTCGACGCCCAGCAGGACCTGGCCGTGCTGCACGTGCCGGGCCTGGACCTGGAACCGCTGGAGTTCACCTACGAGGCCCCGCAGGGCGGTGACGCGGTCGTGGCGGGCTTCCCGCGCAACAGCGGCTTCACGGCCGTCCCGGCGCGCGTTCGCGCCCGCCAGACGGCGCAGGGGCCGGACTTCTACCACTCCCAGCAGGTGAGCCGGGAGATCTACCAGGTGCGCGCCGTGGTGCGCCCGGGCAACTCCGGCGGCCCGCTGCTGTCGCCGGACGGCACCGTGTACGGGGTGGTCTTCGCCGCCGCCACGAACGAGCCCGAGACGGGTTACGTGCTCACCGCCGACGAGGTCGCGGAGAACGCCCAGAGCGGCCTGGAGAACGACGAGCAGGTCTCCTCCCAGGCCTGCGACTGATCGCGTGGCTGCGTTGTCCACAGGCCGGATCCGGGGCTTTCGGGGGCGCGCGGGAGGCGGTTGACTGGATGTACAGGGGGCCCGGGGGCACGGTCGGCACCGTGCTGCCCGCCTTCGCTCCGGGGCCCGCGCCCGCTCCGGGGCCCGCGGTCGCGTCGGCGCACGCCCAGCGGTCCCGCATCCACCCCGGGGCCCGCGCCTGCGTCGGCGCAGGACTCGCGGCCGCGCCGGGCCTCCCGGCGTGACGGGCGGCCCGTGACACACCGAGGGCGCCTCCCCGCGGGGAGGCGCCCTCGTGAGCGTTCGGACACCGGCCCGGCGACCCTAGTTGGAACTCGGGTCGGGCGAGTGCTCCGTGGCCAGCGGCCAGCTCATCCGCACCACGGTCCCCCGGTCGCTGGGGTCGATCTTCACCTCGTCGGCCAGACCCGTGATGACCGCCAGGCCCAGCCCCGGGGAGAACCCGGAGATCCCGCCGGGAGGGGTGTCCTCACCGTCCAGGAAGAGCCCGTCGAGCAGGGACGGGTTGGCGGGCTCCTCCGTGTCCTTGGCCGGGGCACGGTCGGAGACGACGACCTCGAAACGTTGCGTCGCGCTCCCGTTGGCGCGCAGGATGCTGCTCGTGGCGTCGGTGCGGGACTCCGACGCCGGATCAGGCCCGCTGCCGTCGATCAACTGGAGCAGGATCGGCTGTGTGGGGCAGTGCAGCTTGTGCGCCGCCACCGCCCGGGAACACGCCTCACCGACCGCCAGCCTGATCTCGTCGATCGCTGAGGCGGCGATACCCGCCCGCCGTGCGACGGTGGCGGCCATGAGCCGCGCCGTGCGCACGTGAGCGGGGAGCGCGCTGATCGTGAGCGTGATGGTTGCCATCGCTCGCTCGGGGCTACTTCGCGGAACGCTTGTCGATGGCTTCCTGCACCGAGTCGTGGATGCCGAAGACCTTGGTCAGACCGGTGATCCGGAAGATCTTCAGGATGCGCTCCTGGGTGCAGACCAGGTCGAGGGTCCCGTCGTGGGCCCGGACGCGCTTGAGCCCGCCCACGAGCACACCGAGGCCCGTCGAGTCCAGGAACTCCACCTTCTCCATGTTGACCACGAGGTGGAAGTTGCCCTTGTTGACCAGGTCGATCAGCAGCTCGCGGAGCCGGGGCGCGGTATAGACATCGATCTCACCCTCAACGACGACGATCTCGGTGTCGCCCTCGGTGTAATGATCAAGCTTCAAGTCCACTAGTCCTCCAGCGCCGAACCGCGAAAAACGCGAATGATCTCTGCCGGGCGTTACCCCACCAGCACGCATTCAACCACGCGTGTCGAGTGCGTCTTCCTGTGATGCACAGAAAAACCGTGACACCGCGCCACTGTTCCCCCGGATGTCACACTGAAACCAATGTCCCAGTGCTCCACCCTTGGGTGAGAGGCGCCTGCGGGCCTCGAACGCGTACCAGTGAGGAGGGGTCTCGGATGAGGCGACCGGAGCCCGTGCTTCCCGGTGTGTGGCGTGACGATACCCGGTACCCACAGGTGACCCACATCGAGCACGTGGCCCGCAACGACGGGGTGAGCGGGGAGTGGCCGGTGTGGACCGCGCCCCACCTGGTCGAACGGCTCGCCGACAGGGGGATCACGGGACCGTGGTCCCACCAGGCCGAAGCCGCCGACCTCGCACGTTCGGGCCGTGATGTGATCATAGCCACGGGTACCGCCTCGGGAAAGTCACTCGCCTTCCTCCTACCCGCTGCGGACGCGATTGACGCGGGCGGAACCGTGCTCTACCTCTCCCCGACCAAGGCGCTCGCCCAGGACCAGCTGCGGTGGATAACGGACCTCTCCCTGCCGGGGATGCGGACAGCCGTCTATGACGGCGACACCCCGGCCGAGGAGCGCTCCTGGGTGCGCGAGCACGGCAACTACGTGCTCACCAACCCGGACATGCTGCACCACGGCATCCTGCCCCGCCACGGGGCGTGGGCGCGCTTCCTGCGTCGGCTGCGCTACGTGGTGATCGACGAGGCGCACCGATACCGGGGGGTTTTCGGCTCGCACGTCGCGCAGATCCTGCGTCGGCTGCGCCGCGTGTGCGCCCGCTACCGGTCGCGTCCGGTGTTCGTGCTCGCCTCGGCCACCTCCGGCAGCCCCGCCGAGAGCGCCGCCCGGCTGACCGGCGTGCCCGTCACGGCGGTCAGCCGGGACGGTTCCCCGCGTCCGGGGATGTCCGTGGCGCTGGTGGAGCCGGAGTTGACCGACCTGACCGGCGAGCACGGGGCGCCGATCCGCAGGACGGCGCCCTCGCAGGCCGCCGAGATGCTCGCCGACCTGGTCCGCGACGGTGTGCGCACCCTGGTGTTCGTCCGCTCCCGGCAGGGTGCGGAGGTGGTCGCGCTGACCACCCAGCGCCTGCTGGCCGAGCGCGGCGACCACGCCCTGGCCGGGAGGGTGGCCGCCTACCGGGGCGGATACCTGGCCTCGGAGCGCCGGGAGCTGGAGGAGGCCCTGCGCTCGGGGGAGATCCTCGGCCTGGCCAGCACCAACGCCCTGGAGCTGGGGGTGGACATCAGCGGTCTGGACGCGGTGCTCATCGCCGGGTGGCCGGGAACCCTCGCGTCACTGTGGCAGCAGGCGGGCCGTGCCGGACGGCGCGGGGAGGACGCGCTGGCGGTGTTCATCGCCCGTGACGACCCTTTGGACACCTACCTGGCGCACCACCCGGAGGCCATTTTCGGCCGGTCCGTAGAAGCGACCGTCCTCGATCCGGAAAACCCGCACATCCTGGGGCCGCACCTGTGCGCGGCCGCCCAGGAGCTGCCGATCACCAAGGACGACTTCGATCTCTTCGGAGCGACGACCGAGGAGCGGCTCGCCGAACTCGTCGAACGCCGCCTGCTGCGAAGGCGTCCACGGGGCTGGTTCTGGACGAGTAACGAGCGGGCCAGCGACCTAGCCGATATCCGCGGGTCGGGCGGGCCTCCCGTACAGATCGTCGACACCGGGAGCGGCCAGCTGCTCGGCGAGGTCGACGAGCCCGCCGCCCACGGCACCGTCCACCCCGGCGCGGTGTACCTGCACCAGGGGTACACGTACCTGGTCGACGACCTCGACCTCGACGAGGGCGTCGCCCTGGTCCACCCGGCGGAGCCGCCCTACAGCACCTGGGCGCGCGACACCACCGACATCACGGTCCGGTCGGTGCTGCGCCAGGAGGAGTGGCCGAGCGGGGCCACCGTGTACTTCGGCGAGGTGCAGGTGGTGCGCCAGGTGGTCGGGTTCCTGCGCAGGGACGTGCGCACCGGTTCGGTCCTGGGGGAGCAGTCGCTGGACCTGCCCGAGCGCACCCTCGACACCCGCGCGGTGTGGTGGACGCTGCCCGCCGAGGGCGAGGAGCGGCTGCGCCGGGAGGACGTGGGGCTGCTGGGCGCCGCCCACGCCGCCGAGCACGCCGCGATCGGGCTGCTGCCGCTGCTGGCGACCTGCGACCGCTGGGACATCGGCGGGGTGTCCACCTCCGTGCACGGTGACACCGGCAGGCTGACGGTGTTCGTCTACGACGGGTACGAGGGCGGCGCGGGCTTCGCCGAACGGGGGTACGCGGCGGCGCGCGAGTGGCTGTCCGCGACCCGCGCGGCCATCGCCGACTGCGAGTGCGACCAGGGCTGCCCGTCATGCATCCAGTCGCCCAAGTGCGGTAACGGCAACGAGCCGTTGAGCAAGGCCGGCGCGCTGCGCCTGCTCGACGAGGTCCTCGCGGACGGCGAGGACTGACGGCCGGGACGAGGCCGTCCACAGCCTGTGGACGAAGCGCGGGGGCGCGGAGGGAGTTATCCACAGGCTGGGGAAGGGGCTTTCGCGTCGGCTCCGGCCCGCCGAACCTGGAGGAAGAGGGCCGGAGCAGACGGCCCCCCCACCAGGAAGGCCGCCATGTCCGCTCCCGTGCCCACGCCCCCTCCCGCGTCCCCGCCCACCGCCGCGCCGTCCCCGGCGGACGCCGGGATGACGACCTCCGAGTACGCCTTCTGCACCATCGCGGCGGTCGCCTTCGCCGGGGTCCTCTACGCCGTGCTCACCAGCGGTGCGGTCGAGGACGTCCTCACCGATCTCGTGGTCAATGCGCTCGGCTCGGGTTTTTGACCGGGGCTCGGCCACCGCGGAGGCGGCGATGGTGCTGCCCTCCCTGCTGCTCGTCCTGGCCGTGGCCCTCGGTGCCGTCCAGGCCGCGTCGGCCCAGCTCTCCTGCGCCGACGCGGCGCGCCTGGGCGCCCGGGCGCTGGCCCGCGGCGAACCCCACGACCGCGCCCGCTCCCTGGCGCTGACCGCCGCTCCCGACGGAGCCGACGTGCACCTGTCCGAGGACGGGGGCATGGCCCGCGTCACCGTACGGGCGCGACTCCTGTTCGGCCCGGGGGTCTCCCTGCCGGTGGACGGCAGCGCCGCCGTCCCCCTCGAACCCGGGAGCTGACCCCGGTGCGCTCAGACTCCGGTTCCGCCACCGTCTGGTGGGTCGCCCTGGGGGCGCTGCTCTGGTTCGTCACCCTCGCCGTCCTCGCGACCTCCGCGGCGCGGCTCGACCGCGACCGCGCCACCACCGCGGCCGACCTGGCCGCACTCGCTGCCGCCGCCGAGGCCGTCCACGGAACGGAACGGGCCTGCGCGCGGGCCCGCGACACCGCCGAGGCCAACCGCGCCTCCCTCGAATCCTGTGTCCTCACCGGCTCCACCGCCGAGGTGGTGGTCGCGGTCTCCTCGTCCCTCATCGAACGGCCTGTCCGGGCGCGCTCCCTGGCCGGACCGGCCGCCGTCTCCTCCGAGGAAGTGGAATGAGTCCTGCCCCCGTCTCCGTGCTGATGTGCGCCCTCCTGCTGGGAGCCCCCGCCCAGCCCGGGGGCGCACCGCCCTGCCCCGCCTCGCCCGCGCCACAGATCACAGATCCCCTCGGTGTCGACCACTCCGGTGTTTCCATCGCTCCCGAGAACTCCGCGCACGCCGCTGGTTCCGCCGGTCTCACCCACGCCCTTGGACCCCAAGGCAGAACGGGCGCTACCGGTGTAGAGGATCCGGCCTCCTCCAACGGGCCCACCGAGGCCGCGCGCTCCGATGACCCCCTCCGCTCCGACGAACCCGTCGGCTTCGGAGCCCTCGAGAACTCCGGCCGAACGGCCCCTTCCGCCGGTCCCGAGCGGTGCGCCGAACCGTCACCGGTCCCCGCCTCCCCGGAACCGTCCCGCCCCGTGCGGAAGAGCCCACGCGACGCGACGGACGCGCCCTCGCCCCTCAGCGAACCGGTGGTGTACCGCACGGCCGCAGCCCCGACCCCGACCGGTACGGCGTTGCGGATCGTCGGCAACGTCTCGACCGGAATCCTGGTGCTGCTGTGCGTCGTGGTGCCGGTGCTGCGCCTGTCCGTGGGCTGGCCCCGCTTCCCCGTCCCCTACGAGGGCCAGCGGCGGCGCGGCTCCCGGGACGGGCAACCCTGACCGCCACCGCGCCGCCGCACACGCGACCGGGCCCGGGACCTCAACCGCCCAGGGCCCGGGACAGCAGCTCGGCGGCCATCGGCACGATGCCGATCAGCACGAACGCGGGCAGGAAGCACAGACCCAGGGGCGCCACCACCAGCACGCCCAGCCGCTCCAGCCGTGCCGTCCCCCGGGCCCGCAGGGTCCGGCGCAGATCGACCGCGTGCCGGTCCAGGAGGTCGGCCACCGGTGCCCCGGTGTCGGCGGCCCGGGCCAGGTCGCGCCCCACCGGGACGAGGGGCTCGGGCAGCGCCGGGCGCCGCCAGGCCTCGGCGGGAGCGGCGCCCAGGCGCAGTTGTTCGGCCACCGCGGCCAGTTCCTCCCCCAGCCTTCCCCGCGTCGCCCGGGACACCGCAGTGAGGCAGGCGGGCACCGTCGCCCCGGCGCGGATGCCCGAGGCGAGCAGACCGATCACCACGGGCAGGTCGGCGGTCACCGGCAGCCGTTGAGAACGGGAACCGGCGCTCCTGCGGGCGCGCACCCACAGGGCGGCGCACACCCCGGCCACGACGAGGCCCCCGACCGCGCCGAACAGGGCCACCGCGACGGTCAGCGCGAACGCCCCCGCCAGGGTCGGCCCCAGCAGGCGGACCGGCAGCCCCGGCCCGGCCGGAGCACGGGAGGGCGGACGCAGTCCGCGCGCCGTTCCCCCGCCCAGCAGTACCCACACACACGCGGCTCCCAGAACCGCGGCGACCGTCAGGAACATCCGTCCTCCCTCTTCTTCCTCGCGCTGCGCCACCGCGGCCGGAGCGATGCCGACCGTGGCCAGTCGTCCCTCCCCGGGCCCGGCTCGACGGCCGACGCCCAGGCCCTGGGCCCGAATTCCGAGTCGGGCTCCCGACCGGGGCACCCGGACGGGCCTCCGGCCAGTTCCCCGGTCGAGGCCCCGGACCTGCTGGACAGGCGTCCGACCCAGATCTCCGGACCGGAGACCGCTGCCGGGGTACCCGGGCCAGGCCTCCGGCCGAGGCGTTCCGACGGGCATCCGTCAGTCCCCCGGACGGGGTCCGCCGTCCGCGTCCCGTTGCCCGGGTCCTGTCAGGGAAAGGCGGTCGCCGAGCGCACCATGCGCAGCGTCCACCAGGTCCCGAGAGCGTCCAGGGCCACCCCGCCCACCAGGCAGGCCAACCCCAGCGGCGTGGTGAACAGGAACACCAGCGGCGATCCGCCCAGGCCCGAGGACAACAGCAGTCCGACGGCGGGCAGGGCGGCCAGCACGATCGCGGTGGTGCGCGGACCGGTGGTGCGCGCGGCGGCCTCCGTGCGCTGCTCCTCCTGCTCGGTGAGGTTCGCGGCCAGGGCGTCCACCACCTCGGCCAGACCCGCCCCGGTGTCCGCGGCCACCTCCCAGCACACCGCCAGGTAGGCCAGTGCCCACAGGTCCGGTTCGCGTTCGGCCTCGCGGCGCAACGACGCCGCGTCGGTCAGGGAGCCCACCAGCGGGCCCGCCTCGGCGGCGGAGATCCGCAGGGCCTCCTCCGGCGGCTGCCCGGCGCGCAGTTCGGCGGCCAGCACCCGGCACAGCACCACCACCGCGGCGCGGCGCCGGGCGCCCTCACCGGCACGGGCCGCCAGCGCCCGCCAGTCCACGGACCACGACACCGGCCGCCGGGGCCGGGGAAGGAGGGACGCCAACCGGCTGCGCCGCGCCCCGGGGACCAGGCACAGCAGCACCAGGCCTCCCGAACAGGCCGCCAGTGCGGTCACCACCGGCGCCACCCCCCGCCCAGCCGGGCGGCCACCTCGTCCGCCCCGGCGTGTTCCCGGCGGCTGCCGTCGGGACCGAAGGACACCGCCGGCACCGCCTCCACCAGCCCGTCCGAACCGCGTCTGAGCACCCGCAGCTCGGCCAGGCGCCGCCCGCCGGAGTCCCGGACCAGGTGCACGACCATGACCCTGGTGGCGGCCAGCTGGCTGTGCACGGCGGCCCGGTCCAGTCCGGCCGCGCACCCCAGCGCCTCCACCCGGGCGGGCACGTCGCCCGCGCCGTTGGCGTGCAGGGTCCCCGCGCCGCCCTCGTGCCCGGTGTTCAGAGCGCCCAGCAAGGACACGATCTCCGGCCCGCGCGCCTCGCCGACCACCAGCCGGTCCGGACGCATCCGCAGCGCCTGCCGGACCAGGGTCTCCAGCGACACCTCGCCACTGCCCTCGATGTTGGGCGGACGGGTCTGGAGGCGGACCACGTGCGGATGCTCGGGCCGCAGCTCGGGGGAGTCCTCGGCCAGGACGATCCGCTCCCCCGGGTCCACCAGGGAGAGCAGGCACGACAGCAGCGTGGTCTTGCCCGTGCCGGTGCCCCCGCTGACCAGGAACGGCACCCGCGAGGCCACCAGGGACCGCAGCAGCTCGGCCCCGCACGGGGTGACCGTCCCCCGCCGGGCCAACCGCTCCAGGGTGAACACCCGCCGGGGAGGCAGCCGCAGCGACACGCACGCCCCGGCGGGCGCCACCGGCGGCAGCACCGCGTGCAGCCGCGCGCCGCTGGGAAGCCGGGCGTCCACGTAGGGCACGGCCGCGTCCAACCGTCTCCCCGCCTGCGCCGCCAGCCGCTGGGCCAGTCGGCGCACCGCGTCCGCCGACTCGAAGCGCACCCCGGCCCGGCGCAGGCCTCCGCCGTCGTCCACCCACACCTCGTCGGGACCGTTGACGAGGATGTCGGTGACCCCCGACGTCATGAGCTCCTCCAGCGGCCCCGCCCCCGACAGGTCGGCGGCCAGACGGCGGGTCATGGACAGCACCTCGGTGTCGCCCAGCAGACCTCCCTCGGCGCGCAGCGCCGCAGCGACGCTCGACGGGCTCACCGGCACCCCGGACGCCACCAGGCGGTTGCGCACGGCCTCCACCAGGGGGCTCACCGGACCTCCTCCAGCGCGGGCAGGCCCGCGACGACCCGGTCGGCGAACCGGGCCAGGGGCGAACGGGGATGGCGGGCGGGCACGTCCCCCGCGGCCAGCGACCGGGCCAGCCCCGGCTCGGACGGCAGGTCCGCGCCCAGGTCCACCTTCAAGGCCCTGGACACCACGTCCGCGCTCAGTTCGCCCCGGGCGCCGCGCACCACCAGCCGCACGGTCCGCGTCTCCCCACGCAGCCGGGCGACCGTCCTGGTCGCCGCCACCACCGAGGGCACGTCCGCCGGGACGACCAGCAGTACCAGGTCGGATCGGTTCAGGAACACGGTGGTGGCCGGGTCGAAGGAGCGCGGCAGGTCGGCCACCACCAGGTCGGTGCCGTCCCTGGCCGAGGACAGGACCGCGCGCACGGCACCCACCGGCAGGGGGCCGGTCGGCTCCGGGCCGCGCGTCCAGGTCAGCACCGACACCCGGGAGGTCCCCGGCAGTCCGGCGCGCAGGTCGCGCCAGCGCACCCGGCCGCGCCTGCGCAGCAGGTCGCCCCAGCCGGTCCACCGCTCGGGACCGGGGGAGGGGCCCCGGTCGCACCCGAGGTAGACGTCGGGGCCGCACCCGAACGGGTCGGCGTCCAGCAGGGCGGTGGAGCGTCCGGCGCGCTCACCGGCCAGGGCGAGGGCCACCGCGAGCAGGCTGGCCCCGGCACCGCCCCGGCCGCCGACCACCGACACCGTGGGCGCCGGAACCCGGCCGGGGGAGGACGCCCTCGCGAGCAGGCCGACCAGCAGCGCCTCGTCCCGGGGCAGCAGGAGCACGCGCGCCTCCCGGAACCCCCGCGGGGACCCCTCCCCGGCGGCGTCCGAGGCCGGGGCCTCCAGGGGAACGCCCGACCGGTGCCCGGACACGCGCATGTCCGAGGTCGGGTGCTCCGCGGCGAGGTCCGGCCGGTACGCCTCCGCTGGGGCGTCCGGCGAGGAGCGCCCCGCGGGAGTGCCCGGCCGGTACGCCTCCTCCGGACCGCCCGGAGGGGAGCCCTGCGCGTGGGCGCCCGGCCGGTACCGGTCCGGGGGGACGCGCGGCCGGGGCACCGCGGCGACCGGCGGCGCGTCCCCTCCCCCGAAGGGTCCCCGCCGGCGTCGGCCTCCCGGGGATCCCGGGTCACGACCACGTGGCGGCCCGGCGGAGGGTCGGCGGCCCGCAGGAGCGCGCGCAGGTCGGCGCCGATCACGACGAGCGGGGCGCGCGGCCACAGACTCAGCGCCCGGTCGGGCGTGTGGGCGACGGTGACCTCGGTGGAGGCGGCGGTGGCCAGCCTGAGGAGGTCGTCGAGGAGGAGGGGGTCTGCGGTCGCGAGCAGGGGCCGGTGCTGGGCGTCCATGGGACCTCCCGGGTCGAGGGGCTTTCCTCGACCTTCGCCGACCGGGCACGACGGCGAAAGCCCCGATTCGAAGCTGTGGACAACGTCGGCGGGGCTCGGATCGGCGAGGGGAGGCCGGGCGTCGCGCAGATGGGCGGACCGGTTCGGCTGTGGCCTGGTGTGTCCGCGACCCGGATCAGCCGGGTCCGGGTTCGTTCGCGGTCCGGTTCACCTGGCGGGCGGGATGCGTATACGGGGGCGGATACGCACCCCCGCCCGACAGGCGAGATGAGCGGACGCGGGGACTCGCCTTCACAGGGGGAGAAGGCCGCCACGCGGGGTTGCCGGTCCCGGGGGGTGAGGACCGGGTCCGCTCTCTGGTGAGGGTCGGCGAAGAGACGTGCTCTCGCGACCACCGGAAGGCACACGGACGTCATTCGGCGAAGAGGGATACCACCGGAACGCGAAATGGGGCGCGTACGGCGGAGGCGCGAAGCGGGCGGCCCGCCCTCTTGGGAACGACGGGACAGACGTTACCACGCAGAGTTCCGTATCGGTTCTGGAATCAAGGGCAAAAATTCGGGTCAACCGCCTTTTCGTCGCCGGAACATCGGCGTAGAAAGAAAGCAGTCGGTGGCTGAGAACCACCCCGACACGACAACCGGGAACCCACGCGCCACTTGGCCCCGTGAGGCCCGTCTAGATCGGACAGGCTGATGTCCTGCCTGGTCAGACTAGGAAAATGGACGCCTGCTAACCCGGCGGAACGTGTCGGAGGCGGCGCCCCGGGAGACAGGACGGGGCGCCGTTCGTCCTGTGCGCACGCAAGGGCCGTGCCGCCCCCGCCCCCTTGTGGAACCGGCAAGCGTGATCGAACCGATACTCTTCCTGAACCTACCGGTCGGTAAATAACCGATTAGTGTTCAACATTTCGGTCGCGCACAGTTGCCGACCGTCAAAAGTTGTTGTCCTTTCCCGGCTTCTCCGCGCGCCTCGCGCACCTCCGCGTACCACCGAGGCCTCCGGCCCGTCCGTGCGCCTCGCGCGCCCCGGGCGCTTTCGAGATCTCCGGCCCGGAAGCCGGCGCCCCGCGCTCAGCCGCGCTTGAGGGCCTCACAGGTGGCCAGCGAGTCCTGCGCCCCCGCGCGGACCGCGCGGCAGCAGTACGCCACCCACCCGGCGACGCCCTCCGGGGTGCCGCCCATGTACCCGCGCAGCGCCGGCCCGTACTCGTCCCGCAGCGTCCGGTGGCCGAGCTCGGAGGGCACCAGCGACTTGGGGTCCAGACCCCGCTCCACCAGCGTCAACCGTTCGGCCGCGCGCGCCACCAGACCGTCGCCCCACCCGAACGGACGGACCGCCATCAGCTCCCCGTGCACCAGGGCCGACATCACCAGCGCGGGCACCGACGTGCGCGCGCCCAGCAGCGAGTACAGGCCCTCCAGCCTGGCCATCGCGGTCTCCGGAGCCGGGGCCGGGCCCAGCCCCAGGGGGTCCTCGACGCGTTCCCCGGCCCTGCGGGGACGGCCCAGCGCGTCCGCGGACACCGCGTCCGCCGCGGCCAGCGTGTGCAGCCGGGCCAGGGCCTGGCGCGGAGCCCTCGGCCAGGTGTCCACCAGGCTCCCCAGCTCTCCGGACACCCGAAGCGCGCCCTTGACGCGCGTGTCGTACACGTGCCCCTCGCGGATCTCCTCCATCGAGACCTCGGCGCCCTCCAGCGCCGCCGACGCGACCGCGCCGCGCAGCGCGGACTCCATGGACACGTCGCTGCTGCGGCGGCGCAGCACGCGGTGGCCCAACAGACGGTCGACCAGGGTCCGCGTCTCGGCGACCGCGTCGGCCACACCGGGCAGCTCGGCGATCCGGGCCAACGGGTCGGACACGGGGGAAGAAGTCGGTTCGCTCACGGAAAACAACACTACGCGCCGGTAACCCGGGCGGCCCACACCGGCGGGCCGGGTCGGCGGCCCGCGCCGACGACAGCGCGCGAACCGTTCCCCGCGACCGCTCGTCGCGGCAGGGCGACCGTTCGCCGCCCGTTCGTCGCGCGCCCGGCCTTCCCCGCCGCTGGACGCCACCCCGCCTGTTCACGGGGTATCGCACGACATGATTAATTGGGTGTGAACCAGCCTACGTAAGGAGAATCACAGTGGCCGACAGCACTCCCGCGAGCCAGGAGACACTGTCCAACCTTCTCCACGAGACGCGCAGCTTCCCTCCCCCGGAGGCGCTCGCCGCCGACGCCAACGTCAAGGCCGACGCCTACGCCAGGGCCGACGAGGACCGTCTCGGTTTCTGGGAGGAGCAGGCCCGCAGGCTCCAGTGGGAACAGCCCTGGGACACCGCCCTGGAGTGGAACCCGCCCTTCGCCAAGTGGTTCGTCGGCGGGAGGATCAACGCCTCCGTCAACTGCGTGGACCGGCACGTGGCCAACGGCCTCGGCGACCGGGTCGCCTACCACTGGGAGGGCGAGCCCGGCGACACCCGCACCATCACCTACGCCGAGCTCAAGGACCTGGTCTCCCAGGCGGCCAACGCCATGACCGGACTCGGCGTGCGCAAGGGCGACCGCGTCGCCATCTACATGCCGATGATCCCCGAGACCGTCGTGGCCATGCTCGCCTGCGCCCGTCTCGGCGCCGTCCACATGGTCGTGTTCGGCGGCTTCTCCGTGGACGCCCTGGGCCAGCGCCTCGACGACAGCCAGGCCAAGCTCGTGGTCACCGCCGACGGAGGCTACCGCCGCGGCAAGGCCAGCGCCCTCAAGCCCGCCGTGGACGCCGCCGTCGCCGACCGCCCCGCGGTCGAGAACGTCCTCGTCGTCCGCCGCACCGGCCAGGACGTCGAGTGGACCGACCGCGACGTGTGGTGGCACGACGTCGTGGAGTCCCAGAGCACCGAGCACACGCCCGAGGCGCACGACGCCGAGGACCCGCTGTACATCATGTACACCAGCGGCACCACGGCCAAGCCCAAGGGCATCCTGCACACCACCGGCGGCTACCTCACCCAGGTCGCCTACACCCACTGGGCGGTCTTCGACCTCAAGCCCGAGACCGACGTCTACTGGTGCGCCGCCGACATCGGCTGGGTCACCGGCCACTCCTACATCGTCTACGGCCCGCTCGCCAACGCGGCCACCACCGTCCTGTACGAGGGCACCCCGGACACCCCGCACAAGGGCCGCTTCTGGGAGATCATCGAGAAGTACAAGGTCACCATCGCCTACATGGCCCCCACGGCGATCCGCACCTTCATGAAGTGGGGCGACGACATCCCCGCCAAGTTCGACCTGTCCAGCCTGCGCGTCATCGGCTCGGTGGGCGAGCCCATCAACCCCGAGGCCTACGTCTGGTACCGCAAGAACATCGGCGGCGACCGCACTCCGGTCGTGGACACCTGGTGGCAGACCGAGACCGGCGCCGTCATGGTCAGCCCCCTGCCGGGCGTGACCTCCGGCAAGCCCGGCGCGGCCATGCGGGCCATCCCCGGCATCGTCGCCGACGTCGTGGACGAGCAGGGCGAGTCCGTCCCCGACGGCGAGGGCGGCTTCATCGTCATCCGCGAGCCGTGGCCGTCCATGCTCCGCGGGATCTGGGGCGACCCCCAGCGCTACAAGGACACCTACTGGTCGCGCTTCGAGGGCCTGTACTTCCCCGGTGACGGCGCCAAGAAGGACGCCGACGGCGACCTGTGGCTGCTGGGCCGCGTGGACGACGTCATGCTCGTCTCCGGCCACAACATCTCCACCACCGAGGTCGAGTCCGCGCTGGTCTCCCACCCGCGCGTGGCGGAGGCCGCGGTCGTCGGCGCCACCGACAAGGTCACCGGCCAGGCCATCGTCGGCTTCGTGATCCTGCGCGGCGGCGAGGAGGAGGTCCCCGAGGACCTGGTCCAGGAACTGCGCAACCACGTCGGCACCTCGCTCGGCCCGATCGCCAAGCCCGCCCGCCTCCTGGCGGTGCCCGAGCTGCCCAAGACCCGCTCGGGCAAGATCATGCGGCGCCTGCTGCGCGACATCGCCGAGAACCGGGCCGTCGGCGACACCTCCACGCTCACCGACTCCTCGATCATGGAGGTCATCGCCAAGCAGCTGCCCTCCGCCAAGCGGGAGGACTGAGCTGAGGGGCCCGCGCGGGCCCCTCAGCCACCGGTGAACGGCGCCCCGGTCCGGGGCGCCGTTCGCTGTCTCCCCTCCCTCCCCCCGCCTTCCCCGGTCCGGGGACCCGCGCCCGCCGCCCGTGCGACCGGAGGCGGCGGCGCCGTTGTGCGTGCCGTGAGAGACGTCCGAGACGGGGTATGTGCGAGGATGCGGAGGATCATCCGTGCGTTCGGACCGAGAGAAGGGAACCTCCACGATGGCGGAGAAGCCGGGTACCGGTGAACCTGGCGCCACCAGGGACACCGACCGTTCGATCAGCGAACTGGTCTCAGACGCCACGGGCAACATCTCCCGTCTGGTCAGCCTGGAGATCAAGCTGGCCAAGCTGGAGGCCAAGGCCGACGCGGCCAAGATCGGCAAGGGCGTGGCCGGTTTCGCCGTGGTCGGGGTCCTCGCCCACATCTTCGTCATCCTCCTCTCGGTGACCGGGGCCTTCGTCCTGTACGAGGTCGCCGGGCTCCCCGGCTGGGCCAGCTTCGGCATCGTCACCCTCGTCTACCTGCTGCTCGCCGCGGCCGTCGCGCTGTACGCGATCGCCACCCTGCGCAAGCGGGAGGGCCTCCAGCGCACCGCGCTGACCACCTCGCGCTTCACCGGCATCCTGCGCGGCGACATCCGCCCGCCCTCGAACGCCGTCGAGACCGCCGAGGCGTCCGCTCCCGCGGCCCGGTAGGCCCGCGCGTTGTTGGACGACTCGGCCGCCTACGTCGACGGCCCCTGGACCCACAGGACCGTCAGCGCGGCGGGGGCCCGGTTCCACGTCGCCGAGGCCGGTGACGGGCCGCTGGTGCTCCTCCTCCACGGCTTCCCCCAGTTCTGGTGGGCCTGGCGCGCCCAACTGACCGCGCTCGCCGACGCCGGTTACCGCGCGGTCGCCGCGGACCTGCGCGGCTACGGCGCCAGCGACAAGACCCCGCGCGGCTACGACCTCGTCACCCTCGCCCAGGACGCCGCCGGACTGGTCCGCGCCCTCGGCTCACGGGACGCGGCCGTGGTCGGGCACGGCCTGGGCGGCCTCGTCGCCTGGACGATGACCGCCTACCACCCCGGCACCGTGCGCGCCCTGGCCGCGGTGTCGTCGCCGCACCCGCTGCGAGCGGCCCGCGTCCTGGCCTCCGGCGGTCCCGGCGTCCGCCACATGCTCCGGGCACAGCTGCCGATCCTCCCCGAGCACCGGCTCCTGAGCGACGGGTGCGAACGCGTGGGCGACCTGCTCCGGGAGTGGTCGGGCCCCGGCTGGCCCGACACCGAGGCCGAGGAGCACTACCGCCGCGCCTTCGCCATCCCCAAGGTCTCCCACTGCTCCCTGGAGAGCCACCGCTGGATCTTCCGGTCGCGGTGGCGCACGGACGGACTCCGCTACGACGCGCGGATGCGCCGTGCTCCCGTGCGCGTCCCCGTCCTCCAGCTCCACGGGACCCTCGACCCGGTGTGCCCGCCCGGACCGGCACGCGCCTCACGGGGCGTGGTGACGGGGCCCTACCGTTGGAGGCAGGTCCACGGCGCGGGACACTTCCCGCACGAGGAACGACCGGAGGAGGTCTCCCGCGCGCTCGTCGAGTGGCTCGCGGAGGTCTCGGCGGTGAGGCGGACGGAGTCCTCGCAGGCGAGGGGGAACGGCGGTGAGGCACTGATGGCGACGGAGACCGCGGACGGGCACCGGGAGTCCGGGGGCCGAGGAGGCGGGCGGGACCGCAACGAGACCGGGCAGGCGCAGAACCAGCGCCCCCGGGACCGGTACGGGCGCCCGATGCCGCACGGGAGCCGGGGCGAGGTGGAGCGGGTCCCCGACGACGCCGAGTTCTCCGCGGAGGAAGGTCTGGAGGAGGCCCAGCGGCTGCTCGACCAGGGGTACGCTTTCACCGCCCACGAGGTCCTCGAAGCCGTGTGGAAGTCCGCGCCCGACCCCGAGCGGGAACTGTGGCGCGGCCTCGCCCAGACGGCCGTGGGGGTCACCCACGCGCAGCGCGGCAACATGGTCGGCGCGGCACGTCTGCTGAGGCGGGGCGCGGACCGCGTGGAGCCGTTCGGGCCGGACGCCCCCCACGGGGTGGACGTGGCGGGGGTGGCGGCGTTCGCCCGCGCCCTGGCCGACGACCTCGACGCCGGGCGCGCCCGCCCGGGTGACGGGATCGACCCTTCGGGGATGCGCCTGCTCGGCGGGTAACCGCCGAGAAGCGTGTCCTCCGGCCGACGCGGCAGGCGCTCTTCGGTCGTGGGCGCACGCGCCCGCGACTCCCGCCGCGGACCGGTGGCGGACCCCGCGGAGGGCCCCGTGGCACCAGCACTTCCTGTGACTAGTGAGGTCTGTGTGGCCTGCGGGGCCGATTCACTTTTTGTGGGCTTATGCACGCTTTAGCGTTAACATCGCATTACGGCATTATGAGATGTTATATAAGCTGCATATCACTGAAAAAGGCATTTATCCTTTTCCTGAGATCACCGGAAGATCACATCTTCGGATTTTCTTGAGGAATGGCGGGCTCGGCTCTCACCTTTCTTTGTCGCCGTGCGTAGACTCCCCGGATCACCGCCCGTGAACACGTGGCACGGGCGGTACGCACCACAACCAAAGGTGGCACCGCTTCGACCCCGCCAAGCGTGCCGTCGAGCCAGCTCAGGCTCCTTCCGGACGGCGGTACGTCCACGACCGCGAGGACCGGCGCCCACAGGGCGAGCCGTTCCGCGCGTTCTCCCGTGGACGGGGCCGAAAAGGTCGTGCCCGTCTCAAGGAGGACGGATTGTCTGGGCTCAACCTCGCCGCTGAAGGCGGCATGGCCCTATCACTGGCAGGCACCGACTTCACCCTCGTCATCATCGTCATGGTGGTGGCCCTTCTGGCACTCGCCGTCGCGGGCGTGCTGGTACGTGAGGTCCTCGCCGCAGGGCAGGGCACAGAGCGAATGCGCGGCATCGCGCTCGCGGTGCAGGAAGGAGCGGCGGCCTACCTCAAACGACAGTTCCGCACCCTCGCGGTCTTCGTCGTCCTCATCCCGCTCCTGCTGCTCCTGCTCCCCGCCGACTCGTGGGCCATCGCGATCGGCCGGTCGGTCTTCTTCGCCCTCGGCGCCCTGCTGTCGGCGGCGACCGGATTCATCGGCATGTGGCTCGCCGTGCGCGGCAACGTCCGGGTCGCCGCGGCCGCCCGGGGCGGTGACGACGCCTCCAATCGCACCGCCATGCGCATCGCCTTCCGGACCGGCGGAGTGGCGGGCATGATCACCGTCGGCCTCGGCCTGTTCGGCGCGGCCCTCGTCGTCCTCCTCTACCGGGGCGACGCCCCCATCGTCCTGGAGGGCTTCGGCTTCGGCGCGGCCCTCCTCGCCATGTTCATGCGCGTGGGCGGCGGCATCTTCACCAAGGCCGCCGACGTCGGCGCCGACCTCGTCGGCAAGGTCGAGCAGGGCATCCCCGAGGACGACCCCCGCAACGCCGCCACCATCGCCGACAACGTCGGCGACAACGTGGGTGACTGCGCCGGCATGGCCGCGGACCTGTTCGAGTCCTACGCGGTCGTGCTCGTCGCCTCGCTGATCCTCGGCCGCGTCGCCTTCGGCACCGAGGGACTGGTGTTCCCGCTCCTCGTCCCCATGATCGGCGTGCTCACCGCCATCGTCGGCATCTTCCTGGTCGCCCCCCGCGCCAGGGACAAGACGGCGATGTCGGCGATCAACCGCGGGTTCTTCATCTCCGCGGCGATCTCCGCCGTGCTCGTCGTCGGCACCGCCTTCTGGTACCTGCCCTCCAGCTTCGACCAGCTCTCCGGCGTCAGCCCGCAGGTCCTGGCCGAGATCGAGGAGGCCGGGACCAACCCGGACCCGAGGATCCTCGCGGTCGCGGCGGTCCTCATCGGCCTCGTGCTCGCCGCCGCCATCCAGCTGCTCACCGGCTACTTCACCGAGACCGACCGGCGCCCCGTCCGCGAGATCGGCGACAGCTCCGAGACCGGCGCGGCGACCGTCATCCTCTCCGGCATCTCCGTCGGCCTGGAGTCGGCCGTCTACTCCGCCCTCCTCATCGCCGGAGCCGTCTACGCCGCGTTCCTGCTCGGCGGCGGCTCCATCACCCTGAGCCTGTTCGCCGTCGCCCTCGCCGGAACCGGCCTGCTCACCACCGTCGGCATCATCGTGGCGATGGACACCTTCGGCCCCGTCTCCGACAACGCCCAGGGCATCGCGGAGATGTCCGGCGACGTGGAGGGCCCGGGCGCGGAGATCCTCACCGGGCTCGACGCCGTCGGCAACACCACCAAGGCCATCACCAAGGGCATCGCGATCGCGACGGCGGTCCTGGCCGCGACCGCGCTCTTCGGCGCCTTCCGCACCTCCGTGCAGGCCCAGCTCGGCGACGCCGACGAGGCGTTCTCGCTCTCACTGGACCAGCCCGACGTGCTCGTCGGCGTCATCATCGGCGCCAGCGTGGTGTTCTTCTTCTCCGGGCTCGCCATCATGGCGGTCGGCCGGGCGGCGGGCCGCGTGGTCATGGAGGTGCGCGACCAGTTCCGCACCCGTCCGGGGATCATGGACGGCACGGAGAAGCCCGAGTACGCGCGCGTGGTCGACATCTGCACCAAGGACTCGCTGCGGGAGCTGGTCACCCCGGGCCTGCTGGCCGTCCTCGCGCCGATCGCGGTCGGCTTCGCCCTCGGCTACGCCCCGCTCGGCGCGTTCCTGGGCGGCGCCATCGCCGCGGGAGTGCTCATGGCCGTCTTCCTGTCCAACTCGGGCGGGGCCTGGGACAACGCCAAGAAGCTCGTCGAGGACGGCCACCACGGCGGCAAGGGCTCGGAGGCCCACGCCGCCACGGTCATCGGCGACACGGTCGGCGACCCCTTCAAGGACACCGCGGGTCCCGCCATCAACCCCCTGCTCAAGGTGATGAACCTCGTCGCCCTGATCGTGGCGCCCAGCGTGGTGATCTACGCCGACAACGTCGTCCTGCGGGCGGGGATCGCGGTGGCGGCCGTCGCCGTGCTCGTCGGCGCCATCCTGTGGTCCAAGCGCCGCGGGGGAGGCACCGAGACCGACCTCGCCGAGACCGGCGGCCGGTCCGCGCCCAAGGGCGCCCCGGAGACCGGAGGCGGAGCCCCGCCGAAGGGTGAGGTCTCCCCTGCCGGGGACGGCGGTGTCGGCGGGGACGCCGCGGACGGCGCCGACGACCGCAAGGAGGAGGCCCGCGCCGGAGAGGGGAAGTAGGTAGGGAGCACCGACCTCCGCGGCCGCCCGGGTAGCCCCCGGGCGGCCGCGCCCGTGTGGGAGCGGGGCCTAACCTGGGAACACAGCCGAGCGAGCGAAGGGGTGGTTCCCGGTGTCCGGGATGAAGGGACTGTTCGTCATCGTGGGTGCCATGGTGGCGTTCATCGTGGCCCTCTCCGTCGTCGCGACGGCGGTCTCCCCGTGAGCGGCGCGCGGAGGCTGCTGCTGATGCGGCACGCCCAGGCCGAGAACGGGTTCGAGGACTTCGAACGCGGTCTCACCGACCGGGGCCGGAGCCAGGCCGAGGCGGTCGGCCGCCTGCTCGCCGAGCGGGGGTACGTGCCCGACCACGTCATCTGCTCCGCGGCCAGGCGAACGCGGCAGACGCTGGACGGTGTGCTCGGGGCCATGGAAGCGGGGGTCCGCCCGGAGGTGGACTACTCCGAGGCGGCGTACTCGGCGGGGGTGGACACACTCCTGGAGCTGGTGAACCAGGTGGATCCCGACGCGGGGACGGTCCTGGTCGTCGCGCACAACCCGACGGTGGCCCAGCTGGCTGGCGCCTTCCTGGGGAATCCGGTTGCCTATCCACCGGCCACGGTCGCGGCCGTCGAGCTGGAGGTGGAGTGGCTCTACGCCGCCCCGGGAACCGGTTCCGGCACACTGCTGAGCTAGTGTGACCCACGACACGTCAACTTCGAGTTGCCGGACCCCCGGGCCGCGGGTAATGTACTCCGAGTCGCCACCGAACGGCCCAGGGCCGCGAGGGGCTGCGACACCCTTCCGAGCGAAACGAACGCGATTTTCTGCGGGCGTGCCGGATACCCCTCCTCCCTCCGAATCACCGTTCCGAGCACTGCTTCGGTGCGGGTAGGCTCGGAGGGCGCTTCCAAGGAAACACGGAAGCGAAACAGGAAACGGGCTTTACCCCGATCAGAAACACCCCGAACCGCCGATTTGGCGGGGCGCGGAACACCTGATAAAGTAAAGACACAACAAAGCGGAAACGCACAACGCCTTCGGCGGAAAAGCTCACAGCAGCTTGTACACGAAGAGCGGTTGTTTCTTGAGAACTCAACAGCGCGTGTTTGATTTTCTTTAAGCCATGTTTGTTTTGGCCCCGTCACACAGAACCACTCGGTTCGTGTGCGGAGGTTCCTTTGATTAGCCGGGGTGACCCGGTTGGTCAGGATTACTTCTAGGTTTACCCGCCCAGACGGCTCCTTCGGGGGACGCGGGTCGGGTTGAGTGACCTTTATGGAGAGTTTGATCCTGGCTCAGGACGAACGCTGGCGGCGTGCTTAACACATGCAAGTCGAGCGGTAAGGCCCTTCGGGGTACACGAGCGGCGAACGGGTGAGTAACACGTGAGCAACCTGCCCCTGACTCTGGGATAAGCGGTGGAAACGCCGTCTAATACCGGATACGACCCGCCACCTCATGGTGGAGGGTGGAAAGTTTTTCGGTCAGGGATGGGCTCGCGGCCTATCAGCTTGTTGGTGGGGTAACGGCCTACCAAGGCGATTACGGGTAGCCGGCCTGAGAGGGCGACCGGCCACACTGGGACTGAGACACGGCCCAGACTCCTGCGGGAGGCAGCAGTGGGGAATATTGCGCAATGGGCGAAAGCCTGACGCAGCGACGCCGCGTGGGGGATGACGGCCTTCGGGTTGTAAACCTCTTTTACCACCAACGCAGGCTTCCAGTTCTCTGGAGGTTGACGGTAGGTGGGGAATAAGGACCGGCTAACTACGTGCCAGCAGCCGCGGTAATACGTAGGGTCCGAGCGTTGTCCGGAATTATTGGGCGTAAAGAGCTCGTAGGCGGCGTGTCGCGTCTGCTGTGAAAGACCGGGGCTTAACTCCGGTTCTGCAGTGGATACGGGCATGCTAGAGGTAGGTAGGGGAGACTGGAATTCCTGGTGTAGCGGTGAAATGCGCAGATATCAGGAGGAACACCGGTGGCGAAGGCGGGTCTCTGGGCCTTACCTGACGCTGAGGAGCGAAAGCATGGGGAGCGAACAGGATTAGATACCCTGGTAGTCCATGCCGTAAACGTTGGGCGCTAGGTGTGGGGACTTTCCACGGTTTCCGCGCCGTAGCTAACGCATTAAGCGCCCCGCCTGGGGAGTACGGCCGCAGGCTAAAACTCAAGGAATTGACGGGGGCCCGCACAAGCGGCGGAGCATTGTTGCTTAATTCGACGCAGCGCGAAGAACCTTACCAAGGTTTGACATCACCCGTGGACTCGCAGAGATGTGAGGTCATTTAGTTGGCGGGTGACAGGTGGGGCATGGCTGTCGTCAGCTCGTGTCGTGAGATGTTGGGTTAGTCCCGCAACGAGCGCAATCCTTGTTCATGTTGTCAGCATGTATGGTGGGGACTCTTGGGAGACTGGCCGGGGTCAACTCGGAGAAGGGTGGGGATGACGTCAGTCTCATGCCCCTTATGTCTGGGCTGCAAACATGCTACAATGGCCGGTACAATGGGCGTGCGATACGTAAGGTGGAGCGAATCCCTAAAAGCCGGTCTCAGTTCGGATTGGGGTCTGCAACTCGACCCCATGAAGGTGGAGTCGCTAGTAATCGCGGATCAGCAACGCCGCGGTGAATACGTTCCCGGGCCTTGTACACACCGCCCGTCACGTCATGAAAGTCGGCAACACCCGAAACTTGCGGCCTAACCCCTTGTGGGAGGGAGTGAGTGAAGGTGGGGCTGGCGATTGGGACGAAGTCGTAACAAGGTAGCCGTACCGGAAGGTGCGGCTGGATCACCTCCTTTCTAAGGAGTCTTTACAGGTCGGCATTACTTCTACAGCCGGCCGGACTCGAAAGTGGACCTGGTGCTGCGTGCAGTATCCAGGATGGCTCAAAGACAAATTGAACTTGACCTCGGGCGACTAGAAGCGTCCGGGGGCGCGCTGTTGGGTGTCTGAGGAAACAACCTCCGGCCTGGGTCCTTTGGGGTCTGGTCGGGTGTTGGTTCCCGCGGACCGCCTCCGAGAACTCTCGGGTCCTTGCCGTTGTGGTTGGGGATGTGAGTGGTGTTGGGGTATGCGGTTGGTGTTTTGATTTGTGAATAGTGTGCGCGAGCATCTTATTATCTGTAGTGGCCAAGTGATAGTGGCACACGGTGGATGCCTTGGCACCAGGCGCCGATGAAGGACGTGGGAGGCCGCGATAGGCCACGGGGAGCTGTCAACCGAGCTGTGATCCGTGGGTGTCCGAATGGGGAAACCTAGCCCGAGTTGTGTCGGGTTGCCGCCATCTGAATGTATAGGGTGGTTGGTGGTGACGCGGGGAAGTGAAACATCTCAGTACCCGCAGGAAGAGTAAACAACAGTGATTCTCCTAGTAGTGGTGAGCGAACGGGGAAGAGGCTAAACCGTAGGCGTGTGATAGACGGCAGTCGTTGCGTTTGCGGGGTTGTGGGACATATCTGTTCAGGTCTGCCGGCCTGGAGCGTTGATGTCGGTGTTAGTTGAAACCGTTGGGAAGCGGTACCGGAGTGGGTGAGAGTCCCGTAGATGAAGGTACCGGCTAGACGTTGATGTGTTCCCGAGTAGCGCGGAGCCCGTGAAAGTCCGTGTGAATCTGGCAGGACCACCTGCTAAGCCAAAATACGTCCTGGTGACCGATAGTGCACTAGTACCGTGAGGGAAAGGTGAAAAGTGCCCCGGTGAGGGGTCGTGAAATAGTACCTGAAACCGTGTGCTGTCAAGCCGTCAGAGCTGAAGCTTGTCTTTGGTGATGGCGTGCCTTTTGAAGAATGAGCCTGCGAGTCATGGTGTGTGGCGAGGTTAACCCGGGTGGGGTAGCCGTAGGGAAACCGAGTCTGAATAGGGCGATTTGAGTCGCATGCTGTGGACCCGAAGCGGAGTGATCTACCCATGTCCAGGGTGAAGCGGGGGTAAGACCTCGTGGAGGCCCGAACCCACCAGGGTTGAAAACCTGGGGGATGAGGTGTGGGTAGGGGTGAAAGGCCAATCAAACTCCGTGATAGCTGGTTCTCCCCGAAATGCATTTAGGTGCAGCGTCGCGTGTTTCTTGCTGGAGGTAGAGCTACTGTTTGGCTGATGGGCCCGACAAGGTTACTGACGTCAGACAAACTCCGAATGCCGGTTAAGTGAAGCGTGGCAGTGAGACTGCGGGGGATAAGCTTCGTAGTCGAGAGGGAAACAGCCCAGATCATCAGCTAAGGCCCCTAAGCGTGTGCTAAGTGGGAAAGGTTGTGGAGTTGCTGAGACAACCAGGAGGTTGGCTTAGAAGCAGCCATCCTTTAAAGAGTGCGTAATAGCTCACTGGTCAAGTGGTTCTGCGCCGATAATGTAGCGGGGCTAAAGCACACCGCCGAAGCTGTGAAGCTCACACGCATGTGTGGGTTGGTAGGGGAGCGTCGTGCGTCCGGTGAAGCTGCCGAGTGATCGTGTGGTGGAGGGCGTGCGAGTGAGAATGCAGGCATGAGTAGCGATAGCAACGTGAGAAACGTTGCCGCCGATTGACTAAGGGTTCCTGGGGCAGGTTAATCCGCCCAGGGTGAGTCTGGACCTAAGGCGAGGCCGACAGGCGTAGTCGATGGATAACGGGTTGATATTCCCGTACCCGTGCACGAGCGTCCAGTACTGAATCAGGTGATGCTAACCACGCTGGTGGTCTTGGGTCCCTTCGGGGAGCTTTGACTTACTGGTCTGGGAACCGAGCTTGTAGTAGGTAAGTGATGGGGTGACGCAGGAGGGTAGCTCTACCCGGCGGTGGTTGTCCGGGGGTAAGCGTGTAGGCTGAGAGGTTGGCAAATCCGCCTCTTATATGAGCTGAGACGTGATGCCGAGCCGTTTTTGGTGAAGTGAGTGATCCCATGCTGTCGAGAAAAGCCTCTAGCGAGTTCGTGTGTGGCCAGTACCCTAAACCGACGCAGGTGGTCAGGTAGAGAATACCGAGGCGTTCGGGTGAACCATGGTTAAGGAACTCGGCAAATTGTCCCCGTAACTTTGGGAGAAGGGGAGCCCTGTCTGGTGACGGATCTTGCATCCTGAAGCTGGGTGGGGTCGCAGATAGCGGGGGGAAAGCGACTGTTTTATTAAAAACACAGGTCCGTGCGAAGTCGTAAGACGCTGTATACGGGACTGACGCCTGCCCGGTGCTGGAACGTTAAGAGGACTGGTTAGTGGGGGTTCGCCCTTGCGAAGCTGGGAATCTAAGCGCCAGTAAACGGCGGTGGTAACTATAACCATCCTAAGGTAGCGAAATTCCTTGTCGGGTAAGTTCCGACCTGCACGAATGGCGTAACGACTTCCCCACTGTCTCAACCATGGGCCCGGTGAAATTGCACTACGAGTAAAGATGCTCGTTTCGCGCAGCAGGACGGAAAGACCCCGGGACCTTCACTATAGCTTGACATTGGTGTTTGGGATGGTTTGTGTAGGATAGGTGGGAGCCGGTGAAGCTGTCACGCTAGTGGCGGTGGAGGCGTTGGTGAAATACCACTCTGACTGTTTCGGGCATCTAACTTTGGACCGTGATCCGGTTCGGGGACAGTGTCTGGTGGGTAGTTTAACTGGGGCGGTTGCCTCCCAAAGAGTAACGGAGGCGCCCAAAGGTTCCCTCAGCCTGGTTGGTAATCAGGTGTTGAGTGTAAGTGCACAAGGGAGCTTGACTGTGAGACGGACGTGTCGAGCAGGAGCGAAAGCTGGGACTAGTGATCCGGCACCGGCGTGTGGAAGCGGTGTCGCTCAACGGCTAAAAGGTACCCCGGGGATAACAGGCTGATCTTCCCCAAGAGTCCATATCGACGGGATGGTTTGGCACCTCGATGTCGGCTCGTCGCATCCTGGGGCTGGAGTTGGTCCCAAGGGTTGGGCTGTTCGCCCATTAAAGCGGCACGCGAGCTGGGTTTAGAACGTCGTGAGACAGTTCGGTCCCTATCCGCTGTGCGCGTTGGAGACTTGAGAAGGGCTGTCCCTAGTACGAGAGGACCGGGACGGACGAACCTCTGGTGTGCCAGTTGTCCTGCCAAGGGCATGGCTGGTTGGCTACGTTCGGGAGGGATAACCGCTGAAAGCATCTAAGCGGGAAGCTTGCTTCGAGATGAGGTCTCCTGCCTCCTTGAGGGGGTAAGGCTCCCTATAGACGATGGGGTTGATAGGCCGGGTGTGGAAGCCTTGTGAGGGGTGGAGCTGACCGGTACTAATAGGCCGAGGGCTTGTCCGCTGCAGATAATTGGATGTTCGCGCACACTTTTCACGGAGCTTGCTGCTCACTGTGATTCCCTGTCCTTTGGGGTGGGTGGAGTTGGGTGGGTGGTGTGTGGTTTCCGTGGTGGTTATTGCTGGAGGGTCACACCCGGTCTCTTTCCGAACCCGGTCGTTAAGTCTCTTTGCGCTGATGGTACTGCCCTGTGGTGGGGTGGGAGAGTAGGTCGCTGCCACGGTTTTTCGTTGAGGGGGGTCGCCTTGTGGGGCGGCCCCCCTTTGTTTTTGTGGTGGGGGAGGGGTGCCTGCAAGGCGGCCTGCCCCTCTTTTTTGTGGTGGTGTTTGTGCGTTTGTGAACGCGGGGGTGGGCGTGTGGGGGTGCGGGTTTCCGGGTGGGCCCCCCTGTTTCCAGTCAACCGGGTGCGGGGGTGGCGGTGCCAGAGCGTCTCGCGTCCTGTGGACAAAAGGCCCCGTTCCCGGGTGTGGGAGCGGGGCCTGGTGGTTTCGGGGAGCCAGCCGGAGACGTCAGTCGTGCGGCACCGAATCCGACACCGGATTGATCTGGTCCCGCATGTCCGCGGCCTCGATCTCCTCCCGGGTGATTCCGAGGATGAACGCGATCGTGTCCAGGTAGGGCACGCTCACCGAGGTGTCGGCCTGCTGCCGCACGACCGGCTTGGCGTTGAACGCCACGCCCAGCCCCGCCGCCTGCAGCATGTCCAGGTCGTTCGCGCCGTCGCCCACGGCCACGGTCTGCTCCAGGGGCACACCGGCCTCCGCGGCGAACCGCTCCAGGGTGGTCGCCTTGCCCTTGCGGTCGATGATCGGCCCCACCAGTTCGCCGGTGAGCTTGCCGTCGACGATCTCCAGGGTGTTCGCGGCGGCGTAGTCCAACCCGAGGCGCTCCACGAGCACGTCCGTGAACTGGGTGAAGCCGCCGCTGACGATCCCGCACTCGTACCCCAGGCGCTTCAGGGTGCGGACCAGCGTCCTGGCGCCCGGTGTCAGCTGGATCTCCTCGCACACCTTGGGAATGGCGGAGGCGTCCAGGCCCCTCAGCAGCATCACCCGGCGGCGCAGCGACTCCTCGAAGTCCAGCTCGCCGCGCATGGCCTCCTCGGTGACCCGGGCGACCTCGTCCGCGCATCCGGCGTGCGCGGCCAGCAGCTCGATGACCTCGCCCTGGATCAGCGTGGAGTCCACGTCCATGACGATGAGGTGCTTGGCCCGCCGGTGCAGGCCGCTGGGCTGCACGGCCACGTCCACCCCCTGGGTGGACCCCTCCATGGCGAGTTCGGCGCGCAGCTGGTCGGCGTCACCGCCGGAGATCTCCATCTCCACGGAGGTCACCGGGAAGCTGGACAGCCGCTCGATCCGGTCGATGTTCGCGCCCGCGCGCGCGACGCACGAGGTGAGGGCGCCCAGGGCGCCGGGACGCAGCGGGTCGGCCAGGACGGTCACGTGCAGCCGGTCGTGGACGACCGCCTTCACGCGGCCGTTGTCCTTCCCTCCGCTCTTGCCGTAGCCGACCTCCATGTCGAGGTCGATGGCGGTCTTGTCGAGCGCGTTGCGGACCTCCTCGAAGACCCGCGAGGGACTCACACCGGGAGCCACCCGCTCGTCCACCTCCAGGACCGCGCCCAGCACGAGGCGGCCCGCGAGGACCACCTGTTCCAGGTCGGCGATGGTCACCGGAAAGACGGAGAGGGTGCTCAGCAGACGAGCACTGATGCCCGGACGGTCGTGGCCGGTCACCGTCACCAACAGCGTGGATTTCTCATTCATGGCGGTGTCCACGGTACTCGGCCGTCCCGGAGGGGCGTCGCGCAGGGCTGACCCTTTTCCCAGCTAGTTCACTATGTGGACAGCTGTAGGCGCGACGTACGTCACCTGTCCTTCCGACTCTTCTTCTTTCGCTTGGGGCCCTTGGCCTTGACGTCCACCCCGCCCAGCATGCAGGTTCCCGTCAGACGGACGACCGGGGCGTTCGGATCGGTGACCTGGTCCGTTCCGTGCAGATCGGCGCCGCCCAGGATCCCGGACGTGTTGTTGATCACCCTGACCCCGTGGGGCACGACGATGTCCACTCCGCCCATGATCACCGCGACCTGGATGGTCACCTCGTGCTGGCTGAGCACAGCCTCGCGCAGGTCCAGTTCCACCCCGCCGCACAGCACGGACACGTTCGTGCGCGGCTCGACCAGCCAGCGGCCCTTGCGCTCGCAGCCGCCGAACACCGCGACCAGGTTCTCCGAGCCCTTGCTCTGTCCGGCCAGGTCACGCGCCTCGCTGCCCAGGATCTCCATGCCGCTGGGCGCGTCGGAACGCCGTTCCATCGACGCGTAGTCGTACCCGTGGCCGGGCGCGGGCAGGTCCTCCACGATGGGTCCGAGCTCGCCCATGGTCTTGGCCCTGTAGAGGGTGTCCAGTCGCTCCTCGTGCTCGACCGGTGTCAGCCGCCCCTCGGCCAGGGCCTCGCGCAGCCGCTCGGCAACCTTGTCCCGGTCCGCGTCGGAGGCTCGGATGTGCTCGGGCTGCATGATGACGGGTCTCCTCGTTCCTTCCGTGGGGCCGGGGATCCGGCCGACCACACAACCAGTATCGGTATTCTCCGCCTTCCCGGGATCAGGTAACGCCCCTGGCCCGACCCCGAGAATTCCGTTCCCCGTCCCAGGGTGTTCCCGCCCCCCTCCAGAGTGGCCCGCGAGAGCACGCGGAACAACCCCCGCCCCGTCCTTGCTCAACGCCTCAGCGTCCGACCGGCCGCGGGTCCGGCCGGACGCGTGCCGGGACCGGGCACGGGACCGCGGGGTGGTGCGCACCGCAGGGCCGCGGTGGCGGGGACCCCAGGACGGTTCCGGGGCCCGCACCATGGAGGGCGCCCCGCCGCCCTCCCTAGCGTGGCCGCATGACTCCCGACCCACACGCCCGTCCCCGCCCAGATCCACTCCCGGGACGGGTTCCACACCCGGGGCCACGCGGCGGACACCGCGTCCTCAGCGTCCTGGGAGCCGCCGCGCTGCTGCTCCTGCACGCGGCCCCCGCCTCCGCCGAACCCCTGCGGACCCCGGCCCCCGCCGCGGTCGACGCCCTCGTGGAGGAGTACCGGGAGGCCACCGGCCTTCCCGGCGCGGCGGTGGTCCTGACCCACGGCACGGAGGTCGTCCACGCGCAGGGGTACGGCACCACCCCCGGCGGGGAGCCCGTCACCGAGCGCACACCCATGGCCGTGGCCTCGGTGAGCAAGTCCTTCACCGCGCTGGCGGTCCTCCAGCTGGTCGAGGCGGGAGAGCTCGGCCTGGACGACCCGCTGCGGGAGCACCTGCCCGAGTTCACGATGGCCGACCCCCGCGCGGCGCGGATCACCGTCCGCCAGCTGCTCGACCAGACCTCCGGCATGTCCGACTCCGAGTTCGCCTCCTACAGCCGGGGCCGGAGCACCCTCACCCTGCGCCAGTCCGTCGAGGACCTGCGCGACGCGGGTCTGGCCGCCGAACCCGGCACGCGGTGGGAGTACCACAACCCCAACTTCCAGGTCGCCGCCCGCCTGGTCGAGGTGGTCGGCGGGCGGTCCTTCGCCGACCACCTGGACGAGCGGGTCCTCTCGCCGCTGGGGATGGACGACACCACCACCGTCGACACCGACCTCGACCTGCCGTCCGGCGCGCGCGGCCACATCAGCGTGCTCGGACTCCCGTTCCCGGCGGACGAACCCCCCGGGTTCGGCAACGGCTCGGGCGGCGTCATCAGCACCGCCGCGGACATGGGCGCGTGGCTCGTCGCCCACAACAACGGCGGTCGGGGCCCCGGCGGGGAACGGATCCTGTCCGAGGAGGGGATCGAGGCCCTGCACACCCCCTCGCCGGTCTCCGGGGGCTCCTACGCCCTGGGGTGGTCGACGGACGAGACCGGTTCGGGGGCGCCGGTGGTCGAGCACAGCGGCAACCTGATGACCGCCACCGCGCACCAGGCGCTGCTGCCCGAGAGCGGTCACGGTGTGGCGGTCATGGCCAACAGCGGGTCGGCGGGCAGCGGCGCCTCCGCCCTGGCCGCCGCGCTCGTGGAGCTGATCGACTCCGGGCGTGCGCCCGTACCGCCGACGGGAACGCTGGTGCTGGTCGCGGACGCCGTCCTGCTCGCCCTGGGCGCCGCCGCCGTACCGCTCGCCTGGCGCGGCGTCCGGCGCGCGGGTGACTGGGCCCGCGCACGCGGGGGGCGCCCGTGGTGGGCCGCGGCGGCGCGCCTGCTGCCCTGCACCGCGCCGCCGCTGCTGCTGGCGGTCCTGCACGAGGTGGTCGGGTGGCTCTACCGGGGCAGGGACGTGGCGTGGTTCCAGGTGCCCTACCTCTTCACGTCCTTCTGGGCGGCCCTCGCCCTACTCGCCCTGGCCTGTGCGACGGTCGCCTCGGTCCGCGTCGTCCGTCTGGTGTCGGTGCGCCGTGGAACAGGCGGTACCGGCGGGAGAGCGGAGCGCGCGTCGGGCTGAGCGACCGGGGCCGCCCGGTCGCCCGGGGGCGGGCACGGCCGTCCCGGCTTCCCGTTCGTTCCCGGACCGGGATCCCGTGCTCGCCTCCCGGCCGCTCCCGGGTCCGCTCAGCGCCCCGGAACGCCCCGGTCGGACGGGTCGATCGCCCCGTGCGCGGCCACCAGGGCCCTGCGCACCGCCGCGTCGAGCCTGCGCAGCCCCTCGGAGCGGGCCGTGGCCTGGTGGGCGGTCAGTCCCCGTCCCGACGACGGCTCGGCCAGCTCCACCACCCCGGCCAGCCGTGCCGCCTGCTCCGCCACACGGTGCGCCCGGGGCGGGTACCCGCGCGCCAGCGAGGGCGGGCCGCCGTCCAGTTCGCCCAGTCTTCGGTGCACGTCCGGTGCGAACGGGGCGACGTCGTCCACGCCCTCCATTGCCCGGGCGGCCTCGATGAGGGCGAGCTTCAGCGCCTGCTCCGCCTCGGCCAGGCCGGGTACCTGCGGCAGTGCGTCGTTCGCCGGATACGGTGTCCACGAAACGCCCACATAGGATGAACCACGCCGGTCGGCGGAGGGCACCAGGCCCACCTGCCGGTCGGCGAGCCGCACCAGCACCCCCTCCCGCGCCTCGACGGCGGCCTGGTTGAGTTCCTTGGGGCCCACGAGCCCGAGGGGATCGCCCCAGGTGGGCAGGGCCAACCGGAAGGCGGACAGCCCCAGGCCGCGCAGCCGTGTCAGTGCGGCCCGCAGCGGTACGCCGCTGTCGAAGGGCAGGTCCACTGCCGGTACTGTCCCGATCAGGTTGGGACCACCGCGCCGCTCGACGGCGTCGACGGCCTCGTCGAGGCCGACGTGTCCGGCCAGCCAGGCGTTGCCCCAGGCGACGAGTGGTGCGGACGAGAGATGCATTGCTTCAGGGTAGGGCGGCCCGTGCACCGGCGTGGGACGTGACGTGAGGGAGGACGATGGACGGGCGTGTTCTGGGCCTGAGCGGGGTCACGGTGCGGAGGGGCGACGCCCATCTGCTGGACGGGGTGGACTGGACGGTCCTGGAGGGCGAGCGCTGGGTCGTCCTGGGCCCCAACGGTGCGGGCAAGACCACACTGCTCAACGTGGCCTACAGCCAGACGCACCCGACCGCGGGCGAGGTGGAGATCCTCGGTGAGCGGCTGGGCCGGGTGGACGTGTTCGAGCTGCGTCCGCTCATCGGCTACGCGGGCGCCTCGGTGGCGTCGCGGATCGAGGAGGGCACCGAGGTCCTCGACATCGTGCTGAGCGCCGCCTACGGCTACGTGGGCCGCTTCCGCGAGGAGTACGGGAACCCGGACTACGGCCGCGCCCGCGCCCTGCTGGGCCACTGGGGCGTCGCCGACCTGGCCGACCGCCGGTTCCACACCCTCTCCGAGGGCGAGCGCAAGCGCGTGCTCATCGCCCGTGCGCTGATGTCGGACCCGGAGCTGCTGCTCCTGGACGAGCCCGCCGCCGGGCTGGACCTGGGCGGCCGTGAGGACCTGGTGCGCCGTCTGGGGAGCCTGGCCCGCAACGAGGCCGCGCCCGCGCTGGTGGTGGTGTCCCACCACGTGGAGGAGATCCCCGCAGGGACCACGCACGCCCTGCTGCTGCGCGGGGGTTCGGTGGTGCAGGCCGGTCCGATCGACGGGGTCCTGACCGCGGACCACCTGTCGGAGACCTTCGGGCTCGCGCTGAAGGTGGAGAGGGACGGCGAGCGCTGGAGCGCCCGGGCGGTCTGAGGGTCCGGGCCGCCTGGGGGCTGGCGGCACGGGTGCGCCGGAGTCCGTCCGGGCGGATGCCCCGGCCCGGGCCCCGGGCGTGCGGACACCCGGCCCTCCGGGCAGGTGTTCCGTCCGTGCGTATGAGCCCCGACGACAGATTCCCTCTTATTGGATTGCATTAACGGAGCAAATGTATTGACCATAAACAGTGTTTCTGTCCGGATGTGGTCGCCCCGGCGCATATGGGGTAGCGTCAGCGGACGGTGAGCGGATCGCTCCATTTCGGCGCGCTTTATGATCTTCGGGTGGGCGGGGCCGCCGGGTGCGGTCCGTGCCCGCCTGTCACCCCCGTCTGGAGATCCGGAGCTGCCCAGATGCCGATACCGAATGACGTCCTCCGTCCGGAAACCGGGGCGGCCCCATGACCATGATCATCATCGTGGCGCTTTTCGTCGCGGTTCTTCTGCTCGTCTTCTGGCGGAGCGTGCGTATCGTCCCGCACTCGATGGAGGACGTCGTCGAGCGTTTCGGTAAGTTCCACCGGACGTTGAGCTCGGGTTTCAACATCGTCATCCCCGGTGTGGACCACGTGCGCGAACGCATCGACCGCCGCGTCCAGGTCGTGAGCTTCCCGCCGCAGTCGGCCATCACCGAGGACAACCTCGCGGTCGAGGTCGACTCGGCGGTCTACATCAGGGTCGTGGACGCCTACCGGGCCACCTACGAGGTGGCCAACTTCATCCAGGCCGTCGAGCAGCTGACCCTGGCCACGCTGCGCAACGTCATCGGCGGCATGAACCTGGAGGGGACGCTCACCTCCCGGGACGCGATCAACCGCGAGCTGAAGGCCGTGCTGGACGAGGCCACCAGCGACTGGGGCATCGAGATCAGCCGCATCGAGCTCAAGGGCATCGAGCCGCCGTCCTCCGTGCAGGAGGCGATGGAGATGCAGATGCGCGCCGACCGCGAGAAGCGCGCCCAGCTGCTCAGCGCCGAGGGCGAGAAGCAGTCCGCGGTCCTGCGCGCCGAGGGTGAGCGCTCGGCCGCGGTGCTGCGGGCCAGGGGCGCGGCCGAGGCGCAGGCGCTCACCTCCAAGGCCGACGCCGAGGCACAGACCACCCGGGCCCGCGGTGAGGCCGACGCCATCCACATGGTGTTCAAGGCCCTGCACACCAGCCGGGTCGACCCGGACGTGCTGGCCTACCACTACCTCCAGAAGCTCCCGGAGATCGCCCGGGGCGACGCCAACAAGGTGTGGGTCGTCCCGGCCGAGATGGGCCAGGCGCTCAAGGGGGTCAGCGCCGCGTTCGACCGGCTGCGCGACGACGTGGTCCGGGCCCCCTGACCCGGCTCCGCCGCCCGGCCGCCCGCCCGCCCCGCGAACCGGTTCCGCGGCGTCGGACCGGCTGACTGAGGGCCGGACCGCGAGGGCCCGAGCCCGGTCCAGTACCGGGCTCGGGCCCTCCGCGTATCCCGGCATGATCATCCGATGACCCGCTCTCGTAGTCTGTTGTCGTCCTCGACCGTCGGGGGCGGACAGGGAGAGCTGGGCGGATGGAACTCTGGGAGGCGGCGGTCATCCTTCTCGCCGGTGTGGCGGCCGGCGGGATCAACGCCATCGCGGGGTCGGGGACGCTGTTCACCTTCCCCGTGCTCCTGGCGCTCGGCTACCCGCCGATCACGGCGACCGTCTCCAACAGCATCGGCCTGGCCCCCGGGACGCTCAGCGGCACCATCGCCTACCGCCGGGAGCTGGCGGGCCAGCGCGCCCGCATCCTCCGGCTGGGCAGCATGTCCTTCCTCGGAGCGGTGACCGGCGCCCTGCTGCTGATCTACCTGCCTCCGGGCGTGTTCGAGGCCGTGGTGCCGTTCATGATCGGCCTCGCCTGCGTGCTGATCGTCCTCCAGCCGCGCATCACCCGGTGGGTCCGCTCGCGCAGGCCCGCCCACAGGGACGGCGGCCCTCTGCTGCCGCTGGGCGCCTACGCGACCGGCGCCTACGGCGGCTACTTCGCCGCCGCCCAGGGGATCATCCTCATGAGCATCCTGGGCACCGCCCTGGACGAGGAGATCCAGCGGCTCAACGCCCTGAAGAACATGCTCGCCACCATCGTCAACACCACGGCCTCGGTGTTCTACATCGTCCTGGCCGAGCCCGCCTGGCCGGTGGTCGGCCTCATCGCCTGCGGGACCATCATCGGCGGGTACCTGGGCGGAAGGTTCGGGCGCAAGCTCAGCCCGGCCGCCCTGCGGGTGTGCCTGGTCCTGGTGGGACTGTCCGCCGCGGTCCAGATCATCATGGGCCGGGTCTGACCCCGCCCCGCCGATCCCCTCGCATGGACCCGCCGCCCTCCGCGACGCCCCGTGAGAGGGCTTCGCGCCGGGCCCCGTCGGGTCAGGTCCGGAAGTACCCGCGGCGGTCGGCGTCGTCCACCAGGGCGGTCGCGTAGGCGCCCAGCGCCTCCGACCCCTCCTGGATCAGTTTGACCTTCTCCATCACCTGCGCCCGGGTGATCCCGAAGCGCACCCACGTGCCGCCCTCGTTGTGCCAGTTGGCGAGCATGGGCGAGAGCCGGTCGACCGCGCGGGCGAACCGCGCCTCGGCGGTGGCGCGCGCCTCGAACTCCTCCCACAGCTCGCGGGCCCGCTCGGCCTGGTCCTCGGGCAGGAGGGGGAAGATGCGGTCGGCCGCGGCCCGCTCGCGCTCCGCCTGGGTCCGGGAGTTGACGGTGTCGAAGAGGAAGGTGTCCCCGGCGTCGATCTCGACGATGTCGTGGAGGACGAGCATCTCGACAACGCGGTCGATGTCGGTGCCCTCGGGCGCGTACTCGGCGAAGGTGCGGGCTGACAGGGCCAGGTGCCAGGAGTGCTCGGCCGAGTTCTCCCGCCGGGAGCCGTCCACCAGGAGGGACTGCCGCAGGATGCGCTTGAGTTTGTCGGCTTCCAGAAGGAAGCGGAGTTGCGCGTTCAACCGCTCGTTGTCGACCCCGCTGGCAAAGACCGGTGCCGGTTCCGTCACGTGGTTCGCCCTCCTGAAGGATGAGTCGAAACGGTCAGGTGGGCCGCTCTCGCGGCCGCCACTGGATGATCCCATGGAACGCGCACCAGCTGTCGCGGCGGCGTCCGTTGAGGGGACGCCGGAGGAGGTGCCAGGGTGCACCCGGTGAACGGGGGGTTTCGCACCGGACCGGAAAGCGGACGAAGCGCCCGGCGGGGCCCGCCGGAGCCCCTACTCGGCCGTCCGGACCTGGTCGGAAGACCTGAGGTGCTGGTGGAACCACTCGGTCAGCGCCCGGTCGGTGAGGACGCCGGCCGGGGTGAGCGGGCCGGGTCGCAGGCCCGGCTCCGGACCGATGGCGTGGGCCAGGTCGGGGACCACGATGTGACGGAGCGCATGTTCGGGTGCGTGGGCCGCCACGGCGTCGTGCAGCGACCGGCCGTGCTCGGGGGGCACGACCTCGTCCCGGCTCCCGCTGACGACGAGCAGGGGGACGCGGTCGCGGGAGACCTCCTCGGCGCGGGCGCCGAAGTCCAGCCAGTCGCGGGTGCTCAGGGCCTGCTCGGTCCACTCGTAGGCCGTGCCGGTGCGCCGCTCCCGCGCGGCGATGACCAGGGCGGGGTCCACGACCGGGTTGACGACGGCGGCGGCGCCGACGGGCAGGCGCCCCTCGGCCAGGGTGAGCAGGACGGCCGCGGCGCCGGCGCCCACGCCGACCAGCCCGACGGGCGCGTCGGTGACGGGGAAGGCGGCGCGCAGTTCGGCGGTGACGCGGTGGAGCTCGGCGGCGGCCTCCTCCACCACCGGGCCGAACAGTTCGACGAGGTAGTCGCGCTCGCCGCGCCGGTTGATCTCGGCGACGCCGCCCTCGGGGAGCCGGGCCCCGAACAGGGGCAGGCCCAGGTAGACCCGCCAGGCCGGGAGCGGGGCCATGGGCACGGTTCCGGCCAGGGCGGCCTCGGCCCGGGGAGGCTCGAAGGCGTGCAGGCCCAGCACGAGCGGGGCCGGGACGTCACCGCTGGCGGGCGGAAGGGCCAGGAAGGGCACTCCGGCGGCCGTTCCGGTGACAGGCCGGGAGAGGGTGCCGGCGTCGGCTACCACGGATGGTCGCCTCCGTTGCGTTGGGAGAAGTGGGACAGGTAACTGCTGACCAGGTGCTTGGCCTCGCGGACGAGCGCGGGGTCGCCCTCGGGGTCGTCGCGGAAGGCGAGCTTGAGCACGGCGTCCGCGGCCTCGACGGCGACGTCGATGGCCCGGTCGAGTTCCTCATTGTCGGGGATGCCTGTGACAGAGACGATGATCCTGCGCAGGCGGATGGAGATGACGCGGTTGTTGTCGGCGCCTCCGTTGAGGAGGCGTGTGTCGACGATGTCACCGAAGTGCAGGCTGCGGAAGCCCGGCACGTGGCGGTGCATGTCGATGTACTCGTCGACCACCGCGTCCACGGCCAGGGTCCAGTGGCTGAAGGAGGCGTCGGCGAGGCGCTCGGTGACGCGCGTGCCGAACTGGTCGAGGAAGCGCAGACCGAGGGCCTGGGTGATGGCCTTCTTGTCCGGGAAGAACTGGTAGACGGAGCCGATGGCGACCCCGGCGCGCTCGGCGATCCTGGTCGTGGAGAGGTTGTCGTAGCCGACCTCGTCGAGGAGTTCGGCGCAGCAGTCGAGCATGCGCTGGACCCTGAGCATGCTGCGCTGCTGGGCGGGCAGCCTCCGCAGCGGCGCCTGCGCGAAGGCGAGTTCGTCGTGGGCGACGCTGGCTCGTCCACGGCCCTCGCGTGACGCGTGGTCGCTCCCCGTGCTGCCTGGGGAGCGTCGTGACCGCGGGGGTGTTGAGCTTCGGGAGTTTGTCGTCACAGCTCCTATGATGCCTTTCCGGAATCACCTGGTTCCGGGGAAATTCCAGTTTCGTTCCACCGCCCCTCCCGGAGCGGGGCCAGCGGTCCGCAGCGGGGGGAGCTCCGGCCGGGGGCTCCCGGACGCTGCGTGCGCGGAGCGCGCCCCGCGTTTGGATAGCGCTTTCCTGTTCGGCTCTGGCATGGTTGGATCAGGGCCGACGCAGCGTACACACCCTCCTGGAGGCTGAGAGCCATGACCACCGCCCCGGACACCACGCCGGAGGAACTCGACGCCGTGATGGAACGGGCCGCCGCGGCGGCGCCGCTCCTGGCCGCGCTCACCCCGGGCGAGCGCGCCGGGCTGCTGCGCGCCGTCGCCGACGCCCTGGACGGCGCGGCCGACGAGCTCGTGCCGATCGCGATGGAGGAGGCGCACTACCCCGAGGCGCGCTGCCGGGGGGAGCTGGGCCGCACCACCTTCCAGCTGCGCCTGTTCGCCGAGACCCTGGAGGAGGGCTCCTACCTGGAGGCCGCCGTGGACCCGGCCGACCCCGACTGGGGCACCCCGCGCCCGGACGTGCGCCGCCTGCTGGTCCCGCTGGGGCCGGTGGTGGTGTTCGGGGCGAGCAACTTCCCGTTCGCGTTCGCCACGGCCGGAGGCGACAGCGCCTCCGCCCTGGCCGCCGGATGCCCCGTGGTCGTCAAGGCCCACCCCGGGCACCTCCGGCTCGCCCGGCGCACCGCGGAGATCGTGGTCGCGGCGCTCGACGGCGTCGGGGCGCCCGAGGGCGGTTTCGCCCTGGTCGAGGGGGTGGAGACGGGCAAACGCGCGGTCACCCACCCGCTCACCCGGGCCGTGGGCTTCACCGGGTCCATCCCCGGCGGGCGGGCCCTGTTCGACCTGGCGGTCTCGCGACCGGACCCGATCCCCTTCTACGGGGAGCTCGGCAGCGTGAACCCGGTGTTCGTCACCCGCGCTGCCGCCGCTGCGCGCGGCGACGAGATCCTGGGCGGGTACGCGGACTCGGCCACCATGGGCTCGGGCCAGTTCTGTACCAAGCCCGGCGTGCTGTTCGTGCCGGAGGAGACCAAGCTCGACGCCCTCGTCGCCGACTTCGGCGGGCGCGCCGCCGCCCCGCTGCTCAACGAGCGGGTCTCCGAGGGCTTCGTGCGCGGGCTGGACGCCCTGAGCGCCCACCCGGCCACCGAGGTGCTGGTCCAGGGCGTGCGCACCGGTGACGACTGGACCCCGTCCCTGCTGCGCACCGACCTGGACTCCCTGCTGGAGAACGCCGAGACCCTCCTGGAGGAGTGCTTCGGCCCGGCGACGCTCGTGGTCACCTACCCCGACGAGCGGCGGCTGCTGGAGGCGGCCGGGGTGTTCGGCGGCCAGCTCACCGTGACCGTGCACGGCGAGGAGGACGACGAGATCGCGCCCGCGCTGCTGGCGCTGGGCGCGTCCCTGGCCGGACGGGTGCTCTGGAACAGCTGGCCTACCGGGGTGGCGGTCACCCACGCCATGACCCACGGCGGCCCCTACCCGGCCACCACCGCGCCGCTGCACACGTCGGTGGGCACCACGGCGGTCCGTCGCTTCCTGCGCCCGGTCACCTACCAGTCGGTGCCGCAGTCGCTGCTGCCCCGGGAGCTGCGCGACGACAACCCGCTGGGCGTGCCGCGCCGCGTGAACGGCGCCGCTCCCTCCGCCTGACCAACTCGCCGGGCGCGTCGGCCGACGCGCCCGGCGAGTGCCGTGCCCGGCGGGTGCGCCGTCGGTGGTCCGACCGCGGACGTGCCGGACGCGGCTTCGGGGGTCCGTGTGCGGCGGGGGCCGGCCCCCGGGCCGGCACAGGGGCGAAGGAGCACGCCGAGGGGACGTGCCGGGCCGCCTTCCGGAGCGGTCGGCGCGTCGTACGCGGAGTCGTGAGGGGCGCGGTGAGCGGGTCCTAGGAGTGCCGTCCTCCGGCGGCGTAGTGGTCGTAGGCGTCGCGGACCGCCTCGGCGCAACGCCTGTCCCGAGCCGCCATGGACGGGTGGAGGAGCACGAACAGCACGTTGCACAGGAGGGTGAAGAGGAGCCACCCGGTCTCCACGGAGAGGCCCTCCGTGGACAGCCACCACACCAGGAATCCTGCCTGTACGCACGACACCGCCGCCCAGATGGCGGACGTGCGGCGGGGGAACCGGATTCCGTACTCCCTCAGTTTTCGTTCGGCCATGATCCGGGCCAGCCAGTTGGTCCCGGGGTCGGGACACAGCACCCCCTCCGCCACCAGCTTCTCGGCCATGGCCAGCCGGTACGGATCGGCGTCGGGCGGCAGGGGGACGTCACCGAAGGAGCGGCGCGTCCCCCGGGCTGCCAGTTCACCGGCGAGCGCGGTCGCCCCGACGACCAGGGCCAGCCCGGCGCCGGAGTAGGCGAGGAACCGCTCGGGGGTGTCCGCGAGGTGGGCGGTCGGGATCAGACAGATCAGCCACAGGGCGAGGAGGACGGCGCCGAAGGCCACGTAGGGAGCGAGGCGCGGACTGGTCTGCGCGCGGATCAGGTTGCGCGCGCGGAACACGGCGGTGCTCGACGGGGGACGCGGAGACCGCGGCGGGGGCTGGGGGATCACCTCCTCACCGTATCCGGGCCCGCTTCTGACGGACGGCTGTGAACTTGACCGGCAGGGGCTTGGGGCGGCTCCCCGGCACGCGTAACTTGTCGCCATGCACACACACTCCACGCCTCCCGACGTCGAGGCGCTCATCCGGGACCTGCCCAAGGTGGAGCTGCACGTCCACCTGGAGGGGTCGATGCCCGCCGACACACTGTTCGACCTCGCCCGCAGGCACGGCGTCACCGACGTCCCCGACACCCCGGAGGCGCTCCGGGACTGGTACGTCTTCACCGACTTCCCGCACTTCGTCGAGGTCTACCTCGCCTCGGTCGCGACCCTGCGCGAGGAGCAGGACTTCGCACTCCTGGCCTCGGCGGTCGCCGAACGCCTGGCCGCGCAGAACGTGCGCTATGCCGAGATGCACGTCAGCCTCTACACCCACCTGATGCGCGGGGTGCCCGCCCGCGTGGTCTTCGACGGCATCGAGGAGGCTCGCCGCGCGGCCGAGAGCCGGCACGGCATCCAGTTGCGGTGGATCCCCGACTTCCCCGCCGACTTCGGCCTGGAGAGCGCGGAGGCCACCGTGGAGGCGGTCCTGCGCGACGCGCCGCCCAGCGTCGTCGGCTTCGGCGTCGGCGGAGTGGAGACCCCGCTGGAGCAGTACGCCGGGGTGTTCGGCAGGGCGCGGGCCGCCGGACTGGCCAGCCTGCCGCACGCCGGTGAGCACGGCGGTCCCGAGCGGGTACGCGAGGCCCTGGACGCGCTCGGCGCCGAGCGCATCGGCCACGGCATCGACTCCATGCGCGACGAGGCGCTGGTCGGCCGCCTGGCGGAGGGGCGGATCCCGGTGGACGTCAGCCCCACCTCCAACGTGTGCACCCGCGCCGTGGCCGAGCTGGGCGACCACCCGCTGCCCCGCATGCTGGAGGCCGGTCTGCTGGTCACCCTCAACACCGACGACCCGACCATGTTCGGCACCGACCTGAACGGCGAGTACCGTGCCGCGCACACCCTGGGCCTGGACGCCGCCGACCTGGTCGGGCTCGCCGCGAACGGCGTGCACGCCTCCTACCTGGGCGCGGCCCGCCGCCACGCGCTGCTGGCCGAGATCGGCGAGGTCGCCGCGCGCCACGGCGTCGACCCGGTGAGGGTCGCGGCGCTGCGCTAGCGTCCTGGCCGGAGCTGCCGCCGGTGTGACGTGCGGGTCCGCGAACGGCCGCCGTGGTCCCAGGCGGGTGAGGACGGGTTGCATGCACGTTCCGGTGGGCGGGGGAAGCGGGGCATGTCCTGATGAGCGGGACGCACCTCACACGCTTCCGGCGGTCGCGCCCTCCGGGCGGTACGGCGCCGCCGGCGGGGCTCCGTGGGTATTCCCTTTTTCCGGCTTTTCGCCCACAAGGGAATTATCTTTGCACGGGAGGGAAAACCCGGCACGGGGTTTCGGGCGTCAAGGGGTGGCTTGGGTGCGAATCTGCGAAGTTGCTTAGTAGGTTCGGTTCTGGGGTTTACCGGGAAAATTTTCTTTTCCTGTGGCAACATGGAGTAGGTGTCCATAAGCAAGGGGTAGCCAATGGGGCATGCTGCGAGCTGCTCTTATGACTCCGTGTGGCAAATCTGTTGCGGACTGTACTTATACTGGGGAAGAGTATTTTCCGAAAACGCCTGCGAGCCTTCGGTGGCTTGCTAACGTTTCGGTCCGTCGGCGGTTCCGCGAACTTTCGAACCGCGACTTCACACATGCGGGTCGCCCCGCCGCCACGCAGTCTTCTCTGCTGGCGGACCCGCACCGCCGTGGACAGCCGGACCCGCGAGACGACGCGGGCACCGGTCCCGTCGCGGACCAGCGTCGCAACGGCGCGATCCCCGAGCCGTACCCGTGAAAGGTCACCTCCGCACATGCGCAACACACTCCGTTACTCCTTCGCCACCGTCATGACCGCCGGGCTGGTCGTGGCGCCCGTGGCGGCGGCCTTCGCCGACACCACCACCAGCGGCTCCGGCGGGATCGGCAGCGGGAACCAGGTCGTCGTGCCCGTGGACGTCGAAGCCGAGCTGTGCGGCAACTCGATCGCGATCCTCGGCATCTCCAGCGCCACGTGCACCCAGGTCTCGGAGGTCCTCTACGAGGCCAGCGGCCAGGGCGGGGCCTCCACGGACGGCTCCGGCGGTGTGGCCAGCGGCAACCAGATCATCGTCCCCGTGGACGCCGCCATCGACGCCTGCGGCAACGCGGCCGCGGTCGGCGGCATCAGCCAGGCCGAGTGCGTCGAGGTGGTCGAGGTCCTGGAGGAGGAGAGCGCCGACGCGCCCACCACCAGGACCGACGGCTCCGGCGGTGTGGCCAGCGGCAACCAGATCATCGTCCCCGTGGACGCCGCCATCAACGTCTGCGGCAACTCGGTGGCCGTCCTGGGCGGCTCCAGCGCCAAGTGCACCACCATCATCAACATCATCCAGGCCTCCCCCGAGAACGAGGGCGCCCCCGACGCCGCCACCAGCGGCGCGGGCGGGATCGGCAGCGGCAACCAGGTCGTGGTCCCGGTGGACGCGGCCGTCGACATCTGCGGCAACGCCGTGTCCGTGCTCGGCCTGGCCGAGGGCTCCTGCATGGAGATCATCTCCGAGGAGGAGCGGCCGGAGGAGCCCGGCGAGGAGAAGCCCGAGGAGCCCGGCCAGCCCGAGGAGGAGAAGCCGGAGGAGGAGCAGCCCGAGGAGCCGGGTGAGGAGAAGCCCGAGGAGCCCCGCGAGGAGGACAAGGGCGAGGACGACTCCAGCACCGGCGAGGAGCCGACCGAGCCCCAGGCCGACGAGCAGCTCCCCGTGACCGGTGGCGCCCTGGCCGGTCTGGTCGCCGCGGGCGTCGCCGCGGTCGGCGCGGGCGGTGCCGGGCTGTACTTCGCCCGCAAGCGCAAGGCCGCCGCCGTGACCGGCGACGACGAGTAGCACGGTCGGGGGACCCGGGTTCCCCGACCACACACGCGGGGCCGCCGGTCACCGGCGGCCCCGTTCGCGTGCGGACCGCCGGAGGGGCGCGGCCGGCGGCGGTCGGCCCCGACCGCGGCGGCGGGCCCGGTCAGGCGGGCCGAGGGCCGCGCGGTGCGGGGAGGCGAGGGGCGGTGCGAGGCGGCCGGAGGAGTCTCATAACCTCGAAGACGTGCTCAAAGTCCTGTTCTCGCAACGCATGCTGGCCTTCCACGTGCTGGTGCTGGTGCTGGTGCCCAGCTTCGTCTGGCTGGGCTTCTGGCAGCTGGACCGGGCCGGGCAGCGCGGCGCGGCGGTCGACCTCCAGCAGTCCAACCTCGCCGCCGACCCCGTGCCGGTGGCCGAGCTGACCCGGGTCGGCGAGGACGTCGACCCCGGCGACCGCTGGCGCACCGTCGAGGCCGCCGGCACCTGGGACACCGAGCACGAGCTGCTGCTGCGCAACCGCGACGGCTCCGGGGGCGTGGGCTTCCACGTGCTGACCCCGCTGGTCACCGAGGAGGGGACCGCGGTCCTGGTCAACCGCGGATGGGTCGAGCGCGGCGAGACCGCCCTCGACCAGCCGGAGGTGCCGCCCGCGCCCGAGGGCGCCGTGGAGGTGGCCGGGCGCCTCCACTACTCCGAGACCGAGGAGAACACCGGGCTGCGCAACCGCGACGACCTGCCCGAGGGGCAGCTGATGATGGTCGACGTGGACCAGATCGCCGCGGACCTGCCCTACCCCGTCTACGGCGGGTACGTCGACCTGACCCGCCAGGACCCGATGCCGGAGGCGGCGCCCGAGCCGGTCGTCCTGCACGAGGAGGACGCGGGGATGAGCGCGTCCTACGCCGTGCAGTGGTGGGTGTTCGCCGTCGTCGCCGTGGGCGGATGGGTCTTCCTCGTCCGCCGTGAGATCCGGGACGCCCGCGAGGCCGGGGCGGGGGAGTCCGGTGAGGCCGGGGAGGCCGCAGGGTCTGCGGAGACCGCCGGGGCCATGGAGCCCGGTGAGACCGTGGAGGTCGCCGGGGCTGCTGAGACCGTGGAGTCCGGTGCGACAGCCGATGCCGCGCAGCCTTCCGAGTCCGCCGAGACCACCGAGGCCGTGGAGTCCGGCCGGAGTTCCAAGGGGCCTGAGGGGTCCGGCGAGGACTCCGGTGCGACCGCGGGCACGGGCAGGCCCGGGAGCGCCTAGCCCGGGGACGCGTCCGGTACGACCACGGGGTTTCTGTCTCCGGGACCCGACCGAGAAAGCGTGTGGGCGTCCGGGCCCCGTGCGCGCCCGCCCTTCTGGGAGGCTGGGGCCCATGAACGACGACGGCTATCCGGATCCCGGGCGCGTGGCGCGCCGCACCGTGGACGCCGAGGAGAGCGCCCGCGCCGGACGCCGGTGGTGGGACGGCGCGGCCGACGCCTACCAGGCCGAGCACGGGGACTTCCTCGGCGACGCCGAGTTCGTGTGGTGCCCGGAGGGCCTGACCGAGGCCGGGGCGCGCCTGCTCGGCGGCCCGGAGGACCTCCTGCGGGCCCGGATCCTGGAGGTGGGCTGCGGCGCGGGCCAGTGCGGGCGGTGGCTGCGCGCCCAGGGGGTGCGCGAGGTGGTCGGGTTCGACCTGTCCTTCCGACAGCTCCAGCATTCGCGCAGGATCGACGCGGGGACCGGGCACGCGCTCGCGGCCGTGCAGGCCGACGCCCAGCGGCTGCCGTTCGCCGACTCCGCCTTCGACGTGGTGTTCTCCTCCTTCGGGGCCTTCCCGTTCGTGCCCTCGGCCGACGACGCCCTGGCCGAGGCCGCGCGGGTGCTCAGGCCCGGCGGGCGGCTGGTGTTCTCGGTGACCCATCCGGTCCGGTGGAGCTTCCCGGACGACCCCGGAGAGGACGGGTTCACCGTGAACCAGTCCTACTTCGACCGCCGCGCCTACGTGGAGGAGGACGACGGCGGGGACGCGGTCTACGTGGAGCACCACCACACGGTGGGCGACTGGGTGCGCGGGATCGCCCGCGCGGGCCTGGTGCTGCGGGACATGGTCGAACCGGAGTGGCCCGAGGGGCTCGACCGGGTGTGGGGCGGCTGGGGGCCGGTGCGCGGCCGGTTGATCCCCGGCACCGCGATCTTCTCGGCGGTCCGGCCCCGAGTTCCTGACGGAGCGGGAGGGCGGCGCCCCGGCGCTGCGGTGCTGCGCCCCTAGACGGGCTCGCCGAGGTACTCCGGGGGCACGGCGGGTACCAGCCACACTCCGTTGCCGGTGACCCGGAAGACGTGGCCGTCGCCGTGCATGCGTCCGGAGGCGACGGTGAGGACCACCGGCGCGCCGCGCCGGGCGCCCACCCGGCGGGCGGTCGCGGTGTCGGGGGACAGGTGGACGTCGTGCCGCCGCATCGGTCGCAGCCCCTCAGCGGTGATGGCGGGCAGGAGCCGGCCCACGGTGCCGTGGTAGAGCAGGGCGGGGGGCGTGCTCGGCTCCAGCCCCAGGTCGACGCGGACGGAGTGGCCCTGCTGGGCGCGGATGCGGGTGCCGTCCGGGCTCAGGACGAAGCGCTTCTTGTCGTTGGTGTCGACGACCTCCTGGAGGGCCGCGCGGCTGAGGCGCACTCCAGCCCTTCTGCAGCCCGCGAGGAGTTCGTCCACCCCGGCCCACCCCCGCGGGTCGAGCCGCACCCCCACACGGGCGGGGTCGTGGCGGAGCACGCGCGACAGCAACTTGGAGGCGCGTACGAGTTCTCTCCGGTCCATGGTTCCGATGATCCCCGCCGGGCCTCCGGAGGGGCCAGGGCTTTTCGGTCAGGTACCGGGGCGGTGCCCGGACGGCGAAAAACCCCTGGCGCAGGTGTGCACGGAGGAGGCAGGAACGGGTGAGCGGAGCGCGCCGGTCCCGGAGCGGGGGTCCGGGCGCCCCTGAGCGGTTTCCCGTACCCAGAGTGGGCGGGTCCGCGAAGGCGGTTCGCGGACCCGTCGGCGGGTATTGCCGGACCCGGAACACCCCTCCGACGACGAGCAGGAGCCCCCGCGTGACCGACGTCCGTGTCCGGACCGCCCTCCCCTCCGACCACCCGCGCATCCTGGCGGTCTGCGACGACTGGTGGGGGCGCCCCGTGGCGCACATCCTCCCCCGGCTCTTCCTCGACCACTTCCACACCACCAGCCTCATCGCCGAGGCGGAGGGGGAGCTGGCGGGCTTCCTGATCGGCTTCCCCTCGCCGTCCGTGCCCGAGGAGGCGTACGTGCACTTCGCCGGGGTGGCCCCGGGACACCGCAGGACGGGGCTCGCGAACGGGCTGTACCGGCGCTTCACGGACGGGGCGCGGGAGCGCGGGTGCACGGTCGTGCGCGCGGTCACCTCCCCCGCCAACGAGCGCTCGATCGCCTTCCACCGCGCCCACGGCTTCACCGTCACCGGACCGCACGCCGACTACGAGGGGCCGGGCGTGGACCGGGTGGTCTTCACCCTGCGCCTCGGGGCGTGACGCGGGACGCCGCGAGCACCGGAGGAGGAGGCCGCGCCGCGGCCCCGGCGCGCGGTCCCGCGACGCGTATGATCCGGCTACCGGACGCGGAGGAGGCACGGTGCGGCTCAAACTCGACCTGCACGACATCTTCAACAAGGGACGGGACATCGACCGGGCCCTCAACGACATCATGGACGAGGCCGAGCGCACGGGCGCCAAGAGCATCGAGATCATCCCCGGCAAGGGGTCCGGGCAGCTCAAGAAGCGGGTGCTGCGCTTCCTCGACCGCAAGGACGTCAAGGCCCGCTACCACCGGGTCGAGAAGGACTCCAAGAACTTCGGGCGCCTGTTCGTGCACTTCAGGCACTGAGCGCGTCAGTGCCGTGGCCGGAGGCGGGTCGGCGCGCGCGGAGCCGCCGGGCCCGGACGTCCCCGTACCCCTCGGCGGGAGCGCCGCGTCCCGCCCGCGGACGGGCTCGGCAACGGCGAGTTGTGTGAGTCTTTGCCCCTCCGATCCCTGGAACCTCCCTCACCAGGGAAGGAACCGAAGGGTGGTGTGCCGTCACGGAGAGGGACAGCGATGATCAGTACGGATTTCACACCCGGGTCGCCCTGCTGGGTCGAGGTGTCCTCACCCGACGTCGAGGCCTCGACAGCCTTCTACGGGCACGTGTTCGGCTGGAGCGCCGAGACGCACATCCGGCAGCTGGAGGGCTACAAGTTCCTGTGCGCTGAGGGGCTCGCCGCGGCGGGGGTCAGCCCGGTCATGGGGGAGAGCGACCACCCCTCCTGGACCGTGTACTTCGCCGACTCCGACATCGAGGACACCATCACACGGGTGGAGCGGCTGGGCGGCACCCTCCTGGTGGAGCCGTTCGACATCTTCGACCTGGGCCGTCAGGCGCTGTTCCGCGACCCCCAGGGCGCCTCCTTCGGCGTCTGGCGGGGGGAGATGTACCTCGGTCTGGTGGGGCGGGTCAACAGCCTCTGCTGGGTGGAGCTGCGGACCACCGACGCGCGCGGCGCGGCCGAGTTCTACACCGGGGTCTTCAAGTGGGACCTCAGCCCGTTCGACCCGTCCCTCGGAGGGGAGGAGGTCGGCGGGTACACGGTCCTGCGCCCCGCGGGCACCGGTGACGAGAGCACCCACGGGGGCATCCTGCAGGCGGGTCCCGGGGACAGGGGCCGGTTCGGCGGGGAGGAGGACTGGCACCCGGTGTTCGCTGTGGCCGACTGCGAAGCCGTCGCGGAGAGGGTCGTGGCCGCGGGCGGACACGTGCACTCCGAGCCGGAGAACATCTCGGGCGTGGGACGCCGCATGGTCTGCTCCGACCCCTTCCAGGCCGGGTTCGTCCTGCTCAACTGGCCGCCCGCGTGACACTGACGCCGCCCGGCCGGGGCCCGCGCCCTGCGGGGGCGCGGGCCCCGGCCTGAACCCGGCGGCTACTGCCGCGACACCGCGGACGCGCCCCCGCGCAGCACGAACTTCTGGATCTTGCCGGTGGCCGTCTTGGGAAGCTGCTCCACGAACTCCACCTGTGTGGGCGCCTTGAAGTGCGCCAGGTTGTCGCGGGCGAAGGCGATCAGCTCCTCCTCCGTGGCCGCGGCGCCCTCGCGCAGCACCACGGACGCCTTCGGCGACTCGCCCCAGCGCTCGTGCGGCACGCCCACGACGGCCGCCTCCAGCACGGCCGGGTGCCGCAGCAGGACCCCCTCCACCTCGACGGACGAGATGTTCTCCCCGCCGGAGATGATGACGTCCTTGATCCGGTCCTGGATCTCCACGTACCCGTCCGGGTGGGTGACCGCCGCGTCGCCGGTGTGGAACCAGCCGTCGCCCATGGCCTTCCGAGTGGCCTCCGGGTCGTTGTAGTAGCCCTTCATCACCACGTTCCCGCGCACGGTGATCTCCCCGACCGTCGTGCCGTCCCAGGGCACCTCGACGCCGTCGGCGTCCACCACCCGCAGCTCGCCGGAGGTGATCAGCTCGACCCCCTGGCGTGCCTTGACGGCGGCGCGGTCGCGCGGGGACAGGCCGCCGTGCTCGGCGCGCGGCTCGCACACGGTGATGAACGGCGTGGTCTCGGTCAGCCCGTAGACATGGGTGACGGTCCACCCGAAACCGTCCTCCAAGCGCTCGATGGTGTCGGCGGCGGGCGAGGCCCCGGCCGTCACCACGTGCACGCCGGACGGAACCTCGCCGCGCACCTCCTCGGGGGCGTTGGACAGCATGATCAGCACGGTGGGGGCCGCGCACAGCCAGGTGACCCCCTCGGAGCGGATCAGTTCGTACACGGTGGCCGGGTCCATCGCGGGCAGGCACACGTGGGCGGCGGCCGCGGCGGTCACCGTCCACGTGTAGGTCCAGCCGTTGGCGTGGAACATCGGCAGCGTCCACAGGTACCGGTCGTCGATGCCGATCCGCAGGTGGAGGAGGGTGCCCACCGAGTTCATGTACGCGTTGCGGTGGGTGATCATGACGCCCTTGGGCCGGGCCGTGGTCCCGCTGGTGTAGTTGATGGTCAGCAGGTCGGTCTCGTCGATCTCGGGACGGGTGTAGTCCGCCGTGGACTGCGCGACGAGGGTCTCGTAGTCCTCCCAGCCGGGGCGCGCCCCCTCCAGGGCGACGAACCGCTCCACGTCCGGCATCTGGTCGCGGACGCCGTCCACGGCGTCGAGCTGGTCGGCGTGCACGCACAGGACCCGGGCCCCGGAGTGGTTGACGATGTAGACGAAGTCGTCCGCCGACAGCCGGAAGTTGACCGGTACCAGCACCGCGCCGAGCTGCGGCACGGCGTAGAAGGACTCCAGCTGGGCGTGGGTGTTGGGGGAGATGTAGGCGACGCGGTCGCCCTTGGAGACCCCCATGTTCTGGAGGGCGCGGGACCAGCGGTCGCAGCGGTCGAAGAACTCCTCGTAGGTGAGCCGGAGGCCACGGTCCACCACCGCCTCGCGCCGGGGGTGCAGTCTTCGGGTGCGGCGGGCGAACTCCAGGGGAGTCAGGGCGAGTTCCATGGTGCCGGGGTGCCTTTCCGCGTCGGTGATGGTGGGCGGTGGTCGGGGCGGCGGAGGCCGAAGACGGCCGCCCCACGACCACCATCACCGGACGGCCGTCGGCTGTCCAGCACTGGTTGCCGGAAGCCGGTGGCCCTCAGAGCCCGAACAGCCGGGCGGCGTTGCCGTACAGGACGTCCCGCAGCCAGTCATCGCCCAGGTCGAGCCGGGCCAGGGCCCGGAGCTGTTCGAGGTAGGGGTGGGGGATGTTCGGGAAGTCCGTGCCGAACAGGATCCGGTCCGCGACGCCCTTCAGGCGGGGCACCTCCTGGTCGGGGAAGGGCGCCCAGTCCTTGGAGAACTCGGTGAACACCATCGTGGTGTCCAGGTGGACGCGCTCGTGGTCCTCGGCCAGGTCCAGGAACGCGCGGTAGTCGGGGGCCCCGGCGTGGGCGATGACCGCGGTGAGCCCGGGGTGGGCGCGCAGGGTCTCGGCGAAGGGTTCGGGGCCGGTGAAGGGTCCCGCCTCGGGGCTCGAACCGCAGTGGACCACCACCGGCGTGCCCGCGTCCGCGATCAGCCCCCACACGTCGGCCAGCAGCGGGTCGCGCGGGTCGTAGCGGCCGACCTGGAGGTGTGCCTTGAACACGCGGGTACCCGCCTCCAGCGCCGAGGCCACGTAGTCCCGGGCCTCCGGCTCGGGGTAGAAGGTGGCGCTGCGCAGGCAGTCGGGGTTGCGGTCGGCGAAGTCGCCCGCCCAGTCGTTGAGCCAGGCGGCCATGCCGGGGCGGTGCGGGTAGGAGAGGGCGGTGAAGCGCCGGACCCCGAAGCCCCGGAGCAGGGACAGGCGTTCGTCCTCGTCGAAGCGGTAGGTGATCGGCCACAGGCCGCCGAGGGCGTCGAAGTGGGCCCACACCTTGCGCAGCACGTTGTCGGGCATGAAGTGCGTGTGGACGTCGATGAGCCCGGGGAGCCCCAGGTCCTGCCAGACCGCGCGTACGGCGGCGGACTCGGGCCCGTGGTCGGGCGCGGGCTCCGCCGGGTGGGGGGAGCCGGGGCCGGTTCCGGAACCGGTGTCGGTGTCGGTGTCAGTGGCGGTAGCGGTGGCGGCGGTGTCCGTCGCGGTGGTGGACCCGGAGGGGGTCGAGGCTCGTGTCACGCCGGAAACGATACGGGTAAGCGCTGTTCAGAGTCATGAAGACGCTCAGAAAGCCAGGAGGAGAACTCCGGTCACGACGATGACGGAGGCGGCGACCCGCACCGGGCCGAACCGCTCCCCGAACAGCAGTGCGCCCAGCACCGCGGCGAAGACGATGCTCGTCTCGCGCAGCGCGGCGACGCCCGCGACCGCGCCGGTCAGCTGCGCCCACAGCACGAGCCCGTAGGCGACCGCGCTGACCACGCCGCCCAGGAGTCCGAACTTCCAGACCGGCTTGAGCTGGTGTGGAAGTGCGCCTCGGCGGGTGAACACCGCCACCACGAAGAACACCGGTCCCTGAAGGAACATGAGCCACGTGATGTAGCCCAGCGGATCCTGGGTGAGGCGGACCCCGTGGGCGTCGACCACGGTGTAGACGGCGATGCTGACGCCGGTGGCGAAGGCCGCCAGCAGCGCGGGGAGCTGTGCGCGGGAGGGCCGGCCGCCCGCGAACACCAGCGTCGTCAGCCCGGCGGAGACGACCAGGACCCCGGCCAGGTCGGACGGGGGCATCGACTCGCCGAGCAGGAGGATGCCGGTCAGGGCGACCACCCACGGCGCCGTGCCGCGTGCCATCGGGTACACCTGGCCGAACTCGCCGGTCCGGTAGGAGGCCATCAGCAGGCTCATGTACAGCAGGTGGGTGGCGAGGGAGGCGAGCAGGACCGGCCAGGCCTCGCGCGGGGGCGGTCCCACGACCGGGAGCAGGGGCAGGGCGGCGAGCATTCCGCCGAGGCCGATCAGGGCGAACCCGAGCAGGCGGTCGGTGATGGAGTGGGCGATCGCGTTCCAGCCCGCGTGCAGCAGCGCCGCGAGCAGGACCACGGCCACGACCCACGGCGTCATGGGGTGGAGACGGGCATCGGGGGCGGAAGGGGCATCCGGCAAGGCTAGGCGGTTGTCCACAGACCGGGGAGCGCGGGGTGGTGCCGGGACCGCGGTGGGCATACCTGTCATGGGGGACGTGTTCCACGGCGCGGAGGCCGGGCGCCCCCATCAACAGCATGCCCCTCCCGGGAGCCGTCCACCACCCCGCTGTCACGCCTGTGGACAACCCTCCTGAGCCCGCGCGCTTGGCCTCCTGACTTCGCGTGCTCCGGCCCCCGCGCTCCAGCCCCGCGCGCCTGCGGCCCCCGCGCGCCTGCGGCCCGCCTCGGAGACCGGTGCCGCTGCCGCCGGAATGTCGCAGGCGCGTGTGAGTATCGGGACCTGTCCAGTCGAGGAGGCCCCCATGTCGTTCCAGGCTTATCTGGATGCCGTCGAGGACAAGACCGGTCTGACCCCGCGCACGCTGGTCGACCGCGCCAGGGAGAAGGGCTACGACGACCCTTCGGTCAAGGCGGGCGCCATCGTCCAGTGGCTGGCCGAGGACTACGGTCTGGGGCGCGGCCACGCGATGGCCCTGGTCCACGTCATCAAGAAGGGCCCGCGGATCAGCGCCAAGCACGTGGGCACCACCGGTACCCATCGGGACGCCTCCACCGAGCTCTGGCTCGACGGCAAGGCGACCAGACCACAGACGGTCTGAGTCCGGGTGCCCCCGCGAGCCCCCGCACGGCCGGACGTCACGCAGACCTCGTCCGGCCGAGCGGACCCCGAAGCCGCCCTGGCCGGAATCCCCCGGCCCAAAGCCCCCTGGCCGAATTCGGCCACCTCCTCCATGTGCACCGCGACAGCCTTCCGCGCCCCTCCCCGCCGTCGTCGCTGGCAGCCGTTCCCCGCTCCCGTTCACCCCAGTCAACTCACCTTTCGCGCAGAACCCGACGCGTTCCACGTCCCACTCCTGCCGCGCACCGGCTCATCCCGGATCGAACTGACAAGGAATCCACGTTTCCCCTGTTCAGGGCATACGAGAAGCCGGGAGATCAGCCACACGCGCCCCAAAACACCCTTGCGTGACGCGGGGTCTACACCACTCCCGGAGTGGATTTTCCAGGTGTTCTCCACCGTGCGGAGTACAGAACCAACAAAGCTCACTAATGCGGGCAATGCGCGCATAATTACGGAATGAGAACCACACCCTCCGACAGGCCCGCCGCGCGGGCCCGCGGACGGGGCAGACGATCGCGATGACGGCGGAACAGGAACGCCCGTCCCGGTCACCCGGCCGGACCCCGCCGGTCCACAGCGCGGAACAGCTCGTCCCCCTCACCCGCAACCGCGACTTCCAGGTGCTCTGGACCAGCCGGTTCCTCGCGGGACTGGGCAAGGAGAGCGGCGAGATCGCCTACCCCCTCCTCGCCCTCCTCCTCGCGGAATCGGCGGCGCAGGCGGGCGTCATCGGAGCGGCCCAGGTCACCACGGCCATGGTCACCGCCGTCCTCGGCGGTTCGCTCGCCGACCGGACCAACCGCCGCACGGTGCTGCTGTGCTGCGACCTCGGACGGCTTACGCTGCTCTCCCTCTTCACCGTCCTCCTGCTCACCGGGAACGTCACGTTCACCGTCATCGTGGGCGTCGCGGTCGGCTCCGCAGCGCTGATGGGCGTCTCCAACCCCGTCGCGATGGCCTCCGTCAAGCAGCTGGTTCCGGCCTCACAGACGGCCGAGGCCTCCGCCCAGAACCAGATCCGCCTCTTCAGCACCACCGCCCTCGGCGGACCCTTCGCCGGAACCCTGTTCGGCGTGGGCCGGGCCTTCCCCTTCGCCGCCGAGGCCCTCGCCTACCTGGTGTCGGCGGCCCTGGTGCTGCTCATCCGCCGCCCCATGCAGGCCCACCCGACCGGCGCGCGCGGACCGTGGACCCTGCGCGAGGCGGTCAGCGGGTTCACCGTGCTGGCCAGGCACCCGATCCTGCGGCCGATGATCTTGTGGATCGTCGGGTTCAACCTCACCTACACCCAGACGGGCGCCTTCCTGGCCCTCATCGCCACCGCCCAGAGCCAGGGCGCCAGCCACCTCCAGACCGGGATGACCGTCTCCCTGGCCGGGTCCGGCGGCCTGCTCGGCGCGCTCTGCGCCGGGGCGGTCGTCAGGCGGGTGCGGCCCTCGGCCATCTTCCTGGTCGCGGCCTGGGCCGCCCCGGTGTGCGCTCTGGGGCTGCTGTTCGCACCCAACGTGATGTTCCTCGGGGCGCTGGTGGGCTGCGTGTTCGCCATCGTGCCCTGCGTGAACGCCGTGTTCCACGGTTACGTCGCGGTGTCGGTCAGCGACCGCTACCAGGGCCGCGTCCTGGGCGCCGTCACGTTCATGGCGCTGGTGTCGCAGCCGGTGGGCATCCTCGGCATCGGGGTGATCTTCGACCACGCCGGACCCGCCTGGGTGTTCCTGACGATGGCGCTGGTCTCGGCGCTCGCCGCCCTGTTCAGCCTCTCCCCGGTCATGCGCGACCTGCCCCGGCCCGAGGAGGTGGCCGTGGCCTGACCGCGGCCCCGCCCCCCGAAGGGGCCGAGCGGTCAGGCCACGGCCGGTCGGGTGCCCGGGCCGCCGCCCGGGGGATGAGGGGCCGGTCACCGGTCATCCGATGACCGAAGGAGAACCGGTCGCCGCCCGGCCGGGAGCCGAACGGCGACCGGCCCTCAGCCCTCGAAGGGCATCGCCATGAGCGGATCGGAGGTGGGCTGTTCGGAGCCGCCCTCGGGCTCGACGGTGACGGCCACGCCCCCGGTCGCCTCGTCCTGCGGCGCGGCCAGGACCGGGAGCACGAAGCCCGACTCGTCCACGGAGAGCACCCCGGCCGAGTAGACGCTGCCGTCGTCACGGGTCAGCCAGAGCTGGTAGTCCTCGTCCTCCAGCCGCTCCAGTCCGTGGGCGCTGAACACCAGCCGTCCGCTGCTCTCGGAGTGCACCACCGTCACGGACACGCCCTCCATGGGCTGGGCCGTGGTGTGGTCGGCGTCGGGGTCGGAGAGCACCGCCGCGATCTGCCGTTCGTTCTCCCGCAGGTCCCGCACCTGGCGCACCTGGTCGATGACGACCGCGCCCAGCGCGACCATGACGGCCAGGCAGGCGGCCAGCACCAGTCCCAGGCCCCGGGTCCAGCGCCCCGGACGCGGCACCGGCAGGCGTTCGGGAGCGGGGGCGAGCTGGCGGGTGCGCGCGACCTCCTCCAGTACGCGCTCGCGCAGTTCGGCGGGCGGCGTACCGGCGGCCGCGGTGCCCAGGAGGGCGACGGTCTCGGTGAAACCGCGCGTCTCCTGTACACAGGAGTCGCATTCGGCCAGGTGGTCCTCGAACCGCACGCTCTCGCTCGGCGACAGGGCGCCCAGGGCGTAGGCGCCCGAGAGGATGTGCGGATCCTGGCCCAGTGTCCTCCTCACCACTCCACCCCCAAGCAGTCCCGCAGCCGGATCAGGCCGTCGCGCATCCGCGTCTTCACGGTGCCCAACGGCGTCGAAAGCAGGCGGGCCACCTCACGATAGGTGTATCCGCCGTAGTAGGCCAGACGTACGGACTGGCCCTGGAGTTCGGTCAGGGTCTCCAGACAGCGGCGCACCCGCTCGCGCTCCAGACGGTTCGTGGCCTCCTCGGCCACCTCGTCGTAGGGGCGCTGAGTGCTCGCCGCCGCCACCCTGGCCTCCCGGTCGGTGGCGGCCTGCTCGGAGCGCACCCGGTCCACCGCCCGGCGGTGCGCGAGCGTCATCACCCACGCCTGGGGGCTGCCGCGCCGCTCGTCGTAACGGCAGGCGGTGCGCCACACCTCCACCATCACCTCCTGGGCGACCTCCTCGGACTGGGCGGGGTCGCGCAGCACACGGCGGACGAGCCCGTACACCGACGGGATGACCAGGTCGTACACCTCGCCGAACGCGCTCTCCTCACCCCGGGCCACTTGGCGGAGCAGCTCCGTGAGCCGCTGGGCCGGCGGAACCGGAGGCTCCGCCTCCGCCCCGCGGGGGCCCCGGGGTATCGCGGCGTGCTCGTCCATCCGCTCCTCTTCCTGGTGGTCCTGCGCTGCTCGCCTCGTCCGTGCGCCGGGCGGGTCCGGGTGTGCCCCGAAGGACCCCGACCCCTTCAGAGTCGCACGTCAGCCGTGCCGTCGCCCGGCTGTTCTTCCGTAGCGCGCCCGGCGGGGCTCCATGGACACCATGGAGCCCCGCCGGGCGCGGGTGCGGTGGCGGGGTCCCGGACGGCCCGGCGTCAACGCTCGGACCGCCCGGGGGTCGCACCGTGCCGGAGGCCGTTAGGCGGGCATCAGCACGCCGTCGATGATGTACACCGTGGCGTTGGCCGTCTGCACGTTGCCGCAGATGACGGCCGCCTCGCCGTTCACCGTGAACTCCTCGCCGGAGCCCTCGGTGGTGACCTCTCCGCCCTGGAGCGAGGTGAACGTGCCGTCCTCCAGGTCGGCCGGGGTCTGGCGGCCCTCGACCACGTGGTAGGTCAGCACCTCGGTCAGCTGCTCCTGGTCGGCCAGCAGCGCGTCGAGGTCCTCCTGCGGGATCGCCTCGAACGCGGGGTCGGCCGGGGCGAAGACCGTGATGTCCTCGGCCGAGTTGAGCGTGTCCACCAGGTCCGCCTCGGTCACGGCCGTCACCAGCGTGGACAGCACCGGGTTGTTGGACGCGGCGGTGGCGACCGGGTCGTCCGCCATGCCCTCGAAGCTGCCCTCGCCGTCGGCGGGCACCTCGGCGCAGCCGGAACCGAAGTTCTCGCCCGCCATCTCGGTGGTGCCCTCCTCGCCGCCCATGCCGCCGCTCTCGGACTCGGTCGCGGTGGGGGTCTCCTCGGCGGCCTCCTCCCCGCCGCCCATGTCGCCGCCACAGGCGGTCAGACCGAAGGCGAGCGCGGCAGCGGCGGCCGTGATGGTGAGGCTGTTCTTGCGGACCATTGTTTGCTCCTTCAACTTGGTTAACTTCTGTTTGCTCACGTCACCGACTTGCGCCGGTGTTGGTCGAGGGGTGCGTCTACTCGGCGGTGAACCGGATGCTGTGCCAGCCGGTGGCGCCGTCGGGCACGGGATCCACCCGTTCGGCGGGCTGGGTGAACCCGGTGGCGTCGGTGGCCCGGACCTCCACGGAGTGCTGGCCGGGTTCGACGGTGGTCTCGGCCACCCACTGGACCCAGGTGTCGACGCCGGGGACCTCGGCGAGTTCGGCCCGCCGCCACTCGCCCCCGTCCACGCGCACCTCCACGGCGTCGATCCCGCGGTGCTGGGCCCAGGCCACTCCGGCCAGGACGACCTCTCCGGCGTCCACCCGGCTCAGGGGCGCGGGCACGTCCACGCGGGACATGGTCTTGACGGGGGCGCGCACGGCCCAGCCGCGCTGCGCCCAGTAGGCCCGCTCGTCGGCGAAGCGGGTCAGCTTGATGTCGGTGACCCACTTGGTGGCGCTGACGAACCCGTAGAGGCCGGGGACGACCATGCGCGCCGGGTAGCCGTGCACGTGGGGGAGGGGTTCTCCGTTCATGCCCACGGCCAGGAGCGCGTCGCGACCGTCCATGACGACCTCGGTCGGCGTGCCGCAGGTCCAGCCGTCGTCGGAGGTGCTGAGGATCTGGTCCGCGCCGGACCGCACACCCGCCCGCCGCATCAGGTCGGCCAGGGGGAAGCCCAGCCAGCGGGTGTTGCCCGCGAGGTCGCCGCCGACCTGGTTCGACACGCACGTCATGGTGATGTCGGCCTCGACGAGCTCCTCGGCGAGCAGTTCGTCCATGTCGATCTCGAAGGGGCGGTCCACCATCCCGTGCACCCTCAGCGTCCAGCGGGTGGAGTCCAGCCGGGGAATGGTGAGGGCGGTGTCGATCCGGTAGAACTCCCGGTTGGGCGTGGTGAAGGGGGTCAGCCCCGGAACGCCCAGTTCGGTCGCGGCGGGCAGCGGCGGCAGCGGGTTCGCCGCCGCGGGAAGGGCGAGGGCGGAGCGCGAGCCCGCGCCTCCGCCGAGGGTCGGCAGCAGGCGTCCGAGGACACCGGCGGCGCCGGACACGGCCAGGACGCCCGCCGCGGTCAGCACGAAACCGCGTCTGCCCGGGCCCCGGTCCGGTCCGGCCTCGGGAGGAGCCCCCTCCGCGCCCGCCGGTGTCCTCGGACCGCCCACCCCCTGTGGTCCGGGGTCCGCCTCGGGCCGGAGCGTCCCGCGCGCGCCGCGCACCAGGAGCACCAGGGCCAGAGCCCCCGCGACCGCCCCGACGAGCACGGGCACCGGGGTACCCGGGTCGTCGGAGCGGTGCGGAAGCACGGCGGCCAGCCCGACCGCGGTGAACACCGCCAACCCCGTGTACCCGACGACGGGCCGCCGGAGCGACGCCGTGCCGAGTACGGCCCCGACACCCAGGAGGACGACGATGATCCCGGCCACGAGCACGACCTTGTCGGCTCTGCCCAGCAGGTCGATCGCCGCCTCCACCAGGGAGGGCGGTGTGGTGTCGACGACCGTGTCGCCGACGGCGACCACCGGAGACACGGTGCGGAGCAGTCCTGCGGCCAGCTCGGCGGTGCCCAGTGAGGCGCCGACCGTGAGCAGCCCCACGACCGATCCGACGACGACCCGTCGCCTGTCGCGTGGCGGGGTGTTCCCGCGTGTCTCGGTGGTCACGTCGGTCATTCGGGGCCGACGCGGGGGCGGATGGGTGTTTCCGCGGAATTTTTTTCGTACCGCGCGAGAAAGCCCGTGACCTGCGGTGACGCGGGGCCGTCGGCGACCGCGGGAGCGTTGTCCGTTGCCCGTCACCCGTCCGGGGCGCCCCCGCCGCCCGTCAGGGACTCCTCCGGGCCCCGCTCCCGGAACCCGTTCGAGGCCCGTCCGGGACCCGTCCGGGGCTTTCGCGCCGACCGGATCGCCCCGCACCGGGCACCGGCCGCCAAGCGGACGTAACCCGCCAACAGCGGGCAGGGCGGTCGGTTCCGCCCCGCGGGTGCAGGAGGATGTTGCCCGTACGTCTCCTCAACGATCGGAGTTCCCCCACATGGCGAGGAAGTCGCCCCTACCCCTGGTCGCGCTGGCGGTCTCGGGCAGCCTCCTGCTCAGCGGCTGCACGGTCACCGAGGGGGTGTCCGACTGGTGGTCCGAGACCTTCGGAAACGCGTCGGGCCCGCCCGAGGTCAGGGAGGAGTTCCCCTACGTCCGTGAGGGCCGCATCTTCCAGGACACCGGCCGGGACAACGAGATGCGCTTCGCCGTCACCGGCCTGGAGCGCACCGACGAGTACACCGTCATGTACTACGAGGTCACCTACCTCGACGAGTTCACCGGGCCCAACCGGAACATGAGCATGGCCCACACCCTCGTCGATCCGCTCACCGGCCGCGTCTACCGGCAGTTCCTGGACGGGGAGGGCCTCAAGTACGGCTCCGAGAGCCCCAACCAGGACGGCCTCTACCCGGTCCACGACGGGGTCACCAACGAGTACGTGCGCTACTTCCCGCGACTGCCCGACGAGGTCCGGCAGGTCACGTTCGTCGGCAGCGGGCTCGGGGCCATGACCGGCATCCCGGTCGTGGACGTGGAGGAGGAGCGGGCCGACCCGCAGGACCCCAACGGGGCCGACCACCTCACCCCGGACGACCCGCCGCCGAGCGGGGAGAACCTCACCTTCGCCAACCGACGCCCGGACGCGGACGCCGTGGCCGACGAGGGCTGGGTGCAGAGCTTCGTGGACTCCGAGATCGCCTCCACCACCCGCGACGGCGACCGGGAGATCATCTCCCTGCACTCCGACGTCATGTTCGAGTTCGACCGCTCGGACCTGACCTCCGAGGCCGAGGACGTGGTGCGGCGCGCGGCCACCAGCCTGGCCCGCAACGTCGATCCCGACGAGCCCGTCATCACCGTCATCGGCCACACCGACAGCATCGGCGACGACGCCTACAACGACAACCTGTCGGTGCAGAGGGCCGAGAGCGTGCGTGACCTGCTCGCCGAGGAGCTGGGCACCGACTACACCCTTGAGGTGGAGGGCCGCGGCGAGCACGAGCCGATCGCCCGCGAGGGCGGCCCCGACGACGACGAGGCGCGGGCGCGCAACCGGCGGGTGGAGTTCTCCTACGTCTTCGACACCACCGTGGAGGCCACGGAGGAAGAGGAGTACGACGACGACGCCCTGGGCGCGGCCCAGCGCAACGTCACCTGGCCCGCGCCCTACGACGACGACCCGGGATCCGTGGTGGCCGAGGGCGAGCTGGACGGGGTGCGCCTGGAGGTCTACCCGCTGCGCCGCGACGGCGCGTACGTCATCGGCACCGTGGCGCTGACCAACACCACCGACGAGCCGACCATGCCCGACATGGGCGGGCAGGAGGCCGTCCAGGCGGGCGGCCCCGAGCAGTTCAACAAGGGCACGCTCGGCGGCTTCCAGCTGCTGGAGCCGGAGAGCGGCCTGGTGCGCTACGTGGCCCAGATGGACTTCGGCGAGGGGCGCTACAGCAGCTTCGCCGAGGAGGTCCACATGCTCCAGCCCGACAACACCTACAGCCTGGTCGCGGTCTTCCCCGCGCCGCCGGTGGACGTGGAGGAGCTGACCCTGCGGGCGGGCCCGTTCGGTGAGTTCGAGGAGATCCCCGTGGAGTACTAGGGTCCGTTTTCCGAATGCCCTCCCGTGCCGCTGGGGGTCGACGAGGCGTCCGGCGGGGTTCTGGAGGCCCGGAGGAGGCGTCCGAGGAACGGGGACGTCGACGTAGGGCCGACAGCCCAGGGGAGCCGCCCCGGGCCCCGTGCCCGGGGAACGGGGCCCGGGGCGCGGGGAGCGCCCGGACACGCGAGGGGGCCGCCCACCGGCGGCCCCCTCGGTCGTTCGCGTCGCGGGTCAGCCCCGGATGCGCTCGGCGGCCAGCAAGACCACCCGCTCCAGGTCCTCGCGCGGCACCTCCTCGCCGTAGGCGATGGCGGTGACGTACAGCTCGTCGGGCAGCGCCAGGTACAGGTGGCGGCTGGAGCCGTCCACGGTGCCCACGTACTCCAGGTCGCCGCCCAGGGAGTCGGACTCCTCGGTGTGGTAGGTGTCCACGTCCACGTCGATGTCCACCTCCCAGTTCATCTGCTCCTGCTCCCCGGGCACCCGCACCACGTCCGGGTTGGTGCTCGGGTCGGCGTTGAGGGTGAACACCAGCGTGAACGAGGAGGCGCCGGGTCCGGTGCTCCCGTCGCTGAACGAGCACACGACCTGCTCGGCGCCGTCGACGCCCTCCACCTCACCGACCTCCTCGGTGAGCACCTGCCCCGGGGCCAGCTCGCCGACCACCTCCGCGGCGCCGGCGGCCGCGCACGACTCGGGCAGCCCGTACTCCGGCGCGGCCTGCTCCGGCTGCTCCTCCTCGGGGCCGGGCGAGGCCCCGGCCTCCTGCTCCGGCGCCTCATCACCGTCCCCGAAGGGCAGGTCCACGCCGTCTCCGAAGGACAGGTCCATCTCGAACTCGTCGAGGTCGATCACGCCGAAGCCGACGAGGGCGAACCCGCCGACGACGGCGACGGCGGCGGCCGTGCCCAGGCACGACAGGGGAGTGGACGGGATCAGGCGCATGGATGGCTTTCGGTCGGGGGAGCGCCGGAGTTCGGGGTGGGGATCCGGCGGGGACACACGAAACTTAGCAAGTCCGCGGAGCGCCCGTGGCAGGGGTCGCGGCCCGCCTCCGACGGGCGGCGCCCCCACGGGTACGGCGCGGCCCCGCCGCCCTCCCGGGGCGGCGGGGCCGAGGGCGCCGGTGCGTCACATGTTGATCATGTGACCGGCCAGGCCGTGCACGGCCTCCTTGACCGCCTCGCTGAGCGTGGGGTGCGCGTGGATGTTGCGCGCCACCTCGTGCACGGTCAGGTCCCACTGCTGGGCCAGGGTCAGCTCGGGCAGCAGCTCGGTCACGTCCGGGCCGATCATGTGCGCGCCGAGGAACTCCCCGTACTTGCCGTCGGAGAGGATCTTGACGAAACCGCGCGTGTCCCCGAGGCCGTGGGCCTTGCCGTTGGCCATGAACGGGAACTTGGCGACCTGGACGTCGAAGCCCGCCTCCCGCGCCTCCTTCTCGCTGTAGCCGAAGCTGGCGATCTGCGGCTGGCAGTAGGTGGCGCGCGGGATGAACCGGTAGTCGATCTCCTGGGTCTCGGCGCCCGCGATGGTCTCCGCGGCGACGATGCCCATGGCCTCGGCGGTGTGGGCCAGCATCAGCTTGGCGGTGACGTCGCCGATCGCGAAGATGTGCGGGACGTTGGTGCGCCCCCGGGAGTCGATGCCGATCGCGCCCCGGTCGGTCAGCTCGACGCCGGTCTTCTCCAGGCCGTAGCCCTCCACGTTGGGGGCGAAGCCGATGGCCTGGAGGAGCTTGTCGGCCTCCAGGGTCTGCTCCTTGCCGCCGCCGCTGACGGTGACGCGCACGCCCTCGCCGGTGTCCTCGACCGACTCCACGCGGGTGGAGGTCATCACCTTGACGCCCAGCTTCTTGTAGGCGCGGCCCAGCTCCTTGGAGACCTCCTCGTCCTCGGTGGGCACGAGGCGGTCGAGGAACTCCACGATCGTCACGTCCACGCCGTAGTTGGCCAGGACGTAGGCGAACTCGACGCCGATGGCGCCCGCGCCGGCGATGACGATGCTCTCCGGCAGGGTGTCGGTGAGGATCTGCTCCTCGTAGGTGACGACCCGCTCGGACAGCTCGGTACCGGGCAGCAGCTTGGTGGAGGAGCCCGCCGCGATCACCGCGTGGTCGAAGGTGACGGTCTCGGTGGCGCCGTCCTCACCGCTGACCTCGACGGTGTGGTCGTCGGTGAAGGTGCCCCGGCCGTTCAGCTCGGTGATCTTGTTCTTCTTCATCAGGTAGTGGACGCCCTTGACCCGGCCGTCCGCCACCTCGCGGCTGCGGCTGTGCGCCTTGCCGAAGTCGAACTCCACCTTGCCGTCGACCTTGATGCCGAAGAAGTCGGCCTCGTTCTGGAACAGGTGGGCGAGTTCGGCGTTGCGCAGCAGCGCCTTGGAGGGGATGCAGCCCACGTTGAGGCAGACCCCGCCCCAGTACTTCTCCTCGATGACGGCGGTCTTCAGTCCGAGCTGGGCGGCGCGGATGGCGGTCACGTAGCCGCCGGGGCCCGCGCCGAGAACCACCAGATCGAAGTGTCGCTGTCCCATGACGGGATCTCCTTGAGTGTGTTTGTGACGCACCCAGCGCAGTCGGCTTGCCCGGGTTGTCGGATTGCCGAACGCCAGCCTAGTCGGGTGCCCCCGGCGCGTGGGTGACCAGCCGCTTCCTTCACGGTACTTTCCGTGGAAGCGCCTGGTCGCAGCGGGTCGCGCGCGTTCGGCGGCGGGAGGCCCCGGTCCGCGGTGCCGGTCCCGCGGTGTCAGTCCCGCGGGTCCCGCGCCCTCTCGTCGCCCCGCACCGCCCCGGCCCTCTCTACGGCCTCGGCTTCCTCCGCGGTCCCTGCTTCCTCTGCCGCCCCGGCCCCGTCTGCGGTCGCGGCCTCCTCGGCGGCCTTGGCCCTCTTCTGCGCGCGGTTCTGCTTGAACACGGGGACGAAGGCCATGACGACGACGATGGCCAGGGTGAACCAGAGGGCGTACCTGTCGACCAGCAGGACGATGTCGACCCCGGTCTGGCCCGCCGCGTAGCCGACCGAGGCCACGGACGCGGTGAGGACCAGTGCCCCGAGGGCGTCCAGCAGGAGGAAGGGCACCAGGCGCATCCCGGTCCAGCCCGCGATGACGAGGACGAACACGGTGGGAACGCCCGGCAGGTAGCTGAGGATGAGTGCGACCGGCATGATCCAGGGGTTCATGTCCTGTGCCCGGTCGGCGAAGCGCTGCGCCCTGTCGCCCGGCGCGATGAGGTTGACGAAACCGCGGCCCCAGCGCCTGCCGACCCACCAGAACAGCCAGTCGATCTTCACCTTGCCGACGACTCCCGCGACCACGACCAGCCACAGGGGGATCTCCCCGATCCGCGCGAACGCCGCGGCCGCGCCGACCGCCGCGTTGCTGCCGGTGACGAACTCCAGCAGGACCGGGTGGTGGGCGATCAGGAAGGGCTTGACCGGCGTCAGCGCCATGAAGAAGAGGGGAACGCCGACGAAGGCGGCCATCAGCGCCTTGTCCTGCCGGGTCGCCCTGCCCTCCCAGGGCTTGATCGCGCGCAGGGCGGCCCGGGCCTCCTCCTTCTGCGCCTCCCTCTCGGCGGCCTTGCGCTCCTCCGCGGACATGGGTGCGCCGTCCGCGCGCGGGGAGTCCTCACCGGCGGGCGCGGTCCCGGACGCGGATCCGGTTCCGGCCTCGGACCCGGGCCCGGAACCCGTTCCGGCTCCGGACTCGGCGTCGGTGCCGGGGCGGTCGCTGTTCAACGTCGTCATACCCCCAAGCTTGGCCGACCGGGGAGGCCCGCCCCCAGACGCAGGAGTCACCGGGTCGGTGTGAGAGCCGCCTGTGTCGCGGCATGACACCTGTCATACGGCGGTACCGGCACGGGGCCCGGGTCGGCGGTCCCGAGCACGTACCCCGGACCCGTGACCGTCACCCGGTCCGCGGCCGGAAACGCCCTTCCCGGCCGGGCGCCGCGGGCCGTGCTCAGTCGGACGAACCGGGAGGCGCGGGCCACTTCCAGCCCGGAGCCCACGCCCAGCTGTCCGAGACGCCCGGCGGCATGGGCGGCAGCAGACGGGCGCCGGGGCGTTTGTCGTCGCCGTGGCCCCCGGAGTCCGCCGTGTCCTCCGCCTCCGCCGGATCCGTCGCGTCCAGGGGGCGGGCCGGGCCCGCCGCCCGGCTCTCCGGAGCCTCCGGCTGCCCCCAGGCGCCCAACGGGTCCTCCGGGGCCGCGGGGTTCCAGGACCGGTCCGGGCCCGTCCGGCCCGCCTGCCCCATGTGCTCCTCGGGTTCCGCGGGGGGCCGGGAGTCCAGCGGCTCGGGGCTGCGCCACTCGCTGATCGGCTCCGCGCCGCTCCAGGAGTTCTCCGAAGCGGCCAGGGGCCAGGGCCGGGCCCGGTCCGTGCTCTCGTCGGCCTCCGTGGGGGTCCGGAAGCCCAGCGGCTCGGGACTGCGCCACTCGCTCATCGGCTCCGCCGTGCCCCAGGAGTCCGGTTCCTCCACCGCTCCTCCGGACCGCCAGGGCTCCCGCGGACCCGAGAGCGGGTCCGAGAAGGGGTCCGAAAGCGGGTCCCCGGCCAGGGGGGCCTCCGGCGGCTCCGCACGCGTGCGGGAGGGCAGCGGGTCGGCGGCCCACGGGTGCGGTTCGGGCGCTTCGGTCCCCGGGGACCCGTCCCGGTCCTGCGACGGGGTCTCCCACGGATCCGGCGGGGACTGCGGTTCCGCGGCCGCGGCGCCGGTCTCCCCGGGAAGCGGGTCGTCGTCGGCCTCCGGTTCCAGCGACCGGAAGGAGGCCGACATCGGACCCGAGTCCACCTCGGCGAAGTGCGCGGCCACACCGAAGTGGCGGGGCGCCTGCGTCCGGTGGGTCCCGGTCTCGTCGTGCTCGATCGGCGGCGCCATCGGATGGCGCACCGAACCGGCCATGTGGATCCGCGTCCACCACGCGGCCGCGTCCTCGTGGCGCAGCTCCTCCAGCACCTCCAGCGACCCCGGGATGTGCGGGTGCCTGCGCCCCGCACGCCAGGAGTGGCTGAGCGACTGCGGCTCCAGCACCAGCACCCGCGTGCCGTCGACCAGCGGGATGTCCCCGGGAAGGGCCTCGTTGCCCACCCACGTGCCGTCGCCGCCGACCAGGTCCCACTCGCCGCGCACCACGTCCGCCAGCGGGTCCACCGGCGCGTCCAGGCAGGCGGCGGTCCATCGGGGGTCGGGCCGGGTGCCGGGCACCAGCCGCCCCTCCTTGCCGATCAGCGCGTCCGCGAGCAGCGTGTGCAGCTGGAAGTTGTCGCCGATCCCGTCGAAGCGCACCTGGAAGCCCCGGCGCGAGGTCCGGTCCAGCACCAAGAGCGTGCTCGCCTCCGCCATCCGCAGAAGTTCGTTCACCTCGACGAACTCGCTGAGCTGCGTGGACAGCGCGTGCACGATCTGGGTCAGCCCCTCCAGGGCGCTGGAGTCGGCGCGCACGGCCGCCCGCACCCCGGGGTCGCCCAGCATGGCCTTGGCGGCCAGCCCGTAGCGCAGGGACGTCCACCAGCCCACGGTGGCCAACGGGGCGTTCTCCCCGAGGACCTCCTCGACGCGCTGCTCGTCGGCCGCCGACACGTCGTTGGGCGCGGGCAGCTGTCCGCCGCCGGTCTTGTCCCACGCGTGCATGAAGGCCACTGCGGCCTGACCGTAACTTCCCAGCTGGCGCAGCACCTCCAGCCCCACCTGTCCCGCGGGCGCTCCGGCCTCCACGAGGGCGCCGGCCAGGACTGCGAGGTCGGCCGCGATCCCGGCGACGGGTTCACTGTCGCCCAGAACCGGGGCCAGCGCCTCCATGGCGATGGCGAGTTCTTCGACGGGCACCTGGGAGGACAGCCGGAACACGTCGTGCACGGCCGCCGGAAACGCGGGTGCCTGGCTGGCTGCGGTGTCGAGCACGCGTTGGAACGCGGCACGGAACTCATCGGTCACCTGTGAATCCTTCCATACCCACACGTAGTGTCCGTGGTCCGGTCACATGCGCCGATGTCGGACACCGAAAGGATCCCGCCGGAGAGGACCCGCCCGCGTCCACCGGGACGTGCGGCGGTCAGGCGGGCGACGCGAACCGGACCTCGTGCGCGTCGCGCTCCGGCGCCAGGAAGGCCAGCAGCCGCAGCCCCTCGGCCTCCGCCTCCTCGCGGTCGGCGGCCCCGATCGGCCGGAACGGCGTCACCTCCACGGCCGCCGTCCCCCCGGCGCGGACCACCTTCCAGGAGCCGCGCACCTCGCCGTCCACGAGCACCGTCGCGGGCGGCATCCCGTTGCGGGAGGCGAGCCGCTTCAGGTCCTCGCCGGAGAGTATCCGGCCGCGGTCGGCGTGGCCGCGCAGCACGTTGTCGAAGTCGTAGAGGAAGCGGACCGGCGCCGGGACGTCCGGGCCGGGGCGCGGGGCGTCGGGGAGGTCGAACAGCTCGGCGCCGTCCTCGCCGCGCAGGACCACGAGGCGCTCGCGCAGGCGGTCGACCACCGCGCGCAGCCGGGTCAGCCCCGACCAGGCCTGCACGTCCTTCACGGTGGCCGGTCCGAACGCGGCCAGGTAGCGCAGCACGAGCGCCTCCGGATCGGGCTCGGCGTCCATGGCCAGCCCGGTCCAGGTGTCGGCGGGCGCGAACGCGGGCGGTCCGGAGGAGCCCCACACCCCGCGCGGGGGTATCTGGACGACGGGCAGCAGGGAGCGCGCCGCGTAGGACAGGTCGTCGCCGGGAACCCCGGGCCACCGCTCGGCCAGGCGTGCGCCCAGCTCGCCGGGGGTCAGCGGCTCCTTCACCAGCAGGGCGCGCCCGGCGTCCGCCACGGCGCCCAGGTCGGTCCCGGCGAGGGCCTTCCCGTGGCCGCTGTGCGCCAGGCCGCGGGCGATGACGGGCTGGACCGTGGGGCGCAGCGCGCGGAAGTCCTCGGGGGTGACCAGGTGCAGGGTGCCGCGCATGAGGGTGGCGCGGACGAGTTCGCCGTCGGTGAGCTGGCGGCCGACATCCTCGGGGGAGGGGTCCTCGATCCGGTTCTGGAGTCCGACGTACCAGGTGTGCGTGGTCTGCGCCTGGAGGCCGACCAGGTGGGAGACGACCTCGGTCACCGGCCGGTCCACGCGCCGCAGGAGGAACTGGCGGGCGAGGGTGGCGCGGCCCAGCGCACGCCGGGAGAGGACGGTGTCGGTGGCGGCCATCGCTCGGTTCCTCCAGGATTGCCGGTCGGTGGGGGCACACTACCGGTCGGGTCCGACAGGCGGGCGTCGCGCGCGGGGCGGCCCGGCGCGTCCCCGGGCGGCGGACGGGCGGCGGGCGGGGCGTCGGCTGTGTGGGGTACCCCACTCGACGGGCGGCCCGAGGGGCGACACTACAATCCGCAACGGACATAACGCCGTACACCGGAGGAGTGCCCATGTCGTGGTCCGAGCAGTCGCGTGTCCGGTTGGAGAACGAGCACGTGCTGCTCACCCCCCTGGTGGAGACGGATCGCGAGGGGTGGCGTGAACAGGCCATGGACTCCGACATCTGGACGCACTTCGTGGCCCGTGTGGACGACGAGGCGAGCTTCGTCCGGTTCTTCTACTCCTACCTGGCCGCCAGCGACGGCGGAGAGCGCTCCACGTTCACCGTCACCGACAAGGCGAGCGGGCGCATCGCGGGCAGCATGAGCTACGGGCACATGTCCGAGCCCGACCTGCGGCTGGAGATCGGCAGCTCCTGGCTGGGGCGCGACTTCCGGGGCCGGGGAGTCAACCACTGGTCCAAGTACCTGCTGCTGCGGCACGCCTTCGAGGAGATGGGCGCCGAGCGGGTCGAGTTCAAGACCGACGTGCTCAACGAGCGGGCCCGGCGCGGTCTGCGCTCCATCGGCGCCACGGAGGAGGGTGTCCTGCGCAGCTACAACGTCATGCCGGGCGGGCGCCGCCGGGACGCCGTGTACTACTCGGTGCTGCGCAACGAGTGGCCGGGCGTGCGCGAGCGCCTGGAGGAGGGCCCGCGCTTCCGGTGAGGCCCGCGTCGGCGGCGGACGGGCTCGCCCGTGCCCGAACCGGCGGATGGTTAGGACGCCTGACGAAGGGAAGACATCACCCTCAACACCGCCCCCCGGTGTCACGGGCGGCTCCCGTCCCCTGGGAGCCGCCCGCCCTGCGGGCACGGGTTCCGCCCGGGAGGGAACCGTTCCCGCCCCGCGGAAGTCGTAGACCCGAAACATCCTTCGTCCCGCTCACGACCCCGACCGGGAAGGCGTCTCCCCCGTGAACCCCCACACCCCCGCACCCCCGATGCCCGGCACGCTCAAGGCGGTCCGCGTCATCCTCGTCATCAGGATCGTGCTCGCCGTCGTCCTCTACTCCCTGGCCCTGATCGGCCTCGTCGCCCTCGTCGACCTGCCCAGCGCGCAGGTCGAGGCGGAGATGGGCATGGGCGTGGGCGGACTCGCGGCCATCCTGGTCTACGGCCTCGCCCTCACGGCCTTCGAGGCCTACGTCGTGATCGCCCTGAAGAAGGGCGGGGCCAGAGCGCGCACACTCGTGCTCGTGGTCGTGGGCCTGGGGCTCGCCAGCGCGCTCCTCAACCTGCTCAGCGACGCCTCCAACCCGGCCGTGGGCGTGATCCTGATGGTCGTCATCGTGATCCTCGTCCGCACCGAGAGCGCCCAGGAGTGGTTCCGCGTGACCGACCCCGGGTACCGGCCCCTGCCGGGCGGATACCCCGGCCGGGGCGGTCACCCGGGCCACCCGGGTCACGGCGGACACCTCGACAACGGCGGACAGCCGGGCCACCCCGGTCACCCGGGCCAGCCGGGCTACGGGGGGCAGCCGGGCCACCCCGGCCCCGGCGGGTACCCGAACCAGCCCGGCCCCGGCGGCCCCAGTGGCTACCCCGGCCAGACGGGTCCCACCGGTCACTGAGCGGTCCCGCCCGACACCGCGGGTCCCTCCCCATGGCGAAGGGGCGTCCGCGGACCCGCTCCCACGGCCCTCACGGGCCGGGGGAGCGCGCCGCGGACGCCCCTTGGGGTCCTTCAGAGGCGGTCGAGCAGCTGGGCGCAGCGGATCAGGCCCAGGTGCGAGTACGCCTGCGGGTGGTTGCCCAGCGCCCGCTCGGTGACCGGGTCGAACTCCTCCGGGATGAGCCCGGTCGGTCCGGCGCAGTCCACCAGGTGCTTGAACAGCTCGTCCGCCTCCGCGCGGCGGCCGGTCAGCAGGTACGCCTCGATCAGCCACGCGGTGCACAGGTGGAAGCCGCCCTCGCCGCCCGGCAGGCCGTCGTCGCGGTGGTACCGGTACACGGTCGGGCCGCTGCGCAGCTCCGCCTCCACGGCGGTCACGGTGGCCTGGAAGCGCTCGTCGGCCGGGTCGATCAGCCCGGACAGGCCGATGTGCAGGGACGCGGCGTCCAGGTCGGTGCCGTCGTAGGCGGTGGTGAAGGCCTGCGCCTCCTCGTTCCAGCCCTTGTCCAGCACCTCGGCGGCGATGCCGTCGCGCAGGTCCGGCCAGGACGGGTCCACCTCGCGGCCGTAGGCACGGGCCAGGGAGACGGCGCGGTCCAGGGTCACCCAGCACATCACCTTGGAGTAGACGCGCTGGCGGGGCTCGTCGCGCTCCTCCCAGATGCCGTGGTCGGGCTCGTGCCAGCGGCGGGCGACCGCCTCGGCCATCGACCGCACCAGGTCCCAGTCGCGGTCGGCCAGGGTGCCGCGCACCGAGGACAGCTTCTCGATCAGCTCCACGACGGGGCCGAACACGTCCAGCTGCACCTGGTGGTCGGCCAGGTTGCCGATCCGCACCGGCCGCGAGCCCGCGTACCCGGACAGCGACTCGATGACCTCCTCCGGGCCCAGGTTCGTGCCCCGCAGCGAGTACAGCGGGCGCAGCATCTCCGGGCCGGGCAGCGAGTCCACGACCCGGTGCACCCAGTCCAGGAACTCCTCGGCCTCGGCGGTCGAGCCCAGGGAGACCAGCGACTGCACGGTCAGGGCGCCGTCGCGCAGCCAGCAGTACCGGTAGTCCCAGTTGCGTACGCCGCCGATCTCCTCGGGCAGCGACGTGGTCGCGGCGGCCATCACGCCCCCGGAGGGGGTGCACAGCCCGCGCAGGGTGAGCGCGGAGCGCGCCGCCAGCTGCTGGGCGGTGTCGGGCAGGGTGAGCCCGTCGAGCCAGCGCGACCAGTGTTCGCCGGAGGTCCGCTGACGCTCGGACTCGGGCAGCGTGCCGTGCACGAGGGAGTCGGTGCCGCAGCGCAGCTCCAGCACCACGGGCTGCTCCGAGCGCGGGTGGACGACCGCGCGGGCGAGGTCGGAGACGCCGTCGTGGTCGATCTCCCACTCCACGCCGGGCGAGTACAGGGCCATCGGGAAGTCGGCGCCCTCGACCAGCAGGCCGTTCTCCTGCGGCGTGATGCGCACCGGCGCGCGGCCGAAGTCGGGACGGGGGGCGAACTCCACCGTGGCCGGGGTGACGCCGCTGATCACCCGGATCAGGTCGGTGCGCCCCTGGGGGGTGCCGTGTGCGAGGTAGTCGGTGACGTCCATGCGCGACCAGCGGGTGCGCACGGTCATGGTGCCGGGCAGGTAGCGCTGGCCCAGCGGACGGCCTCCGTGGGCGGGGGCGACGGCGAACACGCCCGCCTGGCGGCCGCCCAGGACCTCGGCGAACACGGCGTTCGAGTCGGGCTCGGGGTGGCAGAACCACAGCAGGCGCGCGTCCGGGCCGACCAGGGCCACGGAGCCCTGGTTGGAGAGCATCGACATGCGCTCGATGGGCGTGGGGCGCTCGCCGAAGACCCAGAAGCGGCGCTCGGCTGCCAGCGCGGACAGCAGGGCCGCGGCGGTCGGGGTGTCGGCCACGCGGTGGGAGGCCACGGTGGGCCCCTCGCCGACCCGCACGCCCGCGTCGGCGCCGGTCAGCCGCATGAAGACGGGCTCCTCGCCCTCGCCGCCGCCGATGTAGAGGATGGCGGTGGCCTCGACCTGGTCGCGCAGCAGCTCCAGGGCGGCCGCCTTGTCCGAGGGCGAGTCGGCGTTGCGGTGGTCGGGGTCGACGGTCACGTCGGTGTCGAACTCGGTGCCGTGGGCGCCCACGAGGCGCACCTCGGCGGGCAGGCGCGAGAGCGCGGCCAGGTCGCGCAGGGGGCGGCCGGAGATGACCGCGCACACGGTGCCCGGCAGGTCGGCCAGGTCGCGCAGCGCGCGCAGGGCCTCGGGCAGCGGACGCCGGTCGGCAGGGTCGACCGTGGAGAGGGCGCCGTCGTAGTCGCAGGCCACCAGGAGCCGTGAGGTTCTGGCGAGGGCGGAGACGCGTTGCCGGACGTCCACGGGCATGAGCGCGGGAGCGGTGTCCCCCGGCATGCCCGGAACCGCTTCGACCGCTTGGGTGACCGTCACGCTGCCTCCTCCGTTGGTCCGCGTTGACCTGGGGAATCGGATGATCTGTAGGACTCCGCGCGCATGCTGCTGGTTCACTCTGATATGGGTGTGCACAAGAGTGGGCCCAGGGCTTGTGGCGCGGGATGGGACTTCCGGGGACGTCAGAGGGATCCTCAGGAGCTCTTCACGTGTGCGTGGGCGAGAGGTGGTGCCGAACGCAAAGATCCGGTCCGCAAGAAGTCAACGCGAGACTACCTGCGTCCCACAGGTCCCTGCGACCTCAGATTCCAGTGATGCAGGTCACGAATCAGTCGCAAAACGGGGCGAAGGTCGCGGATCCCGTCCCGGGCGAGCCCGTGACCACCCACCGTTGCCGAGGATCCGGGTGGTGGAGGGGGCGGGTGCGCTCCCCCGGCGCGGGACGTGCGATGGGACACGTCGGCGCTCGGCGGCGGGCCCCGGTCACCGCCCCGGTCCGGCGGTCCCCGTTCCGCCCGGCACCCGGGTCACGGCAGCCGGTAACCCACGCGGGGCACGGTCTGGATGGGGTTCGGGGTGCCCAGCTTGCGCCGCAGGGAGCGGATGGTCACGCGCACGATCGTGGTGAACGGGTCGATGTTCTCGTCCCACACCCTCTCCAGCAGCGCCTCCGCCGACACCGGGGCGCCGTCGGCGCGCAGCAGCTCCTCCAGCACCCCGAACTGCTTGGGCGACAGGTGCAGCGGCCTGCCGTCGCGGAAGGCCTCGTAGCGGGTGGAGTTGAGCCGCAGGCCCGAGCGCTCCAGAACCGGCGGTTCGGCCAGGCCGGGCCTCCTGGCCAGGGCGCGGACCCGGGCGATCATCTCCTCGCGGTCGAGGGGCCTGATGAGGTAGTCGTCCGCGCCCAGCTCGAAACCGGCGAGCCGCTCCTTCGGGCTGGTGGGAGAACTCACCATGAGCACCCGCACCTGACCGTGCAGGGCGGTGGCCACGCGGCACACCTCGTTCCCGCTCAGCCCCGGCAGAGCCCGTTCGAGCAGCATGACCCCGTACTCGTTGACGGCGAGCTTGTACAGCGCCGTCTCCCCGTCGGGAGCGGTGTCCACGGCGAAACCGGCCTCCCGCAGCCATGAGGCGGTCGGCTGTGCGGGGTCCTCTCCGTGGTCCACGACCAAGACCCTCATACGCTCTTCCTTCTCCCTCCGCGCGCGGCGGGCGTTTCCGTAGGACGTGGCGAGGGGGGCGCTCACACTCTGTTCACAGCGCGTCGTGTCTACTTCTTGGTCATGCCGTCGACCGACCCCGGGGAGCACTCGCTCCACCTCCCCGGCCACCCGGCCTCGCCCCTGGGTGAGGCCCTCGTTGATATAAGCGCGATCGCCCACAATGTACGGTTCATGGCAAAGCGGACCAATTCCGAAATTCTTGCCGTCGTCAAGGCGAACGGCTTCGGCCACGGGGCCGTGGAGGTCGCCCGCGCCTCCCTGGAGGCCGGAGCGACCTGGCTGGGCGTGACCTCCCTGGAGGAGGCGCTCGCCCTGCGCCGCGCCGGGCTGCGCGCCCCCGTGCTGTGCTGGCTGCACCGTGCGGACCAGGACTTCGACTCCGCCGTCGCCGCCGACGTGGACCTGTCCGTCCCCTCGGTCGGCCACCTGCGCGCCGTGGCCGACGCCGCCGTGCGCACGGGCCGTGTCGCGCACGTCCACCTCAAGGCCGACACCGGGCTGAGCCGCAACGGCGCGCCGCCGGACGCCTGGCCCGGACTGGTCGGTCTGGCCCGCGTACTGGAACTGGACGGCCTGGTCCGGGTGCGCGGTGTCTGGTCACACCTGGCCTCCGCCGACCTGCCCGGCGCGGCGACCACCGCGCAGCAGGTCACCGCCTTCGAGGGGGCGCTCTCCCAGGCGCGCGCGGCCGGGCTCGACCCGTCGCTGCGGCACCTGGCCAACACGGCCGCGATCCTCAACGAGCCCGCCACGCACTTCGACCTGGTCCGGGCGGGCGTCGGCCTCTACGGAGTGGAGCCGGTCGAGGGCAGGCGCTTCGGCCTGCGCCTGGCCATGACCCTGCGCGCCCGGGTGGCCATGGTCCGCCGGGTCCCCGCGGGGACGGGCGTCAGCTACCACCACGCCTACACCACCCCACGCGAGAGCCTGCTCGCCCTCGTCCCGCTCGGCTACGCCGACGGTGTGCCCCGTGCGGCGGGGGACCGGGCCTACGTGTGGATCGCCGGACGGCGGTGCCCCGTGGCCGGACGCATCGCCATGGACCAGTTCGTGGTCGACGTCGGCGGCATGGACGTGCGCGAGGGCGACGAGGTGGTCGTGTTCGGCCCCGGCGACCGCGGCGAGCCCACCGTCGAGGAGTGGGCCGACTGGGCCGGAACCATCCCCCACGAGATTCTCACCGGCGTGGGTGCGCGCGTGCCCCGCCTCCACCAGGACCTGGCGCGGCCCGTGCCGCGCGAACCGAGCAAGGAGAGATCGAGTGCCTGAGGCAAGGACACGCGTCGCCGTCGTCTTCGGTGGACGCAACGGGGAGTACGACGTCTCGTGCGCGTCGGCGATGTCGGTCCTCACCCACCTGGACCGCGACCGGTACGAGGTCGTCCCGGTGCGGATCACGCGCGCCGGGGCGTGGGTGGTGGGCACCGACACCGACGACCCCGCCGCGCTGGACGCGGAGCGCCTGACGGCCCTGACCCCCGAGCCCGGCGGCGAGAGGGAGCGGCGCCCGGGTGACGGCCTGGGCGAGGCGATCCTCGCGTTGGGCGAGGCGGACGTGGTCTTCCCCGTCATCCACGGCCCCTACGGCGAGGACGGCACGATCCAGGGGATGCTCGAACTCCTGGGAGTGCCCTACGTGGGCAACGGCGTGCTCGCCAGCGCCACCGGTATGGACAAGGCGACCACCAAGACGCTGCTGCGCGCGGCGGGGCTGCCGGTCGCGCGGGACGTGGTGCTGCGCGGACCGGACGACGAGGTCTCGCCGCAGGAGCGCGCCGAGCTGGGGCTGCCCGTGTTCGTCAAGCCCGCGCGCAGCGGTTCCAGCCTGGGGGTGACGCGGGTCGGCGACTGGTCGGAGCTGGAGGCCGCCGTCAAGACCGCGCGCGAGTTCGACACCAAGGTCCTGGTGGAGGAGGCGGTCGTCGGACGCGAGGTCGACCTGGCCGTCCTGGAGCTGCCCGACGGCGCGCTCAAGGTCGGGCCGCCGCTGGAGATCCGGGTCGCGGACACGGAACGCTTCTTCGACTACGACACCAAGTACGGGGGCGACGCGGTCTTCGACATCCCCGCCGACCTGCCGGTCGGGATCCAGACGCAGCTGAGCGACCTCGCCCTGGGCGTGTTCGAGGCGGTCGGCTGCTCCGGCCTGCTGCGCGTGGACTTCTTCCTGCGCGGGGGCACCGAACCCGTCGTCAACGAGGTCAACACCCTGCCCGGGTTCACCGCGCACTCGCAGTACCCCCAGATCTGGCGGGCTACGGGCCTGGAGTACCCCGAGCTGCTGGACAGCCTCATCCGGACCGCGCTGGCCTGAGGGCCGCGTCCGTCCCGGGAAACGCGAGGGCCCGCCACGTGTGTGGCGGGCCCTTCCATGTGGCTGTGAGGGGAGGGGGCTCAGCCCTTCCCCGGCTTGCGCAGGTGGTGCACCCACGCGGGCGGGACGTTGGCGAACACCTTCTCGGAGCCGATGCCGTAGCGGTCGATCCACTCCTGGACGAGCCAGCTCGTGCGGGCCTGGCGCAGGTAGTCCTCGCGGCGGGCGATGACCGCCTTGACCTCCTTGGTGTACAGGTACCCGTAGAAGGACATGGTGCCGCCCGGTTCGAGCACCTCGAAGTAGTAGTCCAGGATCTCCCGGACGGCGTCGGCGGTGAAGTTCGCGAACGGCAGGCCCGACACGATCACGTCGTAGGACCGGTCGGTGCCCATGTCGTTGACGAGTTTGGCGTGCACGCGGGAGCCGTCGGCCACCCGCGACATGACCGGGTCGGTCTTGAGCAGTCCCTCCACGTGGGCGGCGAACTCGGGGTTGGCCTCCACCAGGTCCAGGGTGTCCCCCGGCTGCATCGAGGCGGCGATCCCGCGGCTGATCGCGCCGGTTCCGGCTCCGGCCTCCAGGATGCGCAGCGGGCGGTCGGGTTCTGGTCGGCGCCGGACGTACTCGGCCATCGCACGCGCCAGCGCACCGCTGCTGGGGAGGATGGAACCGGTGGCGTGGAAGGTGCGCAGCGCCTGGCTGAAGAACAGTCGGGTGTCACGCAGGCGCTCGTCCAACCTCAGGGAGGAAAGGGGTCCGGCAGGACTGTGGGTCTCGGACATACACGCACGCTAACGCCTCACCCCTCCCCGAAGGGAGTCGGCGCGGCCGCGTTCTGGGAAAACCCAGGTGAAACCGTGTGTGTCCATACCCACCGCGCAAAGGGGAACTCCGACGCCGCGCGGGCCGGGGCGCCGCCGTACGCGCACGCCGGTCCGGTGTCCGCCGAGGCCGCTGTCCCCGCGACCGGTGACGGCCTACCCTGGGGGGATGAGCGAACCGGCCAGCACCTCCGAGACCCCCGCCCACCCACGGACCGCGCTGGTCACCGGAGCCTCCACCGGGATCGGCGAGGAGTACGCCCGCAGGCTCGCCGAACGCGGCTACTCCCTCGTCCTCGTCGCCCGCCGGGGCGAGCTCCTGGAGGCCCTCGCCGAGGAGATCGGCGGACGCTACGGGGTCGGCGTCCAGCCCCTGCCCGCCGACCTGGGCACCGACGAGGGCCTCTCGCTGGTCGTCAAACGCCTGTCCGCCGACGGCAGCGGCGACGAGGCTCCCGTGGACCTGCTCGTCAACAACGCCGGGCGGGGCGACGGCGGCCCCTTCGTCAGGCAGGAGCCCTCGGAGATCGACGCCATGCTCGACCTCAACGTGCGCGCGGTCCTGCACCTGACCCGCGCCGTCCTGCCGGTGCAGATCGCCCGCCGCGAGGGCCTGCCGCGCCGGACCAGGCTCGGCGTCATCAACCTCTCCTCCGTCGCGGGCGAGATCACCGCCAACCCCGGCGGCTCGGTGTACGGGGCCGGTAAGAAGTTCGTGTCCCTGTGGAGCGAGAGCGTGGCCGCCGAGGTCGCCGAGCACGGCGTGCACGTCACCGCGGTCCTGCCGGGGTTCGTGCGCACCGACATGACCAGGGGCGTCCAGGAGAGCGGGATGCCCGCGTTCGCGTTCGTCCCCAAGGAGCAGGTCGTGCGCGAGTCCCTCACCGCCTGGGCGGCCGGGCGCTCCAGCGTCGTCGCCGGCGCCCAGTACAAGGCGGCCACGGGGCTCCTGCGCTTCATCCCCAAGCCGATCGTGCGCGCCGCCGCACGCAGGGTGTGGTGAACCGGACGAAGGCGCTGCGGACCGGGCGCGACGGCCGCCCCGCGCGGGGACGCGACCTGCGGGGCGCGGCGCGGTGTGGCGCACGCCGCCGCCCACATGATGAGACATCCCCCCGAGGGTGCGGCATCGGGGCGCCGGACCGCCTACGCTGGTAGCGCATCTGTCGGTCGAGGAAAGACACCATGAAGACCTTCGAAGAGCTGTTCGCCGAGCTGTCCGAGAAGGCGCGTTCCCGCCCCGAGGGCTCCGGGACCGTCGCCCAGCTCGACGCCGGCGTCCATGCCATCGGCAAGAAGGTCGTCGAGGAGGCGGCGGAGGTCTGGATGGCCGCCGAGTACGAGTCGGACGACCAGGCAGCCGAAGAGATCTCGCAGCTCCTCTACCACCTCCAGGTCCTGATGCTGGCCCGTGGCCTGCGTCTGGAGGACGTCTACAAGCATCTGTAGGCCGACGCGCCGCCCGTGCGCATCCGGCCACCGACGCCACGTCCCCGTACACGCAGCCACGAGAAAGCCGTGAACATGCCCGACATGCTGAGAATCGCCGTGCCCAACAAGGGCCAGCTCTCCGAACCCGCCGTGGAGATGCTCCGCGAGGCCGGGTACCGGCAGCGCAAGAGCAGCCGCGACCTGGTCATGATCGACCCCGACAACGACACCGAGTTCTTCTTCCTGCGGCCCAAGGACATCGCCGTCTACGTCGGCGAGGGCATCCTCCAGGCCGGGATCACCGGCCGCGACATGCTGCTGGACTCCGGCGCCGCCGTGGACGAGGTCCTGCCGCTGGGCTTCGGCGGCTCCACCTTCCGCTTCGCCGCGCCCGGAGGCGCCGGCATGAAGGTGTCCGACCTCAACGGCAAGCGCATCGCCACGTCCTTCGACGGCCTCCTGCGCTCCTACCTGGACGAGCAGGGCGTCGACGCCCGCGTCATCCACCTGGACGGCGCGGTCGAGAGCTCCGTCCAGCTCGGCGTCGCCGACGCCGTCGCCGACGTGGTCTCCACCGGCACCACCCTGCGCCAGGCGGGCATGGAGACCTTCGGCGAGCCGATCCTGGTCTCCGAGGCGGTGGTCATCCGTCCGTCCGGGGCCCCCGAGAACCCCAGGTTCGACACGCTGCTGCGCCGTCTGCGCGGCGTCCTGGTCGCCCGCGACTACGTGATGATGGACTACGACGTGCACGCCGAGCGCCTGGAGGCGGCGGTCGCGCTCACCCCGGGCATGGAGGGGCCGACGGTCTCCCCGCTGCACCGGGAGGGCTGGGTCGCGGTCCGCTCGATGGTGCCGAGCAAGGACGCCCAGCGGATCATGGACGACCTGTGGCAGCTCGGCGCCCGCGCCATCCTGGTCACCGACATCTACGCCTGCCGCCTGTAGGCGGTGTCCTGAGCAACGGACCGGCGGGGACCGGCGTCATGCCGGTCCCCGCCGGTCCTCGGCGTTCCACGGGGACTTGGCGCTCCTCGGAGCCGCCCGTCGGCCCGGTGCCGCCCGTCGGCCCGGTGCCGCCCGTCGGCCCGGCGCCGCCGGTCGGCCCGGCGCCGTCCGTCAGTCCGGTGCCGCCCCGGTGCGCCGCTCACGGCGCGAACGGGCGAGGCCGTGGGCCGTGCGGAGCAGCTCCCGGGCCGCCTCCCCGGTCCGCGGCCCCGGGTTCACCACGGCGAGCCAGCCCAGGCCGCCGTAGACGGGGTGCGCCACCACCGTGTCCGCCGCGCTCGGGTCCGCGTCCGGGTCGGCCGGCTCGCGCGGCTCGCGGCCCGTCCAGCTGACGAAGGCCTCCCTTCCGGCGGCGACGTTCAGGCGGAAGACGCCGGGCCGGTCCAGGCGCGACGCCCGGTCGTCGGGGTAGTCCTTCGTCACGATGGTCGCGAAGGGCTGGGTCGCGGTGGGGACGACGCCGTCGGGCGCGTAGTAGAAGAACGTGTCGCCCCAGCTGAGTTCGGGCGAGCCGTCGCCGGGCTGCGGCCTGAGGGTCAGTACGCCCTCAAGGCCCTCCAGGAACGCGGTGATCTCTTCGATGCTCATGTGTTCCAGCGTTACATTCATGTGGTTGTGGAGACTTTCCCCGAAGAGTGCGAGGTGGGGGAGTGGGAAGTCGCAACTCGACCGCCATGCGCACGGTCGACGTGGCCCGGCGCTCCGGGTACTCCGTCCAGCAGGTGCGCAACCTCGAACGCGGCGGTGTGCTGCCCCCGGCGGCGCGCACGGCCTCGGGTTACCGCGTCTACACCGAGGCGCACGTGTGCTCGGCCCTGGCCTACCGGTCCCTGGCCGCCGGGACCGGCCCGGTCGAGGCCGGGCGGATCGTGCGCGCCGCGCACGGGTACCCGGCCTCGGACCTGCTCGCCCTCCTGGACGCCGCGCACGCCCGGCTCCACGCCGAGCGCCGGGAACTCGGGCTGGCCAGGCAGGCCGCGGAGGCGATCGCCGCGGAGCCGGTCGGGGACGTCCGCCCGGCGGACTCCATGGGCGTCTCCGAACTCGCCGCCGCGCTCGGAGTGAGGCCCTCGACGCTGCGGCACTGGGACGCGGAAGGGCTCGTCGTGCCCGGCAGGACCTCCCCCGGGGGAACGCGGAGGTACTCGCCCGCCGACGCCAGGGACGCGCGGATCGTCCACCAGCTGCGCATGGCCGGGTACCGCATCGCCCCGCTCCGTGCCCTGATGCCGCAGCTGCGCCGCGCGCACCGGTGGGACGAGGTGATGGCCGCGCTGGCCGCCCGGGACGCGAGCATCGACGCCCGGTCGGCGGCCCTGCTCGAAGGCGCCGCCGCGCTCGGCGCCCTGCTGCGGTCGGCGCGGACCCCGGGCACGGGGCCCACCGGTGCGGGACCTGCGGATACGGAGCCCGCGGTAGCGGACACCCCGGGTACGGGGGCTCGGGACCCGGGGCCCTCAGGCGCGGGACCCGAGTCCCCGGGCCCTCACTCCGGAGCCTCCGACAGGGGCCGCAGCCCGACGGCGAACTCCACGCCCCCGTCGTACTCCGACTGACGGAGGGCGCCCACGTCGGCGAACATGCCCTCGACCTCGTGCTCGAACAGGTGGGTCAGCGCCAGGGTGAGGCCGCCCAGGCTCTCCCGGCCGGGCATCAGCAGCCCGACCTCGGTGCCCTCCCCGTACTCCACCAGCTCCACGCCCTCCGGCAGCGGGGACGGGGAGGACCCGGCCTCCGCGACCGGCACGCACACCCGGTAGCCCGCGCCGTCCGACCCCGGCTCCAGGCTCTTCCACCACCGGCCGTCGGCGCGCCACCCGAGCTCCTCGACCAGCGCGCCGAGCCGCCCGGCCAGGGCGTGCACCTCGGCGCGCTCCCGGTCCAGGTCGAAGTCCCCGTCAGGGGAGAGAGCGGTCACCCCCGTCAGGGCCGTGCGCGCCCGCCGGGGCCGGACCTCCACCCTCGGCTCCCACGCCAGGACCGCGAGGGCCTCCGCCAGCGCCCGGTCCTGGGCCTCCCGCTCGCGCCGGAGGTCCTCGGCGTGCCGGCGCAGCGCGTCCGGGGCCAGGCCGGGGTCGTCCACCACGCGCCGGACGGCGTCCAGGCCCATGCCCGCACGGCGCAGGGTGACGATCCGCCCGGCGCGCTCGATCTGGTCGACGGTGTACCAGCGGAACTGCGTGTCCTCGTCCACGCGGGCCGGGACCAGCAGCCCGAGGGAGTGGTAGTGGCGCAGTGCCTTGTGCGAGAGGCCGGTGAGTTCGCTGAAGGAACCGATGGGAAGCATGGTTCCACTGTGGCTCCTCCCCCCAGGGGAGGGGCAAACGGGCGCTCCGGGCTCGCCGACGCCCCGGCGCGGGGCGCCGTCGGTCAGTCCTTCCGGTCCCCGCGGCGGGCCTGGAGGGCGGCCCAGACGAGCGGGACCTGGAGCGGTACGCGGCCCCAGGCCACGAGGCGGTTGTCGGCCGGGCCCCGGAGCCTGCCCGTACCCGAGTCGAGGGCCATCCGGACGTTGGCGGGCCACACGGCGAGCAGCAGGGCCGCGCTCGCCGGTCCGGCCCACGCCCTGCGCGTCAGCAGCCCCGCGCCGCAGACCAGTTCGGCCGCGCCGCTGCCGTGGACCCACGCGCGCGGCGCGGGCAGGGAGCGGGGCATGATCGCCTGGAAGGGTCCGGGCGCCGCGAGGTGCAGCACGCCCGAAGCCACGAACAGGACGCCGAGGGCGTGGGGAGCGGCTCCGCGCACCCGGTCGAGCAGTCCGCCGCGCCCGCGCTTCACCTGCATGGAGTCCTCCTCCGGTGGGTGGACACCGACCCTACTCTTCGGTAATCCCACGGCCCGAGACGACCCCGCGGACAGCGCCCCGTTCCTCCCCTCGGCGGGAACGCGGGCGCGCCCGCCGGGCGGCACAATGTGGGGTATGGACCAGCCGACGACGTACACCGCCCCGGTTTCCCGTGAGCCCGAGGAGGAGACGGCCACCCTGGCGAGGGTGACCGGGGAGACCGGCGGAGACCTCGTGCTGCGCCGCGTGGGCGCGCACTACGAGATCTACTCCAACGGCGTCTTCCTCATGGACACCCGCGACGGCACCTCCGAGCGGGAGATGGTGCGCGCCAGCCTCGCCGCCCTCCCGGCGGGCCGCTCGCGCTCCCGGGTGCTCATCGGCGGCCTGGGCGTGGGTTTCTCCGCCCGCGAGGCCCTGGAGCACCCCCGGGTGGCGGTGGTGGACGTGGTGGAACTCGAATCCCACGTGATCGCCTGGCACGACGGGGAACTGGGCGAGGCCGCCGAGTACGTGCACCGGGACCCGCGCTGCCGGGTGGTCAACGCCGACATCGTGGCCTGGCTGGAGGAGGCGTCCTCGGCCGCGGCCCCCGTCCGCTACGACGCGATCTGCCTGGACACCGACAACGGGCCCGACTGGACGGTGGTGGAGAACAACAACCGCCTCTACGAGGCGGCCGGGCTGGACCGGCTCACCCGCCTGCTCGCCCCCGGCGGGGTCCTGGCCTTCTGGAGCGCCAACGCGGTGCCCGCCTTCGAGGAGTCGCTGCGGGGCAGGTTCGCCTCGGTGGAGGTCATCGAGGTGCCGGTCGCCCGCGGCGTGCCCGACACCGTCTATCTGGCGCGCGAGCCGCGCTGAGGCGGGCGGCCGCGTTCGCGGCGGTGCCGCCCGGGGGCGGCACCCGCCGGGGGCTCAGCTCCTGCTGTCGGACATGTAGGCCGTGAACTCGTCCAGGGTGATCAGCCCGTCGCCGTCCTGGTCCATGGCCCCGATCGCCCGCAGGGCCTGCTCCTCGGTGCAGCTGTCCCCGAGGCGGTGCATCAGGTCGGCGTACTCCTGTGCGGAGATGCGGCCGTCGCTGTCGGCGTCGACGAACGCGAAGGTCGTCGCGTACTCGTTGGTGTCGGGCATCTGCGTTCGTCTCCAGGGAGTCGCGGTGGCGGGTCCGGCGCAAGATTACCGGTGAGGGGGCGGTTCGGGAAGCCGGCGGGACGTCGGCGCCGACAGAGCCGAAGGGGCCGCGCACCGGAGGTCTCTCCGGCGCACGGCCCCACGGGGTCGGGCTGTCAGCGGCTGCCCACGGAGGCCCGCGAGCCGATCCACCGCGCGATCACGGTGAACAGCAGCACCAGCAGGAACAGGCACAGGGCGGCGCCCCAGGCGCGGTCGATACCGGCCTCGAAGGGCTGCATGGCGCCCCGGTACAGCTGCATCGGCACGGCGCCCTGCGGCTCGCCCTGGAAGGCGGTCACGACCAGGCCGGTGCCGAACGCGGTCAGCAGCAGCGGGGCGGTCTCGCCGATGCCGCGGGCGACGGCCAGCATCGAACCGGTGGTCAGGCCGGGGGCGGCGGCGGGCAGCACCGTGTGCACGATGGTCTGCCACTTGCGCGCGCCCAGGCCGTAGCTGGCGTTGCGCATCTCGTTGGGCACGAGCCGCAGCATCTCCTCCGCGGACCGCGTCACGATCGGCAGCATCATCATGGCGATCGCCAGAGCACCGGCGAAGGTGCCGAAGCCCATCTGGCCCCAGCCGATGACGACCAGGCCGTACACGAACAGACCGACGAAGATCGAGGGGATGCCCGTCATCACGTCGGTGAAGAAGCGGATCGCGCCGGTCAGGCGGTTGGGACCGTACTCCACGACGTAGACGGCCGTGGCGATGCCGAACGGGATCGACATCACGACCGCGAGCGCCATGATGTAGAGCGTGCCGAAGAACCCGGCCGCGTACCCGCCGCCCTCGCGCCGCGGCGGGGGCTCGGTCTCGGTGAAGAACTCCAGGTTGACGACGCCGATGCCGCGCCGGGTGACCTCGAAGATGATGAGGACCAGCGGGATCATCGCCAGGACCATCGCGGCGGTCAGTGCCACCGACGCAGAGCGGTCCTTGAACCTGCGGAAGCCGGAGCCGGGCGGGCGCTGGCTCAGGGGGGTGTGCCGGGCGTCCGGAGGAGTGGTGGTTGCTGTGCTCATACGGCGGAGTCTCCCGTGAACTGCCCCAGGCGCCAGACGATGACGCGGGCCAGGATGTTGACGATCATCGTGACCAGGAAGAGGGCGACGCCGATCGCCATCAGCGCCGTCCGGACCTCGGGCGAGGCCTCACCGAAGGACGCGGCGATGTGCGAGGCCATGCTGCTTCCGGTGCCGAACAGGCTGCCGCTCCACCCCTGGGTTCCGCCGATCAGCATCAGCACGGCGATGGTCTCGCCGAGGGCGCGGCCCAGTCCCAGCATGGCGGCGGCCACGATCCCGGAGAAGCTGGCCGGCAGGATCACCTTGGTGATGACCTCCCACCGGGTGGAGCCCAGGGCGTAGGCGGCCATCTGCTGCTCGATCGGCTGGACGACGACGACCTCGCGGATGAGCGCCGTCATGATCGGCAGGATCATGATGGCCAGCACGATGCCCGCGGGCAGGTAGCCGACGCCGCGCACCGGTCCCTCGAAGAGGAAGAACCAGCCGAAGGTGCTCTCCAGCCAGACGAAGAAGGGGCGCATCACGTTCGGCAGGAACCAGTGCAGGCCCCAGAGGCCGAAGATGACGCTGGGCACGGCGGCGAGCAGCTCGACCGTGTACGACAGCGGCTTGGCGAGGCGGCGCGGGGCCAGGTGGGTCAGGTAGACGGCGACCATGATCGCCAGCGGCAGCGCGATGGCGATCGCGATGGTCGCCGTGACCAGGGTTCCGTAGATGAAGGGCCAGGCGCCGTAGGTGCCGGTGATCTCCGTGCGGGATCCGCCGCTCTGCCAGTCCTCCCCGAGGAGGAAGCCGAAGAAGCCCTCCTTGGCGAAGACCGGCCAGGCCTCGCTGGTGGTCCGGATGACCATCAGCGCCAGGATGATCAGGACGAGGGTGCCGCAGGCCGCGACGGCCCACTTGAAGATCGGATCGCCCAGGCGCCCCTTGCCGGACTTCAGCGTCCCCCGCCGGGAGTCCTCGGGGGCCTGGGGGGCCTCACGGGCCTCGGTGGACATGTGCTTCTCCTCTGTGGCTTTCGTGGGGAGTGGAGAGCGTCCCGCCCCGGGGCGGGGGCGGGGGTTGGGAAGAAGGCGTGCGGGGCCGGGACGACTCTCCCGGCCCCGCGGGGCGTTCCTACTCGGTGGTGGCTTCGGCCTCGGGAGCGCTCTCCTCGGCGCTCTCCTCGGCTCCGGCCTCCTCCTCGGCGCCGGCGTCGGCGCCGCCGTTCTCGGCGTTGGTCTTCTCCAGCTCGGCGACGACGCGGTCGGTCAGCTCCTGGCCCAGCGGCGCGTAGCCCAGCTCACCGGCCAGCTCGCGGGCGCCCTCGTCGGTCAGGGCCCAGGTCCAGAAGTCGATGATGGCGTCGGCGCTGGCCTGCTCGTAGCCGCAGGTGTAGGTGAAGATCCAGTTGGAACCGGCGATCGGGTAACCCTCGCCGCCGATGTTGTCGATCGCGAACTGGAAGTTGTCCGGGATCTCGGCCTCCTCGGAGGCCGCGATGGTGGACTCCAGGGTCGGCTCGATCGGGTTGCCGTCCTCGTTCACGATGTGGGCGACGGACAGGCCCGCCTCCTGCGCGAAGGACTGGTTCACGTAGCCGATGCCGCCGGGGTTCTGGGTGATGCCCTGGGCGACGCCGTCGTTCTGCTGGCCGCCGACCAGGCCGTCGGCCCACTCGATCTCCTTGCCCTCGCCGTACTTCTCGGCCCAGGAGTCGACCTCGGTGCTCAGGTAGTGCGAGAACACGTAGGTGGTGCCGGAGCTGTCGGAGCGGTGGACGGGGATGATCTCGTCGCCGGGCAGCTCCATGTCCGGGTTGAGCTCGGCGATGGCCGGGTCGTCGAACGTGGTGATCTGGCCGTCGTAGATGGCCGCGATGGTCGCCGCGTCCAGGACCAGGCCGTCCAGCTCGGGGTTGTTGAAGGCGATGACGACCGCGCCGAAGACGACCGGGAACTGCACGGCCTCACAGCCGCGGGCCTCGGAGGCGGCCGCGAGGTCCTCCTCGCCCAGCGGCTCCTCGGAGGAGCCGAAGTCGACGGTCTGCTCCAGGAACTGCTCCACGCCGGCACCGGAGCCCACGCTCTGGTAGTTGACGCTGACGCCGGGCTGGACGTCGTTGGAGTAGGTGTAGATCCAGTCCTGGAACAGGGGGTCGGGGAAGCTGGCCCCGGCACCGGTCAGGGAGGCGCTGAGGTCGCCCCCGCCACCGCCGGAGCCGTCGCCGCCGGTGTCGCCTCCGCTGCTGCACGCCGCCGCGAGCAGGGGGATGGCCGCCAGGACGGCGAGCTTGGAACGCCCGTTGCGCATGTCGTAGTTCTCCTCGTTGAATCACCGCTGTCGGGGCTGACGTGAAATGACAGTAAGTGCGCAGGAAGACGCCGTGTCATCGAGATGAAGGCGGGATGGTAGAAGAAGGGTGAATGCGAAGTGAATGGCGGTAACCATCTGATAACGGGTGTGTGTTTTCGGCTCCGCGCGGATCCTGTTATGTTCCGGGGACAGGCGGTGATGACCTGCGGGTATGGTCGTGGGGGCCGGGAGCGGCGCGGTGGTTTCCCGGTGGCGAAGGTGACACGTCGGATTGTTCGATGATTCATCTTCGCGTTCGTCTCGGACCGAGGTGACGTGAAGATGAACAAGGGGTCTCGTCGGCATCACCGAAAGGACCCGGAGGAGGGGAATTCACCGATCCCGTCCCGCGCTTTTCCTCCGCTCAGGAACCGTTCGCCGTGTCCAGTCGGTAGCCGATCCCCCGGACCGTGTGGATGAACCTGGGCTGTGCCTCGGAGTCACCCAGCTTGTGCCGCAGGCGCCGGATGTGCACGGCGATGGTGTTGTTCACCGGAGGCAGCGGCTTGTGCCAGACCTCGGTCCACAGCTCCTCGCGGCTGACCACCCTGCCGCTGTGCCTCAGCAGGAAGTCCATGATCCCGAACTCCCGCAGCGCCAGGTTGACCGGGTTGCCGTCCACGAAGAGCCGGTGCCCCAGCGCGTCCAGCTCCAGGGCGCCCGAACGCAGCGCGGCCGAGGAGGCGGTGCCGTCCGGGCCGCCGCCGTCCGGTCCCGGGAGGGAGCCGCGCAGCAGCGCCGCCAGCTCCGGGATCCGGTAGGGGCGGTTGACGCACGCGGTGGCTCCGGCCGCCAGCGCGCGCATCGCCCGCTGGGAGTCGCCGGGGCCCACCCCGATGAGGATCGGGATGTCCGTCGCCCGCCGGGTCACCCGCACCAGCGTCTCCAGGTCCACCTCGGGCGGAGTGGCGCTGGTCACCAGGGTGTCCGGTCGCATCATCCCCACCCGCAGCAGCGCCTCGGCGCCGTCCACGCACACCGTGATGTCCACGTCGTGCCCGCTCAGCGACAGCACCAGCTGGTGCGACTGCTCCGACTCGGGCTCCACTAGCAGGACCCGGAGCGGTCCCTCCGACCGTTCCGAGCGCTCGACCATTTCGTCCTCGACCGGGGCACCCGGGAACGGGACGGATGCGGACGTTGTGAGCGCGGGCATGGGAGGTCCACTTCGTCGAAGGAACAGTGGGGCGGATCCCCGGGAAGGGTGCTCCGGCCTGACCGAAACGGCCCTCCGGTCGACGGTCGCGACCGGAGGGCCCGCGGCCGTGGGGGAGCCGGAGGTCAGCGGTTTGGCTGGAGCGACCCCACCGATCAGCGGTCCCGGTCTGCGGGAGAGCCGGAGGTCAGCGGTTTGGCTGGAGCGACCCCACCGATCAGCGGTCCCGGTCTGCGGGAGAGCCGGAGGTCAGCGGTTTAGCCGAAGCGACCGCTGATATAGTCCTCGGTCCTCTGGTCGGACGGCTTGCTGAAGATCGTCGCGGTCTCGTCGAACTCCACCAGGCTGCCGTAGCGGTCGCCCGCGTCGTCCACACCGGCGGTGAAGAAGGCCGTGCGGTCGGACACGCGCGCCGCCTGCTGCATGTTGTGCGTGACGATGACGATGGTGTACTCGCTGGCCAGCTCGTACATCAGGTCCTCGATCTTGAGGGTCGCGATGGGGTCGAGCGCCGAGCAGGGCTCGTCCATCAAGATCACCTCGGGGTTGACCGCGATGGTGCGCGCGATGCACAGGCGCTGCTGCTGGCCGCCGGAGAGGGCGAAGGCGCTCTCCTTGAGCTTGTCCTTGACCTCGTCCCACAGGGCGGCCTTGGTCAGCGTCTCCTCGACCAGGTCGTCCATGTTGCCGCGGACGCCGTTGATCTTGGGGCCGTAGGCCACGTTGTCGTAGATCGACTTGGGGAACGGGTTGGGCTTCTGGAAGACCATGCCGATCCGGCGGCGCACCTCGATGGGGTCCACCTCCGAGGCGTACAGGTCCTCGCCGTGGTAGGTGACCTTGCCCTCGATGCGGGCTCCGGGGATGAGGTCGTTCATGCGGTTCAGGGTCCGCAGGACGGTGCTCTTGCCGCAGCCGGACGGCCCGATCATCGCCGTGATCTGACGGGGGCCCACCTTCAGGTCCACGTCGCGCACGGCCTTGTTGGAGCCGTAGTAGATGGAGAGCCCGGAGACGTCGAAGACGGGGTCGCCCAGGTCGGGAACCTCGCGGTTGTACCGGACGGTGTCGGGGGCGACGCCGCGACCGGTCTCGGTGCCGCGAGGGGAGGCGGTGTTGCTGACAGACATGAGGCCACTTCCGGGTCGGACTGTGCGTGCGCGGGAGGTGCGCGGCCGGAGCCGCGGAGCGCGGTCGAACCCATGCAAATATGTCCGTATGAAGCAACGGTGAACGAACCCCGTGGCGAAGGTGAACGTGGGCGGTGAACTCGGAGGCGTGGCGATCGCGAGGCGTTGTCCTCCCGTCACCGAAGGAGGTGCGGACCGCCTCTGGAGTGCGGTTCGTCCCGTCTGGGAGGATCGGGCCCCGGGTGGGCCGAAACTCGCCGGACGGGTGGACAGGTGACCGGCCGCAAACCTCTTGATGACTTTTCGGTCTTCCTGTTTCGCCCTTTTCGGTCCTATCCGCGCGAGGCCCGGTCTCCTGCCGGGGCGGGGCGGCGTCCCGTCCGGAGGCCGTCGCCGCGTCCGCCCGGCCGGGCCCCGTCCGGACGCGCGAACGCCCCGGACGCCGCCCTCCGTGGGAGGGGGCGTCCGGGGCGCGCGGAAACGGTCCGTGCCGCTCCGGGAGTGTTACTCCGGTGAGCCGCCCTGCTCGGCGATCTTCTCCCGCACCTCGTCCATGTCCAGCTCCTTGGCCTGCGTGATGAGGCTCTCCAGAGCCTCGGAGGGCAGGGCCCCGGGCTCGTTGTAGATGACGGTGCGCTCGCGCACGATCATCAGGGTCGGGATGGACTGGATCTTGAACTCGAAGGCGAGTTCGCGCTGCGCCTCGGTGTCCACCTTGGCGTGGACGATGTCGGTGTGCTTCTCCGAGGAGGTCTCGAACACCGGGGCGAACTGCCGGCAGGGACCGCACCAGTCCGCCCAGAAGTCGATGAGGACGAAGTCGTTGTCCTTCAGCGTCTCCGCGAAGTTGTCCTTGGTGAGCTCGACCGTGGGCACGTGGTCTCCTGTATCTGTTCGTTGGTTGGTGTCGACCGTCGGCCAACCGCCATCTCTCAGTGCTACAGCGGTCGTGCCCGTTCGTTTGTTCCGCATGCCTGCCGCGGCCGGTGAACCATCCCGCAGTCTGGTTGTTTTACGCCATAACACGCCTTACATACCTGTTTGGGAGGAAAGAGGCGCGACGGCTAGTGTCGTCTGGAGGGACGCGGGCCCCACGTGGCGGGCCCGGCCCGGTTCGGGGGCGAACCCGGGCCGTCCCTGTCGAAAGGGGGGAGTGGGATGGGTTCCGAAGCCTCTCCGCGGGACGCGGAGGGTCCTTCCGTGGACTACCGGTTCACCCTCGCCAACGAGCGGACCTTCCTCGCCTGGGTGCGCACCGCGCTGGCCCTGCTCGCCGGTGCCGTCGCCGTCCTGCACCTGCTCCCGCTGGGCTGGGCGGAGGGGCCGCGCACCACGGTCGGCCTGCTGCTGGCGGTGCTGGCCGGGGTCATCACCGTCTACGCCCCGCTGCGCTGGTACCGCGTGCAACAGCTCATGAGTCGCGGCGCGGCCCTGAAACTGAGTGCGCTCCCGCTCGTCACCGCCCTGGCGGTGGGGCTGGTGTGCGCTCTGGTTCTGCTGGGCAACCTGCTGTGACCACCCCCGTCGAACGCGATCCCGGCATGCAGCCGGAGCGCACCCTGATGTCCTGGCACCGCACGATCGCCCTGCTGGTCGTGGTGGGGCTGCTGTTCCTGCGCGGCTCCCTGGCCCCCGGCGACGACGCCTTCCCGCAGGCTCCGCCCGAGGTGCGCGTGGCCACCACGGTCGGACTGCTGCTCCTGGCGGGGGTGCTGGCCGCGCACGTGTGGCTGCGGTGGCGGGCCGGCGGGCACGGCGCGCCCGTTCCGGGAACCGGGCGGCCCTCGCCGTCCGTGGCGGGCCCGTGGGCGATGGCGCTCCTGTGCGCGGGCGTGCTCGCCCTGAGCTGCGTCCTGGTGGTGACGGTGCTGCTGCCTCTCTGAGGACCCGGCCCCCTCGTCCGCGCCGCCCGGAGGCGGACGCACCCGTCCATGCCCTCGGCGGGCCCGCGGTCCACCGGCGCCGATCGCCCTCGTGCGGGCATGGGGGAGCGCCGGACCCGTCCGGGACGCGCGACCGTCCCGTCGGAGGGAAGGGCCGGAGCCGTGGTCCTTCGTCTCCTTGTCCCGTGTCGGTCGGCCGAGGCGGAGAGGGCGCCCCGGACCGGACCCTTCAGGTTCGGTTACGCCGGCTGCGGTACGGAGCCGACCGCACGGCGGTGTTCCATGATCGAACGGATGATGTCGTTGAGGTCGCGCTCGGGGCGGTACCCGATCAGCCGCGCGGCCAGCGAGGTGTCCGGGTAGCGGCGCTGCATGTCCTCGTAGCCCTCGCCGTAGGCCTCCTCGTAGTCGACGTAGGTGATCGCGCTCCTCGAACCCGCCAGCTCCACGACCCGGTCGGCCAGGCCCTTGATGGAGACCTCCTCGTGTCCGCCGAGGTTGACGGCCTGGTTGTAGGCCTCGGGGGTGTCCATCAGCCGCAGGAGCGCGGGCACCACGTCGAACACCGAGCCGAAGCAGCGGCGCTGCGTCCCCGTCCCGTACACGGTGATGGGCTCGTCCGCCAACGCCTGGTCCACGAAGCGCGGGACCACCATCCCGTACCGGCCCGTCTGGCGGGGGCCGACCACGTTGAAGAAGCGGGTGATGACGCACGGCACGCCCGACTCGACGCCCTGCACGTAGGCGACGAGCTCGTCCAGCCCCTTCGCCGCGGCGTAGGACCAGCGGCTCTTGGTCGCCGGTCCGTAGACGCGGTCGTCGCCCTCCTTGAGACCGTCGGCGTCGTTCTTGCCGTAGACCTCGCTGGTCGAGGCGACCATGTAGGGCACGCGGTGCGCCACGGCCGCCTCCACCACGTTCTCCGTCCCGTGCAGGTTGATCCGCAGGGAGCGCAGCGGGTTGTCGACGATGTTGTACACGCCCACGGCCGCCGCGAGGTGGAACACGGCGTCCGCCGGGGCGACCAGGGAGTCGACCAGTTCCCGGTCCAGGACGTCCCCCTCCACGAACCGGAACCCGGGCGAGCCCTGCGCCTGGACCAGGTTCGCCAGGGTCCCGGTCGACAGGTCGTCCAGGACGGTGACCTGGTGGCCCCGGGCGATCAGGTGGTCGCACAGGTGTGAGCCGATGAAGCCGGCTCCTCCGGTGACTACAGCCTTCATGGTTTCCCCTCCACTCGGTGTTCTCTCTCGCCGTTCCCCGACTGGGAACGGCGTGTGTGCGCGGTCGTCGCGGCCGCGCACGGTGGGGCGGCGCGCGGCACTGCCGGCCGCGGGTCCGGGAACGCTCAGGCCAGGCAGCGCAGCACGTGGAACCCCTCCCCGAGCGCCACGCCCGCCTGCATGCCCCGCAGGACGGCGAGGCTGCGCAGGGTGGGCTCGGAGCGGGTGTGCGGGTGCTGGTGGGACTGGGATCCGTACAGCTGCATGCCGTGGAGCTTGTCCACCACCTGCACCTCGTCCAGTTCGACGATGAGGTTGGGCGGGCACAGCGGCTCCGAGCGCCAGTGGTCGGCGGCCTCCTCGTAGGCCAGCGCCAGGCTCGGGTGGTGGCGCAGCGCGGTGTTGGACGGGCGCAGGGCGGTGTGCACCGCCTCGGCCACGGCCCGGTGGTCCTGGTTGTAACTGGAGTGGTGCGGTCCGAGCACCACGGTCGGGCGGAGCCGCTCGATGGACAGCGGGCTCTCGCGCTCGATCAGCTGGGCGAGGTCCACCCGGGCGACGGAGTCGAGCCTGAGGTGGTACTGGTCGCCGGGCAGGGCCATGTGCCAGTCGTCCCAGCGGAAGTGGTCGGCGACCTTCTTGATCTCCGCGTAGCGCTCCTCCGCTGTGGAGAAGCCCTTGGGAGACATGTCGGCCGTGTCCCCGACGGTGAGGAACTGGACGAACACCTCGGCGCCGGCCGCCTTGGCCTTGCTCATGAGGCCGCCGCAGCCGAGCGTCTCGTCGTCGGGGTGGGGCGCGAACACCAGGATGCGTTCCTGGGACCAGTCCGTCGTCATACCGTTTTCCGTCCTTTGCCTAGAGAGCGATCGGGTTTTTCCCGGGGAGCGGCGCCGCGCCCGGTGGCGCGGCGCTGTGGTGGACCCGTGTTCGGGTCAGCTCTGGGTTCTCGCCTGCCTGAGCACGTTCAGTGCCTCCGGGCCGGTGTTGAGGAGAAGGTCGATCGCCGACAGACGAGGGACGAAGTCGGCTGGGGCGCGCCCGTGCTGCGGGTACACCGGGTGCCGGAAGTCCTGCCACCGGACGTCGATCCCGTAGCGGTGCAGAGTCTCGGGCTCCAGGTAGTCCCGGGCGCCGTCGCCCGAGAGCATGGTGTGCGCCCCCGTTTTGGCGCAGATCTGGGCGAGGAGCTCGCTCTTGCGGCCGGGGAAGTCCCCGATCTCACTGGCCAGCGTCAGCGGTGTGTCGATCCCGAAGCACCGCATCAGCATGCGCGTGGTCGCCACGCACAGGTCCGCGAGACCGTCCCACTCCTGTTCGTACAGGTGGGCGATTTCGTCGCGGTAATCCTTCCAGTAGGGCGCTTTGCGGTAGCAGTGTTCCGCGAGTGACTTGTAGTGTCTTGACTTCCAATTCTGACTGTTGTCAACAACTTTGTCCCGTATGCGGTCGTCCCGGCTGCCCTGGACGACCGGAACGGTCAGCAGGACGGGTTTTCCGCTGCCGCCGACGTAGTTTCGGTTCTGCCATCCGCGACGTTCGAACTGGACGTTGTCGAGGATGATGAAACGGTCGGAACGGTCAATTTTATCCAAAAGCCCCAGCCACGGAAGGTAGTGCGGCTGGTGCAGTGCCACGGTGCGTGACGCACCGTCCTGGCTGCTCATGGCGGAGCGACCCCCCGGGCTGGTGACCTGTGGGATTCGAGTGGAACCGGATGAGGATGAGGACGGAACGCCGATCACTCCGAGCATTCTCCTTCTCTCCGCTGGTCACTTTCCGCAGAATTTTCCAGAACCTGGACAATGATGGACAAACCACAGACGAGCCGTAGCTACAGCTCACAAATATCCTCTTATGGTTACCATCTTCCGCAAGCCCGTGTATACGATTTGTGTGGCCTACATAGGACGCGAACCCGGGTGAACCTCTCGGTGTCGTAGGGCGTCAAGCTAACACCGACTTTGCGGGTTGATGTCGGTCCGAAACCGAGAACTTCGGAGGGTCCTAGCGCTGTGCGTACCGCACGTTTCATAGGCGGCCTGCTGATCGGGCTCATCGCCCTCGCCCTGGCCGCGGCACTCTTTGTCTACTGGTTCGGCTACGCGACGGACGTGGCCGAGGCCTCCGGCCTCGGCGCCCTGGGTTACGTGTTCCTGTGGTTGGCCTTCGGCGCCAACCTGCTGCTGTGGACCACCGTCGGACTCGTGCGCCTGGGCGAGGACTCGGTGCGCGCCGTGCTCCGGTCACCGCGCGCCGGACACCGCGGCGCCGTCGGGGGCGGGGCCCGCGAACGCGTCCTGGTGGGCGCGGGCGGTTCCGGCGGCGCCGCACTCGCCGAGAGGGGCGGCGACGCCTCCGAGGGGGGCGCCTCGGCGGCCGTGGCGGCCCGGGCGGAGGGTTCCGGGCGGGAGGTGTCCCTGGCCGTCATCATCCCGGCGCACAACGAGGAACCCGTCATCGGCGGCGCCATCGCCTCCGCCATGGGGCTGTTCGAACGCTGGGACATCTACGTGGTCTCGGACTCGTCGAGGGACTCCACCGCCCAGATCGCGGCCAAGACCGGCGTGAACGTCCTCGAACTCCTCGCCAACCGCGGCAAGGCCGGGGCCATCGAGGCGGTCATCGAGGAGTTCTCGCTGACCGACAACTACGACGGCGTCCTCATCCTGGACGCCGACACCGAGCTCGACCCCGGGTACGTGGAGGGCGCCCGGAGGCAGCTGGCCGACCCGTCGGTGGCGGCGGTCGCGGGCTTCGTCGTCTCGGAGTGGAAGCCCGGGGAGCGCGGTTTCGTCGGCCGGATGATCTCGGCCTACCGGGACCGCCTGTACTTCATGCTCCAGTACCTCATGCGCTTCGGGCAGACCTGGCGGCACGCCAACACGGCCTTCATCGTGCCCGGCTTCGCCAGCGTCTACCGCAGCGAGGCGCTCAGGGAGATCGACGTCAACCCCAAGGGGCTGGTGATCGAGGACTTCAACATGACCTTCGAGGTGCACCACAAGCGCCTCGGCAGGGTCTCGATGAACCCCGACACCAAGGCCTACAGCCAGGACCCGTTCACCTTCCGGGACTACTACAAGCAGGTCACCAGGTGGACGCTGGGCTTCTGGCAGACCATCCGGCGCCACCGGGTGTGGCCGAGCCTGTTCTGGGCCTGCCTGGCGCTGTACATCCTGGAGGTGGTCCTGGTCTCCGCCGTGCTGCTGGTCACCACCGTGGTCGGCCTGTTCGTCCTGGCGGGGACGCTGGGCGGCGAGTTCTTCCTGAGCCTGCCGTTCGTCGGGGAGGCCTTCACCGCGGTGACGGCCTTCCTGCCGCTGCTGGCGATCGCCATCGGCCTGTTCATCCCGGACTACATGCTCACCTGCCTGATGGCGGCGATCCGGCGGCGGCCGTCCTACCTGGTCTACGGCCTGCTCTTCTTCCCGATCCGGCTCGTGGACGCCTACCTCGCGCTGCGGATGATCCCCAAGGCGTGGACCACCGAGTCCGACGGCCGGTGGAGCAGCCCGGACCGCGTCTCGGGCAGGTGACCCGACCTGCGGTGACGTGAGATCGTCCGGCCCCGGGTACCCCGGGCGCCCGGGGTACCGGACAGCGTTTAGGCTGATTTTCGCCCGCCCGCGGACCTGTCTCGCCGGAGCGGGGACGCAGTCGTCTGAGGGGGATCAGCCGTGGACAAGAGGCGCGTGTCGTTCGCGTTGTACCGGGTGCTCGCGTACGTGACCGGAGTCTTCCTGCTGGGCCTGACCTTCGTGGCCATGCCCGCCAAGTACCTGGTCGGGGAGACCGCCCGCTTCTCCCTGGTGGGCGCGCCGCAGGGCCTGGAGCACTGGTTCGGCCCCGAGTCGCCGCTCATGCTCTACATCGCGATGCCGCACGGCTACATCTACATGGCCTACGTCTTCGTGGTCCTGTGGGTCGCCCTGGACCGCCGCTGGAGCGCCTCCCGCACGCTGGGCGTGGCGCTCGCGGGCACCATCCCCGTGCTCGGCTTCGTGGTCGAGCACCGGATCGTGCGCTCGGAGCAGGCCAAGGACCGCGAGGCCGGACGGGCTCAGGAGCCCGCGACCGCGGGCTGATCCTCCCGGGAGCCGCCCTCGCGCAGCTCCCGGCGCATCAGCAGGATCCAGAAGACCACGGCGGAGACGCCGAACATCGCCCACTGCACGGTGTAGCTGAGGCTGCGCCAGTTGACGGTGAACCCCGTGGGCGGCTCGGGCGGCGGCGCGGGGACGAGCGAGGCGGTGGCAGGGTCCGTCTCGGGCAGGGTGACGTATCCCTCGTAGAGCGGGTGGTCCCACTCGTTGACGAGCACGGACGTGGCGATGCGCTCGACCTGGCCCTCGGAGACGTCCACCGGCACGACCCCCTCCGAGCCCGCCGGAGGCAGCAGCCAGCCGGTGACCGTGACCTCGCCCCCCGGCACGGGCGGGATGTCCTGGCCCTCCTCGGCCCAGCCCCGGTTGACGGTGACGGCGGCGCCGCCGTCGTCGGTGACCAGGGGGACGATGACGTCGTAGCCGCGCACGCCGTCCACGACGCGCGGCACCAGCAGCTGGGCGTCGGCGTCGTAGCTGCCGCTGGCCTCCACCGCGCTGTTGGCGAAGGAGTCCGGGCGCATGTACTGGCCCGGTTCGAGCAGGTCCGAGACGGGCACGGCGCCGGCCAGGTCCGCGACCGGGTTGGTGATGACCTCGCGGTCGGGTTCGAAGGCGCGGACGAACTGCCAGGCGGTACCGGCGACGCAGACGACGCCGACCAGCAGGGCGAGCAGGTGGATGCCGAGCCACCGTGGGCTGAGGAGCGGTGATCTCACCAGACCAGGCTAAGCGTGGTCCCCGAGCGCCCCGTCATGACCCCGGTTTGACGCTACGCACACGGGCTTGGCCCGCCGCCTGCCGAGGAATGACGATCACTTTAAGTAGTTCATCGTGACTCAGGGTTGTTCTTCGAGGTTGTGGTGGGTAGTGTCTCCATCAACGCGGGACGACCGGGTCGTTTCCGCGGCAGGCCTTCAAGGCCGCGACTCCAGGGGGGAGGAGTCGCCGGCCGCTTCCCAGCGCGAGGGTCGCTTCCGTACTTTGAGGGGGGATGCGGAAGCGACCCTCGCCACCTCGTAGGCGGGGGCGTTCCCACAGGTCAGTGGGGGCGCCCCCGTCGTTTCCGTTTTCCGTGTGGTTTTTCGGAACGCGGATCTCAGCGGGGGCGTGCACGGAAGTCGCTCCAGAGGTCACCGCCCGGGGATGCCCGGCTTCCGGCTCCTCCTCCGGGAGGAGGACCTTCTTCAGGACCTCGGGCGCTGCGTCCGGACCGAGTCGCCGCAGATCGTCGATGGTGGCGGCGGGGAACCGGACTCTGTGCTCCGTGCGTGTTCCCCGCCGCCGGTACCGCCCGGCAACCGGTTCGGGTGGGCGTGCGTGTCAGCCCATGCTCTTCTGGCCGTCCAGGGCCTCGCGCAGGATGTCGGCGTGCCCGCAGTGCTGCGCTGTCTCGCGGATGACGTGCAGCAGCACGTCGCGGGCGGACCAGGACGCGCCCTCGGGGAACCACGGCGCGTCCGGGAGCCGGTGGCTGACCTCCAGGTCCGGCAGGCCGTTGACGAGCTCCTCGGTCTCCCGCGCGGCCAGTGCGTAGTCCGCCAGGACGCCGTCGAGGGTCTCGCCCTCCAGCAACCGGAAGCTGTCGGCCTGCTCCTCCCAGGTGGCCGGGTCCTCGTAGTCCACCTTCGGGTGGACCGCTCCCTCACGGACGAACCGGATCCAGTTGCGCTCGGCCCGGGTCACGTGCTTGACCAGCCCGCCGAGGGTCAGTTCGCTCACCGTGGTGCGCCGCGCGGCCTGTTCGTCGTCCAGGCCCCGGACCGTGAGGCGCAGGAAGTCGCGCTGGTCCTCCAGGAACCGCAGGAGGCTCGCGCGCTCCACGTCCACCGTGCTCGTCGCCGTCGTGACCACCATGACCACCGCTTTCTCGCCCTGCCCGACTCGGTACACGAGGACTCTAGGGAGAGTGGAGGTCAGTTACGGTCCTCCACCGGACGGAAAACGGGAGGAAAGGGTGCGGCCCCGAACGGGGCTCTGCCGATAGCCTGGCGTTCTGGCGACTCGGAGGTTCCATGACCTTGATTCCGCTCCAGTACCGGCTCGACGGACCCCGGCACGCGCCCGTCGTACTGCTCGTGCCGCCCTTCGGCACCACGATGTCGGTCTGGGAACCGCAGCTGCCCGAACTCACCCGCGACCACAGGGTCCTGCGGGTCAACCACCGGGGGCACGGCTCCTCTCCGGCCCCGGAGGGCCCCTACACCGTCGAGGAACTCGCCCTGGACCTGCTCGGAGTCCTGGAGGCCCAGGGCCTGACCCGGGTCCACGCGGTGGGCGCCGGGCTCGGCGGGGCGCTGCTGGTGTGGATCGCGGCCAACTCGCCGCGCACCCTGGAACGCCTCGTGCTGCTGGCCGCGGCGCCCCGCACCCCGCGGACGCACCGGTGGGACCTCCTCGCCTCCCGGGTGCGCTCGTCGGGCCTGGACTCGGTGACCGCGGACGTGGTGCGGCCCTGGTTCACCCCGGACATGGGCGAGGAGCGGCCGCGGGTCGTGGCCCGGCTGACCGAGGAGTTCGGCGGGCTCGACCCGGAGGGCTTCGCCGCGGTCTGCGACGCCGTGGCCGGGATGGACCAGCGCCACCTGGTGGCCTCCGTGCGGGTGCCGACCCTGGTGGTGTCGGCCGCCCACGACCCGATGCTGCCGCCCGGCCACGGCCGGAGGCTGGCGGACGGGATCCCCGAAGCCCGGTTCGAGGTGGTCTCCGGCGCCGCGCACCTGCTCGGGGTCGAGCGCGCGGACCGGGTGAACGAGCTGCTGTTGGAGCACCTGTCCGGCTGAGGGGAGCCCGTCCGGGGAGGCGGGATCAGACCTGCGCCAGGGGGATCAGCGGGCTGTTGATCTCCAGCAGGTAGCCGTCGGGGTCGCGGAAGTGCGCCGCGCGGATACCCCATGCGGTCCAGTCGCGCGGCTCCATCACCTGCCGGGCGCCGTCCGAGACCAGTCTGGCGGCCGTGGCGTCGACGTCGTCCACCTCGAAGATCACCGCGAACCGGTCCTGGTTGGGCAGCGCCGGGTCGGCGGTGTCGGTCTCCAGGGCCTCCGCCATCACCTCGCGCTGGTTGATCGCCAGCCGGGTCCCCGACTCGACGTCGAACTCCGCGTAGCGGCTACCCTCGTCCCCGCGCAGCACGGGGAGCTTGAGCACCTCGGAGTAGAAGCGGAAGCAGGCCTCGTAGTCGTTGACGAGGAGCCGGATGTAGCTGCAGCGCATGGGGTCTCCTGCCGTTCGGCATCGGTCTTGGCACCATTGTCCCGTTCCGGGCGTCGCGTGGGGGGTTGTCCACATCCGTTTTTCCTCTTCCCCGGCACCGGGTTCGAAACGCGTTCTCCGCGTCGCCGTCCGGGCTCCCCGACCTGGGGCCTGGGGTAGAGGTGCGCGCTCGACCACGTCACCGCCGCCCACGCGGCGCGGACGGGGAGAACCGGCCGGGACGCCAAGGCGCGTTCCGACGGCCTTCCGAGGGCCCGGCCGCAGAGGCTCGGCCGGGGCCTCAGAGGATGTCCGGGCCCGCCCAGCCGTAGGTGTCGCGCTCGCGGACCCGGGCCAGCTCGTCCTCGGACAGCACGCGGGGCTCGCCGAGCTGGCGGGCCCTCAGGTACGCGCCGCTGAGCCAGTCGAGCAGCCGCAGGTTCTCCAGCGCGTGCCCCAGGTCGCGGCCCAGGGCGAGGCCGCCGTGGTCGGCGAGCAGCGCGGCGTCGCGGCCCTTGAGCGCCTTGACGGCGTGGTCGGCGATCTCGCCGGTGCCGTAGGTGGTGTACGGGGTGACGGCGATCGCCCCGCCCAGACCGGCGGCGCGGTGGTGGATGGCGGGCAGCTCGGCCAGGACCGAGGACACGGCGACGGTGTCGGTCGTGAACGCGTTCACCACCGCGGTGACGTCGCGGTCGTGCTCGGCGGCCAGGCGGTGCACGGCCATGTGCAGCGTGGCCTCGGCGGCGGGGTCGCGCCTTCCCTCCAGCACGCGGTCGTCGAGCGACATCACCGGGCAGTCGGCGGGCTGGATCTGGTCGAGGCGGACACCGTGGGGCGTGACGACCACCAGGTCGCCGCTGCGGACGCTGACGGTCCCCGACTCGCCGGGCGCGGTGCCCGGGTCCGCGGCCAGGGCGCGGGCGGTCAGACACACGTCACGGCGTTCCTGTTCGAGCAGCATGCCTTCCTCAAGGGGTGCGCGGTGGGCGCGGTCCGTGCCGCGGGGGCTCGGGAGTCCGGACGAACCCGCTTAGGTATGCCTCAACTAAGGGCACACCTCAATGTACGTCAAACTCTCGTCCCCGTCTTCCCCAGGCGCGGGTGTTCCGTCGCTCCCCCGATCGTGACTCCGAGTAGTTGTTGGCCCGGATGTGACGCGGGCCGGACCACGGGCGATTCCACTGGGTCGGGTTGTTCGCGCAGACCAGGCCGGTCAACAGGGCGTACATGGCGGAAGAGTCTGATGAGACGAGGCTGTTTGTGACTAACGATCCGGGGCAAACCGGACCCGTGAACGAACTCTACGTAACCCTTCCGTCCGTGCCGTACCTGGCGGAACCGGGGTCGGCGACGGCCACCAGCCTCTACATCGACGGTCGGTGGCGGGCGGCCGGCAACGGCCGGGTGCGGGAGATCCTGAACCCCGCCGACGCCTCCGTCCTGACCATCGTCAGCGAGGGCGGAAGGGCCGACTCCGAGGAGGCCATCGCCGCGGCCCGCCGCGCCTTCGACGGCGGCGAGTGGCCCCGCACCCCCGCCGGGGAGCGCGGACGCGTCCTCGACCGCATCGCCGACCTGCTCCAGCGCGACCGCGAGGAGATCGCGGTCATGGAGTCCCTCGACACCGGCAAGACCATCGAGGAGGGCGGGATCGACGTCGACGACGTCACCGGCGTCTTCCGCTACTACGCCGGTCTCGCCGACAAGGACACGGGCCGCCTGGTCTCCGCGCCCGAGGGCGTGCACAGCAAGGTGGTCTACGAGCCCGTCGGCGTCTGCGGCATGATCACGCCCTGGAACTACCCTCTGCTCCAGCTCGCCTGGAAGATGGCCCCGGCCCTGGCCGCGGGCAACACCATGGTGGTCAAGCCCAGTGAGATCACACCGGTCACCACCGCCAAGCTGGTCGAGCTCACTACCGAGGCGGGCGTCCCGGCGGGCGTGGTCAACCTGGTCACGGGCAGCGGCCCCGACGCGGGCGCCCCGCTGTCCGAGCACCCCGACGTGGACCTGATCTCCTTCACCGGCGGTCTGGCCACCGGCAGGCGGATCATGGCGGCGGCCTCCGAGACGGTCAAGAAGATCGCCCTGGAACTCGGCGGCAAGAACCCCAACATCATCTTCCCGGACGTGGACCTGGACACCGCCGTGGACTACGCGCTCAGCGCCGCGTTCTTCCACTCCGGGCAGGTCTGCTCGGCCGGGGCGCGCCTCATCGTGCACAACGACGTCCACGACGCCTTCACCACCGAACTCGCCCGCCGCGCCGAGGCCATCCGCATCGGCCGAGGCCAGGACGAGGGCGTGCGCTGCGGCCCGCTGGTGTCGGCCGAGCACCGCGCCAAGGTGGAGGCCGCGGTCGCTCGCGGCGTCGAGGAGGGCGCCCGGATCATCGCCGGGGGCAGGCGGCCCGACGACCCGGACCTCGCGCAGGGCTACTTCTACCGGCCCACCGTGTTCGTGGACTGCGACCGGGCCATGGACATCGTCCAGACCGAGGTGTTCGGCCCGGTCGTGACCGTGGAGCGGTTCGAGACCGAGCAGCAGGCCGTCGAGCTGGGCAACGACACCGACTACGGCCTCTCCGGCGGAGTGTGGACCGACGACACCGCCCGCGGGGAGCGCGTCGCGGCGGCCCTGCGCCACGGCACCGTCTGGATCAACGACTACGGCCCCTACTTCCCCGGCGCCGAGTGGGGCGGCTACGGCCGCAGCGGGATCGGCCGCGAACTCGGACTCGCGGGCCTGGACGAGTACCGCGAGGCCAAGCACGTCTACCGCAACCTGTCCCCCGAACCGCAGCGCTGGTTCGGCTGACGGGGCCGAGCGACGAGAGGACCCGGACCGTGGACCCGACCGAGAGCACCTATGACTACGTGATCGTGGGAGGCGGCACCGCGGGATCGGTGATCGCCAACCGGCTCACCGAGGACCCCGGCACCACCGTGTGCCTCATCGAGGGCGGCCCCGACGACCGGAACCTGGAGCACGTCCTGCGCCTGCGCGACTGGCTGAGCGTCCTGGACGGGGAACTCGACTACGGCTACACCACCGTCGAGCAGCCGCGCGGCAACTCCCACATCCTGCACTCCCGGGCCCGCGTGCTCGGCGGGTGCTCCTCGCACAACACGCTCATCAGCTTCCGGCCGTTCGCCGAGGACCTGGACGACTGGGTCGCGGCGGGCGCCGAGGGCTGGGACAACGCCACCGTGCAGTCCTACGCGGACCGGATCAGGTGCAACATCGTCCCGGTCGCCGAGAAGGACCGCAACGCCATGGTCAGGGACTGGGTGGCCTCGGCGGCCGAGGCGGCCGGTGTCCCGGTGGTGGAGGACTTCAACGCCCTGACCTCGCACGGAGGCGGCTTCGCGTGCGGGGCGGGCTTCCTGTCCATCGCCTACGACCCCTACACCGGCCACCGCTCCTCGGCCTCGGTGGCCTACCTCCACCCCATCATGGACGTGCGCGACAACCTCACCGTCATGCTGGAGACCTGGGCCGACCGGCTGCTGTTCGACGGCGACCGCGCCACGGGGGTCAGCGCCACGGCGAAGGACGGCACGCGCACCACCGTCAGCGCCCGCCGGGAGGTGATCCTGTGCGCGGGAGCGGTCGACTCGCCCCGGCTGCTCATGCTCTCGGGGGTCGGCAACGCCGGGGAACTGCGCGAGGCGGGCATCGAACCCCGCCACGACCTGCCCGGCGTCGGCGAGAACCTGCTCGACCACCCCGAGTCGATCATCATGTGGGAGACCAGCAGGCCGGTCCCGACGAACACGGTGATGCACTCCGACGCGGGCCTGTTCGTGCGGCGCGACGACTCCGACCCGCGCCCGGACCTGATGTTCCACATCTACCAGGTCCCCTTCGACGACAACACGAGGCGGCTGGGCTACGAGTCCCCGCCCGACGGATACGCGGTCTGCATGACGCCGAACATCCCCCGCGCGCGCTCGCGCGGCAAGCTCCGCCTCGCCAGTGGCGACCCCCGCGAGAAGCCCGAACTGGACTTCCGGTACTTCACCGACCCCGAGGGCTACGACGAGAGGACGATCGTGGACGGCCTCAGGATCGCCCGCGAGGTCGCCGCCACCGAGCCGTTCCGGTCCTGGATCACCAGGGAGGTCGCCCCCGGCCCCGGCGTCCAGAGCGACGAGGAGCTGTCCGAGTACGGCCGCCGAGCCGCCCACACCGTCTACCACCCGGCGGGCACCTGCCGGATGGGCGCCGCCGACGACGACGGCGCCGTGGTCGACCCGCGCCTGCGCGTGCGCGGGCTGCGCGGCCTGCGGGTGGCCGACGCGTCGGTGTTCCCCACGCTGCCGACGCCCAACCCCATGGTCATGGTCCTGGCCCTGGGCGAGCGCGCCGCCGACCTCATCCGCCAGGACGCGCTGGCCGGGGAGGGCACCGCGGACCGCTGAGCAGGCCGAGTGGAGCGGCCGGGTAGGGGGAGGACCCCTGCCCCGGCCGCTCCGCCGTGGTTCCACGATCCGATGGCCCGCGGGATCGGCAAGCTCCCGGGCATCTCCGGCACGAGCGACATCGTGGTCGCCATGGTGGTCCGGGTCGCCGTGGAGACGGGGGCGACGGTCCTCACCTCCGACCCGGTGGACGTCGGCATGATCGCCGAGGCCGTGAAGGCACGGATCCCCCTGGCCACCGTCTGACCGGTCGGCGAGCCGGTGCGCGCCGGGGGGAGGGGCCGTGCCCCAGCCCCCGGCGGCGCTTCCGGGAACCGGTACCGCTTGACCCCCTTGCCACGGCGGGCGCGGAACATGAGAATTCCTCGTGTCCACCGAGGAAGCGGAGGGCCATGCGCCGGGACCTGCTCGCCGCCGCCGTCGGCACCGTGCTGCTCCTGGACGCCCTCCGGGTGTTCCTGCCGTCCCTGATCACCGTGTTCGGCCAGGCCGGGACGACCGATCCCGCGCTGATGGGCGCGTTCGCGCTCGCCTGGTTCCTGGCCCCGTTCCCCTTCGTCCCCCTCGCCCGCCGGATCCCGCCCACGGCCATGGCGGGCGCCGCCGTCGTGGTGATGGCGGCGGGGCGCCTGGCGCTCCAGGCCACCGAGGGCGGCGACCCGCAGCTGTACGTCTCCGCGGCCACGGTGGGCGCGGGGACCGTGTGGCTGGTGTGCACCGCGATGGCGTCCGCCGTCGACGGACGCCTGTGCGGACGCGAGGTGGTGACCGGGGTCGTCGCCGCGATCGCGGCCACCGCGGTCGTACGCTCCCTCTTCGGCGTGATCGACCTCGTGTGGTGGCCGACGCCCCTGGCGTGGGCGCCGGTCATCGCGGAGGTCGGGCTCCTCCTGCTCCTGCTGCTCAACGTCCGGGACACCGCCCCGGGGCCCGCCCGCCCCGTGCCGCCCCGGGCCTGGCTGGTCCTGGGCCCCCTGTTCTTCCTCAGCGGCCTGTACACCGCCAATCCGGCGGTGGGGCAGACCCTCGCGGGGTCACCTCTGGGCGCGGCGGCCGTCGCCACGGGCGCCGTGCTGTCGGTGGGCCTCGTCCGGCGTCCGCTCCTTCCGGGCCGGAGCCGGTGGGCGGCCCCCGTCGTGCTCCTGGCCGCGCTGGCGTGGCTGGCCTGGGCGTCCTCCGACGGCGTGACCCCGGAGGCGGCGGCCCTGCCGTCCGCGGCGGCGCTGGTCGCCGGTCAGCTCGCCCTGGCCGCCTGCGCGGGCCGGGCCGTGTTCGCCCGGCCCGGGCGGGCGTCGGCGGCGCGCAGCGGGCTGGCCGCCGCGTCGGGCCTGCTGGTGTTCGTGGTGCTGGTATTCGCGTTCTACTCCGCCTACGACCTGTACGTGCCCAACGCGTACGTGCCCTTCCTCGCCGCGGCCCTGCTGCTGCCCGCCGTGTCCTCCCCGGTTCTGGAGACCGGTGGGCCTCCGCGCCCTCGCGCACTCGCGCTGACCGCGGGGACGGCCGCGCTCACCCTGGCGGCCACCGCCCTCTGGCCCGTGTTCGCGGCCCGCACGTTCGCACCCGCACCCGCGAGCGGGACCGAGGGGCTGCGCGTGGCCGCCTACAACGTGCGGATGGGCTTCGGCATGGACGGCCGGTTCTCCGTCACCGAGCAGGCCGGGGCGCTGCGCCGCCTGGACGCCGACGTCGTCGTCCTCAGCGAGGTGGACCGGGGCTGGCTGCTCAACGGAGGCAACGACGTGCTGTCCCGGCTCGCGCTCGAACTCGGCATGGCCGCGCACTGGGGACCGGCCGACGGGCCGCTGTGGGGCGACGCCGTGCTCACCTCCCTGCCGGTCACCCGTGAGCGGCGGCACCCGCTCACGCCGAGCGGTCCCACCGGGGCCCAGGCGCTGGAGGTGACCGTGGACCACGGCGGTACCGGGGTCACGGTGGTCTCCACCCACGTGCAGCCCGCCGACCGCGGCTTCCGCGCGGAGTCCTCCCGGCGCCAGCTGCGCGAGATCGCGGAGATCGCCCGCCGGGCGCGGGAGCGCGGAACGCCCGTCGTGGTGGCGGGGGACCTCAACATCGAACCGGACGACCCCGCGTGGGGCCTGCTCACCGAGCACGGACTGCTCGACGCGTTCCGGAACACGCGTCCCTTCCCCACTCTGCCGGGGGAGACCGGCTCCGACCAGCAGATCGACCACGTCCTGCACACCGGGGACCTGGCGCCGAGCGATCCGGCCAACCCGGACGTGCCGCACTCCGACCACCGGCCGGTGGCCGTCACGCTGACCCCGGTCGCCTGACCGTCAGGGGGAGGGGTGTTCGTACCTGCGGCGCCTGGACACCCAGTACACGTTCACGCACGCGGCGACGAAGCCCGCGCCGAGCAGGACGACCAGCCAGAGCTGGTCGGTCCACACGTACGCGGCGATCGCGCCGAGCAGTAGTACCAGGGCGCCGAACACGGCCAGCACCGCGCGGAAACCCAGGGCGCTCGCCGGACGCTCGTGGCTGCCCAGGGGGCCCTTCAACCTGCCGCGTCGCATGACGTCCGCTCCCTTCCGTCGCCGTACGCTCCCGGTTCCCGCGTGGGACCCGGTCCACCGATTCTCCCCGGTCCCCTACCCAGCCAGCGGCAACCACGCGGAAAACCTCCTCCGGGCGCCGCACGCGAAGGCGCGGGAGCGGCCACCGGGTCCGGGAGGGGCGTCCCGGACCGCTGCGTCCGCGCGGCTGAGCGCGTCCCGGGTGACCGTCGCCGACTCGGGCGGCGATCACCCGGGGTCGGCCGAGACGACGCGGCGGGGGCGCCCCGAAGGACGCCCCCGCCGCGAACGGCCAGTGTCACACGCCGTCCATCAGGGCGGGCAGGGCCGCCTCGTAGGAGGCGCGCAGGTCGGTCAGCGCGATCTCCACGGCGCCGCCGGGGTGCGTGACCGACAGGGTCTCGCCGCCCACGACGCCGATCTGCTCCACCGGCACGCCGTGCTCGTTGGCCAGCGCCACGAACGCCTCCTCCTCGCCCGGCCGCACCGCGACGACCGCGCGGGCGCCGGACTCGCTGAACAGGGCGGTGAACACGTCCCCGTCCACGGTCACCCGCACGCCCCGGCCGCCGCGCATCGCCGACTCGGCCAGCGCGACCGCCAGGCCGCCGTCGGACAGGTCGTGCGCGGCCTCGGCCAGGCCCCGCTCGGCGGAGGCGGCCAGCACCTCGCCCAGGGCGGCCTCGGCGGCCAGGTCCACCCGCGGCGGCAGGCCGCCCAGGTGGCCGTGGACCGTGTCGGCCCACGCCGAGCCGCCGAACTCCGGCCGGGTCTCGCCCAGCAGGAACACCCGGGCGCCGTCGGTGTCGAACGACGTCCGCAGCCGCGTGCGCACGTCGTCGATCACGCCGAGCACACCGATCACCGGGGTCGGGTTGATCGCCACGTCACCGGTCTGGTTGTAGAAGCTCACGTTTCCGCCGGTCACCGGGGTGCCCAGCTGCTGGCAGGCGTCGGCCAGCCCGCGGGTGGACTCGGCGAACTGCCACATCACCCCGGGGTCCTCGGGCGAGCCGAAGTTGAGGCAGTTGGTCACCGCCAGCGGGCGCGCGCCCGTGGCGGCGACGTTGCGGTAGGCCTCGGCGTAGGCCAGCTGCGTGCCCGTGTACGGGTCCAGCCGGGTGAAGCGGCCGTTGCCGTCCGTGGACAGGGCCACGCCGCGGTGGGAGTCGTCGGAGACGCGGATCATCCCGGCGTCGTGCGGGGTGGAGACCACCGTGTCGCCGCGCACGTAGCTGTCGTACTGCTGGGTGACCCACGTCGGGTCGCCCACGCCCGGGGCGCCCAGCACGCGCAGCACCTGCTCGCGCAGCTCGGCGTCGCCGGAGGGCCGGGGCAGCTTCCCGGCGTCGTCGGCCTGGAGCGCGTCCTGCGAGGCCGGGCGCGCGTACGGGCGCTGGTAGACGGGGCCCTCGTCGGAGGCGGTCCGCGGCGGCATGTCCACCACGGTCTCGCCGTGCCAGGTCATCACCAGGCGACCGCCGCGCTCGGCCTCCTCGGGGGTCACGTCGGTGACCTCGCCGATCTCGGTGGCCAGGATCTGCCACTTGTCGCAGATGGCCAGGAACTCGTCCAGCTTCGCGGGCTCGACGATCGCCATCATGCGCTCCTGCGACTCGCTCATGAGGATCTCCTCGGGAGTGAGCCGGTGGTCGCGCAGCGGGACCCGGTCCAGCTGGACGCGCATGCCGCCGGTGCCGCCCGCGGCGAGTTCGGTGGTGGCGCAGGACACGCCCGCCGCCCCCAGATCCTGGATGCCGACGACCAGGTCCTTCTCGAACAGCTCCAGGCTGCACTCGATGAGCAGCTTCTCCATGAACGGGTCGCCGACCTGCACGCTGGGCCGCTTGGCGTGCGACTCGTCGTCGAAGGTGGCGCTGGCCAGCACCGAGGCGCCGCCGATCCCGTCGGGGCCGGTGGTGGAGCCGAACAGCACCACCTTGTTGCCCGGACCGGGCGCCTGCGCCAGCTTGATGTCCTCGTGCCGCATCACGCCGACGCACAGCGCGTTGACCAGCGGGTTGCCGATGTACCCGGCGTCGAAGCCGATCTCGCCGCCGATGTTGGGCAGGCCCAGGCAGTTGCCGTAGAAGGAGATGCCCGACACCACGCCGGGCAGCACCCGCTTGGTGTCGTCGGCGTCGGCCGGGCCGAACCGCAGCGCGTCCATCACCGCGACGGGGCGGGCGCCCATGGTGAGGATGTCGCGCACGATGCCGCCCACGCCGGTGGCCGCGCCCTGGTGCGGCTCCACGTAGGAGGGGTGGTTGTGCGACTCGATCTTGAACGTGACCGCGCGGCCGTCGCCGACGTCCACCACGCCCGCGTTCTCACCCATGCCGACGAGCAGGGCGTCGTTCTCGGGCGCCTTCTCCCCGAACTGGCGCAGGTGCACCTTGGACGACTTGTAGGAGCAGTGCTCGCTCCACATGACCGAGTAGATGGCCAGCTCGGCGGAGGTGGGGCGGCGGCCCAGGATCTCGCGTACCCGCTCGTACTCGTCCTTGGCCATACCCAGTTCGGCGTACGGCTGCGGTGTGTCGGGGTTGTCGTGCGCCACGGCGACGGTGTCGAGACCAGGTGCTTCAGACATGCGTGGTTCCGTTCGGGGTGTTCGGGTGGAAGCCGGGCCGTGGCGTCCGACCAACGGCGCGGAAGGTCGGGTCAGGGCGTTTGGGGCCCGCTCGCGTCGCCGAGCATCAGCGTCGCCGGGGACTCGGGTTCGTCGTGGGCGGAGGTGTCGGCCAGCATGTGTTCGCCGTCGCTGAGGAAGACCTGCTCCTCGGGTGCTCCCTGGGGCTCCTGCTCCTCCCAGCCCCGGCCGAGGAGGTGGGAGACCACCGTGTCGACGGTCTCGCGCGAGTCCTCGGTCAGCTCACCGTCCTCGGTCATGACCATCACCAGCCGGACGCACTCGGTGCCCTCGCAGTAGACGTCGGCCTCCGGATCGGAGACGTAGGACAGACCGGAGGGCGCCTGGCCGAGTACGTCCACGTCCGGCGGCGGGTTCTGGGACGGAGCGCCGCCCTGGCCCCCGTCCTGCTGGCCCTGGGGAGGGGGCGAGGCGACGGGTGCCGAGCCGATGGCGTTGAACAGGCCGATGCCCGCGGACACCACCAGTCCGACCACGACCAGCCCCACGAGGACGAACATCGTCCTTCTGGAGCGCAGCAGCCCCATCATCGGCCAACCCTCCAGTTCGGGATGCGGCTCAGGCGTTCACCGGCGAACCGGCGGCCAGGTGGGCGAGGATCGAGGAGAAGAAGCCCAGGCCCTCGTCGGAGGGGCCGGTGAGCGTTTCGACGGCGTGCTCGGGGTGCGGCATGAGGCCGACGACGTTCCCGTGCTCGTTGGTGATCCCGGCGATGTCGCGGCGGGAGCCGTTGGGGTTGCCGCCGACGTAGCGGACCACGACGCGGCCGGTGGCCTCCAGCTCGTCCAGGGTGTGCTCGTCGGCGACGTAGCTGCCCTCACCGCTCTTGAGCACCACCAGGATCTCCTGGCCCTCGGTGTAGGCGCCGGTCCAGGCGGTGCCGGTGTTCTCCACGCGCAGCACCTGGTCGCGGTTGACGAACCGCAGCGAGGAGTTGCGGGTCAGGGCTCCGGGGAGCAGGTGGCTCTCGCACAGGATCTGGAAGCCGTTGCAGATGCCCAGGACCGGCAGCGCGCCCGAGCGGGCGGCCGGGACCAGCTCCGACATCAGGGGGGCGAACCGGGCGATGGCCCCGCAGCGCAGGTAGTCGCCGTAGGAGAAGCCGCCGGGCAGGACCACGGCGTCGACGCCCCTGAGGTCGGCGTCCGCGTGCCAGAGCGAGACGGGTTCGGCGCCCGCCAGCGCGACGGCGCGCGCGGCGTCCTTGTCGTCGAGGGAGCCGGGGAAGGTGACGACGCCCACACGGGCTGTCATGAGCACACTCCGAGAGATCGGGTCGAGTCCGTCCCCGCGTGAGGCGGGGAGAGTGCGGCGAGGGAGACGCCGCTGCCTGGCCCCGTCCCTGGGGACGGTGCGTCCGCACTCCGCAGCGTACCCGCTCACCTGTGGTCGGGTACGACGGCGGAGCCCCTCGGGGGCCTTTCCTTTGGAGGATGCTCTGAACTCCGGTGGTCACGCACCGCGTTCCGGTGTGGCATTCCACAGGCGGAAACGGTGGTGTCGGAAGGGCCCTGTGTGATGCGTCACGGGGATGGTCCGCGGTCGCGGCGGGGCGGTGGACGCGCGCGTGGACGGCGCGGTCCGGGCCCTGGCCGGGGGCCGCCGCGTCCCGGGGCCGGGGGACACGCGGCTCGGCCCGCTCACATCAGGGCGTAGCGCTGGGCCGGCACCTGATCGGCGGCGCTCTCCTCCGGCGGTCCGTCGCAAGCCGTGAGCCGCTTGCGCAGCAGGACCGTGGTCCTTGGTTCCCCCTCGAAGGCGACCTCGTCCATGAGGTAGCGCATCAACAGAATGCCCCTGCCCGATTCCGCTTCCAGACCGGGGAGGGGCGTGTGGTCGGTGGTGAACCGCTCCGCGAGCGCCACGGGATCGGGCGCTCTCCCGGTATGGGATATCCGCAGTTCACACCATCGCCCGCCCATCTCCGCCTCGACCCTGTAGTCACGGGCCGGCCCGCCGTGGTCGATCGCGTTGGCACAGGCCTCGGAGACGGCCAGGAGGATGTCGTCGACGCAGTCCCCGCACACTCCCGCGCGAACGAGGAGGGTGCCCAGGACATCGCGGGCGACGGCGACCGTATACGCCTGCCTTGGGAGGGAGATCGAGAAATCGGCGTCCATTCGTACACCTCTCGTGCTCCGTTGTCGTGTTCATCCCGGCATGTTAGGAACCTTCCCCGAGGGCGGACGGAGTAAAACGAACAGCCGTGTCCCCGGCGGGGACACGGCTGTTCTCTCCGGCACTTCGGGCACGTCGGACACCGTGCGGACGAATTCCCGCGGATTTCCCCGCGGGTTTTCCGCGACGGCGGAATCCGGGAGGGACGCGGCGTAGGAGTGCCTCGGGTCACACGCGCGGAGGTCAGTCCTCCACGCGCACGCTGTACTCCTCGATGACGGTGTTGGCGAGGAGGGTCTCGGCCAGGCGGCGGACGTCGGCGAGCTTGGCCTCGTCCACCGCGCCCTCCACCTCGACCTCGAAGCGCTTGCCCTGGCGGACCTGCTCGATCCCCTCGAAGCCCAGACGGGAGCAGGCCCCGGCGATGGCCTGGCCCTGGGGGTCCAGGATCTCGGGCTTGAGCATGACGTCAACAACGACGCGGGCCACAGGGTCCTCCACAAGGAAAAGGGGTGTGCCGCACGTGCCTGCGGCGGGCGGGCCGCCTCCCCGGACCGGCGGGGAGGGGGACGTCGCAAGCGTACGGCACGCGCAAACGGGTAGGCATCCTGACCAGGAGGCGCGCCGGGCCTTTACCTCACATTGGGCAGTACCGGTGACTGTTTCGGGGGTCCCGTGACTCGTATCACGCGGATTGATGTCATCATTGGAGGCCTGCGGCGGCGTCTTACACAGTGGAAGTGACCGTCCGGTCGTCCTGAGGGGGAATCTTGACGACTATCGAAATGGACCAGGCCTCCACGACCGGTGAGACCCGCGAGGGGGAGCAGACGCTGGACTTCGCCACCGCGGTGACACCGTTCGCCGACCAGCTCTACCCCACGGCCCTGCGGATGACCCGCAACCCCGCCGACGCGGAGGACCTCGTGCAGGAGACCTTCGCCAAGGCCTTCGCGAATTTCCACCAGTTCCGCGCGGGTACGAACCTGCGAGCCTGGCTTTACCGGATCCTGACCAACACCTTCATCAACAGCTACCGCAAGAAGCAGCGCGAACCGCGCCAGGAGACCACCGACGAGATCAAGGACTGGCAGCTCGCCGCCGCCGAGGCGCACACGTCCTCCGGCATGAGGTCGGCCGAGAACGAGGTCCTGGACCACCTGCCCGACTCCGACATCAAGCAGGCGCTCGCCCGCCTGCCCGAGGAGTTCCAGGAGGTCATCTACCTCGTCGACATCGAGGGCTACGCCTACAAGGAGGTGGCCGAGCGGATGGGGACGCCCCTGGGGACGGTCATGTCCCGGCTGCACCGCGCCCGCCGCCAGCTCCGCGAGATGCTCGCCGACTACGCCCGCGACCGCGGCATGAGGGTCCCCGCCTCCAGGGCGCACGCCGCCGCCGAGTAACCGGCCGCGCAGGGCCCCGCCCCCCCCGGGCCGGTGAGGGCCCGCGAGCACCGCCGGGCCGAACGGCCCCGCATCCCCCGCCGGTGTTCGGGGCGGCCGTGCCCCCCGCGACACGTCCCCCCGCGAACCGTGCCGGTGACGGCCCGGAGCCGACGCCGGTGTCCTCCCCGAAGCCGGCAAACGGTCGTCCCCCGGGTCCGATGCCCCCGACCGGTACCCGAACCGGGCTCACGGGCGGGGCCCGTGAACCCCCGGACCGGTCACGCGTTCCGTTCCGCCACCGGGTTCGGGGCCGGCCCCACGGGGGTCGTCTCCGGTCCCGTACGTCGGGTGCGCAGCCACACCACGGCCGTGATCGCGATGAGCAGGACGCAGGGCACGAGCATGACGGGCGACCCGGCGCCCACCGACCGGTCCATCCCCTCCATGAGGTCGGCGTGCGTGACGATGGTGATGAGGAAGGCGAGCGTGTTGTTGACCGCGTGAATGACCACGGCGATCTCCAGACCACCCGTGCGCCACGTGATGAGGGCGAGGGTGACGCCCATCGTGAAGTAGTACAGGTTGAGCCACGGGTCGAACGCCAGGTGCGCCGCCATGAACAGCAGGCTCGACACGAACACGCCGAGGACGAGGCTGGTGCGCGCGCCACGGCCCCAGCTCGCGGCGACACGGAAGGCGAGCCCGCGGAAACCGTACTCCTCACCGGCCGACTGCAACGGTGCCAGCAGCACGGTGACGGCGAACATGGCGATGAGGTCGGCGAACAGCCAGGAGGTTTCGGGATAGGGCGTGAAGACGGAGAAGACGGCCAGGTAGACCGTCCAGACGGGCAGGACCACCAGGAGGGACCGCCCGAACACGTCGGCTCGGAAGAGCGACCGGACCGAATGCAGCGAGGCGCCCCTCACGCCGTAGAGCCACCGTTGGATGAGCATGCTCCACGGCAGCAGCAGGGCGAGCCCGAGCAGGGTGGAGGCCTGGGTGACGGGCGTGAACTCGTCCCCGCCCAGCATCACGCTGGAGCGGCCGAGCGCCAAGTCGGCGAACGCGCCGAGGAACCCGGCGGCGAAGGAGAAGACCAGCATCCCGCCCATGAAGAGGACGAGAGCGGCGATGCCGCGCCAGACGCGGCGCTTCTCGTGGGCGAGGACACGGTGATAGGGCACGCCCGGCGGGACCGGACGGGGGCCGCGCCGCCGCCTGGTCTCGGCTGAGGGGTGTTCGGGGCCCGCACCCGGGGCCGGGGGAGCCGTCCGGAGCGGTTGCGCGGGGGGATGTTCGTCGTCGCGGTTCATGTTCTGAACCTAGTTTCGGCGGATGGCGCACAGTAGTACCGCTGATCATCTGGTTTTTCCGCGTTTCACACCGATCGTCGCATGACGGTTGTCATGCGGGCGTGTCCGGAGGGGCCGCGGGTCGGCGCCCCGCGCCGGTGCCGGAGGACCGGGTGCGCGGGGTGCGCGGTGCCTCCGGGCCCGTGACGGAAGAAGGCGTCCCCCGCACGCCGACCGGTGCGCGCGGGCGGGCGTTCCCCGTGCCGGAGCGGTTCTCGTGTCCCCGGACCCCGCGCGGGCCGCGCGGGTAGCGGCCGCGTCCTCGAAAAGTCGTTGGAAACCCTTGTAAGTGCTAGGAAGCCCTGGTAATCGCACTGGTCGGGGATCGGGGATCATGGGGCCCGCAGCTGAAAAGGTGACGCTGAGGGCTTGCGCTCTCCATGGTGAGTTCTGTCACGATATGGAGAGGGCTGTCCAACTCCCGCCCACCACCCCGGGTGGGACGAGGACCGTGATTCGGCCGATCAGCGTTCACCCACGCGAATTCGGCCCCGAGAACCCGAGGGAGCAACGTGTCGGACACGACCGTGCACGAGGAACCGGAGCTGATCCAGCTCCTGACACCGGAAGGGGAGTTGACGGGGCACCCCGACTACCCCCTGGACATCAGCGCCGAGGAGATCCGCGCCCTGTACCGCGACCTGGTCCTGGTGCGCAGGTTCGACAGCGAGGCGGTCTCCCTCCAGCGCCAGGGCGAGCTGGGCCTGTGGGCCTCGCTGCTGGGCCAGGAGGCCGCGCAGATCGGCTCCGCACGCGCGCTGGGCGCGAAGGACATGGCCTTCCCCTCCTACCGCGAGCACGGCGTCGCGTGGTGCCGGGGCATCGAGCCCCGTGAACTGCTCGGCATGTTCCGCGGCGTCACCAACGGGGGCTGGGACCCCCACGAGCACGGCTTCCACCTGTACACGATCGTCATCGGCAGCCAGACCCTGCACGCCACCGGCTACGCCATGGGCGTCCAGCGCGACGGCGCCGTCGGCGAGGACGGCACCGCCGTCATCTCCTACTTCGGCGACGGGGCCACCAGCCAGGGCGACACCAACGAGGCGTTCAACTTCGCCTCGGTCAACAACGCCCCGGTGGTCTTCTTCTGCCAGAACAACCAGTGGGCGATCTCCGAACCGCTGGAGCGCCAGGCCCGCGTGCCCATCTACCGGCGCGCCGCCGGGTTCGGCTTCCCCGGCCTGCGCGTGGACGGCAACGACGTCCTGGCCTGCCTGGCCGTGACCCGGGTCGCGCTGTCCAACGCCCGCGAGGGCAACGGCCCCACGCTCGTGGAGGCGTTCACCTACCGGATGGGCGCCCACACCACCAACGACGACCCCACCCGCTACCGCGCGTCGGCCGAGCTCGACGAGTGGAAGGCCAAGGACCCGATCCTGCGGGTCCGCCGCTACCTGGAGCGGGGCGGCCACGCCGACGAGGAGTTCTTCGCGTCCGTGGACGCCGAGGCGGACCGGCTGGGCGAGCAGGTGCGCACCGAGTGCCGTTCCCTGCCCGACCCCGAGCCCCTCGACATCTTCCACGAGGTCTACGCCGAGCCCAACGTCCACATCGACCAGCAGCGGTCCGAGTTCGCCGACTACCTGGCCTCCTTCGAGGGCGCGGGCGCGGAAGGGGGCCGTTAGGCCATGGGAACCAACCTCACCATCGGCAAGGCCATCAACGCCGGCCTGCGCGCCGCCATGGAGCACGACCCCAAGGTCCTGGTCATGGGCGAGGACGTCGGCAGGCTCGGCGGCGTCTTCCGGGTCACCGACGGCCTGTACAAGGACTTCGGCGCCGACCGGGTCATCGACACCCCCCTCGCCGAGTCCGGCATCGTCGGCACCGCGATCGGCATGGCCATGCGCGGCTACCGCCCCGTGGTGGAGATCCAGTTCGACGGCTTCTTCTTCCCGGCCGCGAACCAGACCTTCACCCAGCTGGCCAAGATGCGGCGCCGCTCGGCGGGCACGCTCAGCATGCCCGTGGTCATGCGCATCCCCTACGGCGGCGGCATCGGCGCGGTCGAGCACCACAGCGAGTCCCCGGAGGCCTACTTCACCCACACCGCCGGGCTGCGTGTGGTGTCGGTGGCCAACCCCGAGGACGCCTACTGGATGATCCAGCAGGCCGTGCGCTCCGACGATCCGGTGATCTTCCTGGAGCCCAAGCGGCGCTACTACGAGAAGGCCGAGGTCGACACCGAGGCGTCCATCGCCGAGGCCGCCCCGATGGGCGCCGCGCGCGTGGTCCGTCCCGGCACGGACGTGACCCTCCTGGCGTACGGGCCCATGGTCAAGACGGCGCTCCAGGCCGCCGAGGCCGACACCGACCACTCCGTCGAGGTCGTCGACCTGCGTTCGCTGTCCCCCGTGGACTACCCGACCCTGTTCGCCTCGGTGAAGAGGACGGGGCGCCTGGTCGTCGCCCACGAGGCCCCCCTCTCCGGCGGCCCCGGCGCGGAGATCGCCGCCCGGGTCACCGAGGAGTGCTTCTACCACCTGGAGTCGCCGGTCATCCGCGTGGCCGCGTTCGACACCCCCTACCCGCAGTCCCGGCTGGAGGAGCACTACCTGCCGGACCTGGACCGGGTTCTGGACGGTGTCGACCGGGCGTTCGCGTACTAGGGATCGGGGAAACCGAAGGACATGGCGATTTCCAAGAACGAACCCGCCGTCGGCGGAGTGCAGTCGTTCAAGCTGCCCGACGTCGGGGAGGGCCTGGTCGAGGCCGAACTCCTCTCCTGGTACGTCAAGCCGGGTGACGAGGTCGGGGTCAACCAGATGATCTGCGAGATCGAGACCGCCAAGGCGGTCGTCGAGCTCCCCAGCCCGTTCGCGGGGACGGTGCGCGAGCTGTTGGCCGAGGAGGGCCAGACCGTGGAGGTCGGCGCGGTGATCATCACCGTGGACGACGGCTCCGGCGGTTCCGCCCCGGAGGCCGCCCCGTCGGCGGACTCCGAGGAGCGGGAGAAGCCGCTGGTCGGCTACGGCGAGAAGGCGGCCTCCACCCAGCGCCGACCGCGCCGCCGCCCGGGCCCCTCGGCGCCGGTGTCGCCGCCCGTGCCGCGCGTCAGCGAGCCCGCGCCCGCCAACACGCCCGCGGTGCGGGAGACGCGGGCGGCCCCGGCCCCCGCCCCGGCGCGGGCGCCGGGCCGTCCGCTCGCCAAGCCGCCGGTGCGCAAGCTGGCCAAGGACCTCGGCGTGGACCTGGCGTCGGTCACCCCCACGGGGGACAACGGCGTCGTCACCCGCGAGGACGTGCGGGCCGCGGTCGGTCAGGCTCCGGGGGGCCCGGCGGCCGCGGAGACCGTGCAGGCCGCCCCCGCGGCGGCCGTGGACCGCACCGCGCGCGAGCGGCGCGTGCCCGTCAAGGGCGTGCGCAAGCACACGGCCGCGGCGATGGTCGGCAGCGCGTTCACCGCTCCGCACGTCACCGAGTTCCTCCAGGTGGACGTCACCAGGACGATGAAGGCGGTCGCGCGCCTGCGCGAGCGGCCCGACTTCGCCGACGTGCGGGTGTCCCCGCTGCTGCTGGTCGCCAAGGCC